>JBBAOY010000010.1:7095-51690 GCA_040401095.1 Limnohabitans sp.
GTTGGACGGTATTCAAGAGACTATTAAATTTCCTTTGCCTAAAGGTTTGAAGTAAATGCTAGACATCACCCTATTGCGTCGCGACCTACCCCAAGTCATTGCCCGACTTGAAACCCGTAAGTCACCACAAGCCTTTTTGAATGTAGAAGCATTTCAAACCTTAGAAAACGAGCGCAAAACATTGCAAACCCGCACCGAGGAATTGCAATCAATACGCAATACTGTGTCTAAACAGATTGGTATTCGCAAATCAAAAGGCGAAAGTGCCGATGCTGAAATGGCACAAGTAGCAGATATCAAAACCGAACTCGAGCAATCTGCTGCGCGTCTTGACATTTTGCAAACCGAGTTGCAAACCTTGTTGTTGGCAGTTCCCAATTTACCGAATGAGAGCGTGCCTGTAGGCGCCGACGAGCACGGCAATGTGGAGTTACGCCGCTGGAGCGCCACGGGTAAAGATCCACAGCCTTTAGCCTTCGCACCTAAAGACCACGTAGATTTAGGCGAACCACTAGGTTTGGATTTCGACATGGGTGTGAAACTCTCTGGCTCACGCTTCACCGTGATGAAAGGCCAGATAGCCCGCTTGCACCGCGCACTTGCGCAATTCATGCTCGATGTACAAACCCAAGAACACGGCTATACCGAGTGCTACACGCCTTACATCGTCAATGGCGACACTCTGCGTGGCACAGGCCAGTTACCAAAGTTTGAAGAAGATTTATTTGCTGCTAAAAAAGGCGGACAAGAAGGTGAATCTGCTGACAACCAAGCTCTGTATTTAATTCCTACCAGCGAAGTTACCCTAACAAATTTTGTGCGCGATGTGGTGTTGGCAGAAAGTGATTTGCCACTCAAGTTGACTGCGCACACACCTTGTTTTAGATCAGAGGCTGGCAGTGCAGGGCGCGACACGCGTGGCTTGATTCGCCAACACCAGTTTGACAAAGTAGAGATGGTGCAAATCGTGCATCCCGACCATAGCGAGCAAGCCTTGCAAGACATGACAACGCATGCGGAAGCTATTTTGCAAAAGCTAAAACTCCCTTACCGCGTGATGGCGTTGTGCACCGGAGACATGGGTTTTGGTGCTAGTAAAACCCACGATTTAGAAGTGTGGTTGCCTGCGCAAAACACCTATCGCGAAATAAGCTCGGTTTCTAATTGCGAGGCGTTTCAAGCGCGTCGTTTGCAGGCAAGATTCAAAAATGCACAAGGTAAGAACGAACTCGTGCACACCCTCAATGGTTCAGGTTTAGCAGTGGGACGCACATTGGTGGCTGTTTTAGAAAACTACCAGCAAGCAGATGGAAGCGTCAGTGTGCCTGAAGTGCTGCGACCATATATGGGTGGTGTTTTAGAACTACGTGCTTAACGCGCGTTTAGATTAAAAGGTGATGGTTAGAATCTCCAGTCGACAAACATCATTTCACGCGGAGAAGTGGCAGAGTGGTCGAATGTACCTGACTCGAAATCAGGCGTAGGGGCGACCCTACCGAGGGTTCGAATCCCTCCTTCTCCGCCAGTACAAAGATCTCAAGCTTGCTCAGCAGGCCCTTAGGCATCCTCAGGCCACGCACTGGTGTTTCTGTACGCCCAGCTCATGGAGAAAACCCCGCTGGGCGCCAGATGTTGTTTGAAGAATTGGTTCAACTCGGCACAGATGTTGTGCTGGTACTGGATCGGGGCTAAATAGCCAGACAGGTATTTGTGTACTGACACGCAGCTCTCGGAATACTGGGGCTTGCTTGCTGTCAGCCCGCTCCCGTGCTCCACCTCGCCACATCAAACCACACAAGATCGGCGACACCGAAGCTGCGCTTCGTCATCGCCGGGGCACAAGCCAACAAAGCGCTGTAAATAGCCTAACTAGACAGGCAACGTTGTGCCAGGTTTCGCCAAGTCGCCATGAGCCGTGGGTGGGTGGGCGGGCTTTGAACCTATTTTCTGCATCAGGTTCTCCCACATCTTCGCCATGCCGAGTGGCTGGAAAATCATGAAAATGATCATCAATGCACCAAACACCATTTGTTCGGCAGACGAAATCAGAGTCGCATTGATAGCGCCGTGAAATACATTGTTTCCCACAATGTTCAATAACACTGGAAACAGCAATATAAAGGCTGTACCAATGAAGACGCCGTTGATGGTTCCCAACCCTCCCAAGATCACGATAAAGAGGATCTGAAACGATAGCTTAATGCTAAAAGCAGCCGGCTCCAGCGATTGAAGATAAGTGAATGCAAACAGCGCGCCTGCAACCCCGCAATAAAATGAGCTGATTGCAAAGGCTTGGAGCTTGGTTTTCAAGAGCGACACACCCATTGACTCTGCGGCAATATCCATGTCTCGCACAGCCATCCACTTTCTACCTGTGCTCCCTCTGGCTAAATTCATTGCGATCAAGGTAAGCAAGGTGACAATGCCCAGCGTCAGCAAATACATGGATACTGGCGAGGTAAAAGGCTTGCCCATGATGACGATCTGCTGCACAGTAATAATGCCCGACGAGTCATAGTTCTTGAACCAGCCGAATTTGTCAATCATCCAGACGATGAAAAACTGCGAGGCGAGCGTGGCCACCATCAAATAGATTCCTCGTACTCGCAAGCTCGGCAGCCCAAATAAAATACCAAATGCAGAAGCGACAAATCCAGACAGGATGAGTGCTAACAGAAACGGCATTTCTGGCACTCGCAACATCAGATTAAAACAGGTGAACGCCCCGGCCGCCATGAATCCGGCGGCTCCGAGCGCCAGTTGACCCGTGTATCCAATAATGATCTGCTGTCCGATTCCTGCCAGTGCCAAACACAAGAACGGAATCAAAATAGAAACATACCAATAGCTCGTAGGAACAATATTGGGTATGACAACAACAGCAATGGCCATTACAACAAAAAAGTTCAAAAGATCTTTTTTGGTAAATGTCATAAAAATGGGTTTCATAACTCAAACTCTCCGAATGATCTTTTCGCCAAACAGGCCCTCAGGCCTGTAAAGCAGGAACAGTATGGCCATCACGTAAGGAGCCCAGCCTTCAATGCCGCCACCCACCATGGGGCCCAGAAGAACCTCCAGCAGTTTCTCGGAGGCTCCAACGATCAGACCTGCAATGAGTGCGCCGCTGATTGAAGAAAACCCACCAATGATCAACACCGGTAGAGCCTTCAATGCCAAATCAACCAGGGCAAATTGAACGCCGGCTCGGGCTCCCCACATCATGCCGGCGACCAACGCCACCACACCTGCGGCTGACCATACGAAAAACATGATGTTCTTCAGCGGAATGCCAATTGAACTCGCCGCACCCGGATCATCTGCCACCGCTCTCAGGCCCAATCCGACCTTGGTGTATTTGAATATCAACGTGATGCCAGAAATCATGGTAAGCGCCACAATGGCAGCCACAAGATCAAGTGCACTGATCAACAAATTCAAGTTGTCCGCAATCCATGGAATCGGAAAGTCCTTAATTCCCAAATCCAGTTTTCTGACCTCGACGCCCCAGACCGCTTGCGTCAAACCTTCAAGAAAAAAGCCAAGCCCAATGGTAGCCATCAGGACAGTTTCTTCGCTCTGGTTCGTCAGGGGGCGCAAGACCAACTTTTCGGTCAATAGGCCAAGAAGCATCATCAGCATGATGGTGGCGATGAATGCGGCTGCGAATGGCAGGCCTAATTCCATCAAACCGACAAATGAGAGCACAGCGAAAAATACCATTGCCCCTTGAGCAAAGTTGAAATTCGATGATGACTTGTAGATGAGAACATATCCCAACGCGACCAGCGAATACATGGTTCCTGACAACAGGCCAGCAACCACAACTTCAAGAATAAATAACAGTTGGTCAATCATGGGAAACCCCTAAATACGCATCAACCACAGCCTGACTGGATCGCACCTCGTCCGGTACGCCATCACCAATTACTTTTCCGTAGTCGAGAACCACCACCCGGTCAGAAATATCCATCACGACCCCCATGTCATGCTCGATCAAAACGATGGTCGTTCCAATCTCATCGTTAACCTTCAGGATGAATCGGCACATTTCCCGTTTTTCTTCAACGTTCATTCCCGCCATCGGCTCATCGAGCATGAGAATGTCAGCTTCCGTTGCAAGCGCACGTCCGAATTCAACTTTCTTTTGAAGTCCATACGCAAGCTTCCCCACTGGAGCGTCTTTAATATGTTCAATCTCTAAAAATTTAACGATTTCCTCGCATTTGCGTTTATTTTCCCGATCTTCGTTCAGGGCCTTTGGTAGACCAAAACCTACCTGCCAGAAGTTACTGGTTGTGTGAAGGGTTCTACCAATCATTATGTTGTCTAAAACTGACATCCTCTTGAAGAGAGCCAGATTCTGAAATGTTCGGGAAACTTTATTGTTCGCAACCACGTTGGGACTGATATTTTTGAGCTCTTTTCCGCTGAACAGGATAGAACCTTCTTGTGGTTTATAGATTCCATTGATACAGTTTAAAAGTGAGCTTTTACCAGCGCCATTCGGTCCGATGATGGCTCTTATCTCGTGCTTTAAAACATTGAAAGAAATGTTAGTGATGGCTTTGACACCACCGAACCGCAATGAAATATTTTTTAACTCCAAAACGGGATCGCCGATCGGAAATGTCCTATTCTCTGTCATCATTTGCTCTCACTTATCTCTTTACGCTTATGAGCATCCTTGAAGTTCACGCGTCCTCCTTTTGAAATACCCAAATACAGTTCTTTTACTTTGTCATCGCTCAGCAAGCTAGCTGCTGTGCCTTCCAGCTTGATATAGCCTGTTTCAAGGATGTATGCATAATCTGAATTTTTTAGGGCAATGTTTGTATTTTGCTCAGACAGCAGAATACTCACGCCCTCCTTTTTATTTAACTCTCTGACGATGTTAAATATCTCGGCCACTAATTGAGGCGCCAAACCCATGGAAGGCTCGTCCAGCAGCAGCATTTTTGGCTTTGCCATCATTGCGCGAGCAACAGCGACCATTTGCTGTTCTCCGCCTGAGATGTAACCCGCTTGGCTCTTTCGTCTGTCTTTGAGTCGGTTGAAGTAGCCGTACAGTCGTTCGAGTTCTTGACTCATCTCACCTTTGGATAGCTTTTTTGAGTACGCCCCGGCGATGATGTTTTCTTCGACAGTTAAATGTCCAAAGCAACGCCTTCCCTCCAGCACGTGCACTACTCCCAGGTGAACGAGGTCAGTGGGCTGCTGCTTTTCGATCACAGTACCACTGTATTGAAGCGAACCCTTCGTAACCTTGCCTCCCTCCAAGCTCAACATATTAGAGATTGATTTCAAGGTTGTGCTTTTACCTGCACCGTTGGCGCCGAGTAGCGCGACGATTTTCCCTTTGGGTACATTCAGAGATACATCGTGCAATCCTAATATTGCATTGTTGTACAGAACCTCAATATTTCTAATCTCTAATATATTTTCAGAATTGGTATTCATCAAAAATCCTAAAATGTGCGTCTTGAATATCTAATCCGGCTTTGGAATGCGAAGGTTTTTTGAAATACTTCTCATAACCACACCAACTCGCTTGTCGTTAGACGGCACTCAAGTATTTGGCAGCGTAAGCGATAAGCGGCGGAGACAAGCTCCGCGGCCGTCAAGATATCGATAAGGAGATGCAAGCTATTTCAAATATTCAAACTGGCTTGCATACCAAAACAATTTCTTATTTTGTTTCTATTTAGTCAGCTAAAGTGCTCAACACTTCTTGGGCACAACCTTATTTTCATCTGCAAATTTCTTGGCGGACTCTTCAAGAATTTGCCTGATGAATGGCTTGTCGAGGCTGTCGGTGTAAGGTCTGACACCGCTGAACTTCTTGCCGTCCCACTGCATCAAAGCAAATTTCCCGGAGCCTTCGTGGTTAGCGCAGGTGAACGCAAAAGGCGCGAGCATCCCAGGCACACCTAACTCAGCCAAGCGAGCGTCTGTCAAGTTAATGGCCTCATAGCCATCTCTGAACTCGGCACCGGTGACTGCCTTGCCAACCTTTTTGTGGATGCGTTGTGCGTTACGCAGTCCTTCAACCCACATCATTGCCGCACCCAGGCCGCGGTTGTAATAGACAGTGCCCACGCGGTTGGGATCACTCATGTTGCCTTTACCTGCGGCGTAGACGGTGTCCTTGATTTTCTTGATCAATGGGTTGTCGCCGGGAATAGCGTTCATGACGACGTACGTTCCGATTGCCGCATCTCCTGCGGGAAACATGTCTTCTTCGGCACCGCCGAAGGTGACATACATCATGCGGTTACGCGGGAAGTTAATGCGCGCGGCGTTCGTCATACCCGTGGAGTTCATGCCAGAACCCGCTCCCCAGAAAGTGACCCAGTCCGGCTTTTCCTGCCTGATTTGCAGCCACTGGGATTGTTGTTCTAGGCCTGGTGATACCACTGCAATTTCGACCAATTTGATGCCCCAGTCAGCGGCAATTTTTCTCATCGCTGGCAAGGGTTCACGTCCGAACGCGGTGTCGATATGAAGGTGAACAATTTTCTTGCCCTTCATGATCTTCATGGCTTGTTCTTCGGTCATGCTTTCGCCTTTGACATTGCCTTCTATCTCAGCCATGAACCGCAACTTCACTGCGATTTGGCTCCAGTAGGTGCTTGGCGCGTTGAAAACCCACGGCCAGACTCTGCCATCTGCCGCATCTGATCGGCCATAGCCGTATTGCGCCAAGACCACATTGTCAGTAGCCATACGATTAATAACGGCGTAGGCTCCGGGTGTACCTAGGGTGTCGAACACCACCATTTTTTGGCCATCTTTGGTGGTCAGGCGCTGATAGCACTCGACTGTTTTGACCGCGTTATATTCGGTCTCGCATTCCTGCCAGGTGAGCATGACGCCATTGACGCCGCCAGTCATATTGACATAGTTCATGTAGTCAATTTGGGCGCCGTAGTAGCCCGTGCCCATTGCTGAAAATGGGCCAATTCGGCTGCTTGGTATCGGAAAGTACTGTGTTTCAGCGCTGATTGCGGCTTGCGGCAGACCGATTGTCAAACCTAAAGCCACCGCCAAAGTGAAATATAACTTTTGCGCATATTTTCTGATCATAACTATCTCCGTTATTAGTATTGAAAAAACTAATTAAAAATATTACCCGCTCATTTCCCTTTCGAGAATATTTACACAAGGTAACGAACTACTTTCACATTGAAAAAAAGAATAGAAATTAAGTCGATTATCTCGATTCAATTGAGATGCCTAAAAAAAAGAGGTGTTTTATGCTTCTGCAACGTACAGTCTCGAAATGGATTGGCTCTACTTAGCCACCATACCTAGAAAAGTCATGGAAAACAGAAGGTCTTCTTGAGTTTGAAAAGATGATTGCTGGACCATAACGCGGTGCGGCATTTGAGCGTGGTTGATCGGTGAACATGAGCCCAATTGTTACATTTAAGGTTTTGTAAACACAGCGCGTAGTTACCCTAGTGTTGGCGATGACATCTCTACCCCGCCTGCCGGTGCGCCAGCGATCCACCGAACACAAGCTGCTTCTTTGTGAGCCTGGGAGAGATGTGGCTTGTGTTTCGGCTGTTGCGGTGGATTGCCTCCAAGGTGCAGCGGCCACACGGAATGGGCAAGCGTGGGTCACTCGTAAATTCCAACATTTATTTTTTGAATCATGTCATGTCCCGATTCAATTTGACCTGCTCGCACCTGCACCTTACACTCTATTCGGATATACAAAGTCATAGATCAATACCATGAACAGACAAATGTCAGGAAGCTTCGACACAGGGCGCATCATTGCCGTGCCGGGCTTGAACCGCTGGATGCCAAATCGCTAATGACCGCCGCGAGCTGGCAACCGAGAAGAAACCAGCGCATGAAAGAATGGCTGCTTCTGAAGCGGGCCGCAGTAGCGGCACCTTTGCCGTGAGCCCCGCGCTGGCCGCATTTGCTTAAGGCAACTGTGGGATTCTTTCTCGCTTGGGGCGTACACCATACACAGCTCAGCGTCGCAAATTTTTTGATGAAACCTTCTTCAACTTATTTTCTCTTCAAGGCAACATGAACCATCCTGCCCCCCTTCACGAAGTCAAAGCAGTGCCCATCGCCACGATGGACGATTTGCGCGAGCGCATCAAGCGCAAAAGCAAACTCAAGGGGCGGCAGGCAGATGAGGAGTCCATCGATGAAGTTCGCGCCCTGATCGGCAACAAACCCGTCGCCGGCCACAGGCGCGACTTGCTGATTGAGCATTTGCACCAGCTCAATGATGCCTACCGCGGCTTGCACGACAGGCACTTGGTGGCTTTGGCCAAAGAGATGAACGTCCCGATGGCCGAGATCTACGAGGTGGCGACTTTTTATCACCACTTTGAGGTGCTGCGTGGTGACGACCTTGCGCCCGGCCTGACGGTGCGTGTGTGTGACGGTCTGGCGTGTGAGCTGGCTGGCGCACAAGATTTGCTGGCCAGATTACCTGAGCTGTTAGGCAAGCAGGACGTTCGTGTGATCGCTGCTCCCTGTATTGGCCGTTGTGAGCAGGCACCCGCAGCAGTGGTGCACCAGTGCCCAGTGCCTTTTGCGACGCCAGAGGCCGTTTTAAAGGTGGTAAGTAGCGGCTTAACCCATGAAAAACGTGGGCAAGCAGCTACAGGTTTTAAAGCGTCAGAGTTTGCTGAGAAAAGTATTCCGGGGGAGGAAAACGGCGCAACGCCGGGCCAAACCACGTATGAGATGTACCGTGCCAGCGGTGGTTACGCGCTGGCTGCCAGCATCGTCTATGGTGAAGATGACATCGAACGCATCATCAAGGCCATGGAGGACTCCGGCCTGCGCGGCTTGGGTGGTGCGGGCTTTCCCGCCGGACGCAAGTGGCGCATTGTGCGGGACCAGCCTGCACCGCGCGTGATGGCGGTCAATATCGACGAAGGCGAGCCCGGCACCTTCAAAGACCGTACTTACCTGGAGCGTGACCCGCATCGGTTTCTGGAAGGTTTGCTGATTGCTGCACGGGTGGTGGGCATAGATGCGTGCTACATCTACCTGCGCGACGAATACCATGGCTGCCGTAAGATGCTAGAGGACGAGATCGCCAAACTGCAGGCAGACCCGCCTTGCCGTCTGCCATTGATTGAACTGCGGCGAGGTGCGGGTGCCTACATTTGCGGCGAAGAGTCCGCCATGATTGAAAGCATTGAGGGCAAGCGCGGTGAGCCGCGCATGCGCCCACCTTACATCGCAGAGGTGGGCCTGTTTGGCCGGCCCACGCTGGCTCACAACTTCGAAACCCTTTACTGGGTGCGCGACATCCTTCAAAAAGGCCCCCAGTGGTTCACCAGCTTTGGCCGCAATGGCCGCAAGGGCTTGAGGAGCTTCAGCGTCAGCGGTCGGGTGAAAAACCCAGGCGTTAAATTGGCACCTGCTGGCATCACGGTACAGGAATTAATAGACGAGTATTGCGGCGGCATGGCGCCAGGCCACGACTTTTACGCCTACCTGCCCGGCGGTGCTTCGGGCGGCATTTTGCCCGCCAGCCTGAATGCGATTCCCTTGGACTTTGACACGCTTCAGCCCTACGGCTGCTTTATTGGCTCTGCGGCGGTCATGATTCTTGGGCACCAAGACAAGGCCCGTGATGCTGCGCTGAATGTGATGAAGTTTTTTGAACACGAAAGCTGTGGCCAATGCACGCCTTGCCGTGTGGGCACCGCCAAAGCCGTCAAGCTAATGCAGGCGCCCAGGTGGGACGCGCAAACGCTGGAAGACCTGGCTGAAGTGATGGGCGATGCATCCATCTGCGGCTTGGGCCAGGCTGCGCCCAATCCGATTCGCAGCATTCAGAAATATTTTGCGTTAGAAGTCGGCGAAGCCGCCTGGCAGGGCAGCCTGCCGCGACCCGCTGGAGCCGCAGTGACTGAGCACAGTATCCATGGAGAAGCATCATGAACGCGCCCACCAAAATGGTTGAAGTTCTGCCGCAAACGGTGGCTTTCAAACTCGACGGCAACACCCTTCACGCTTACGAGGGCGAAACTATTCTGAAGGCCGCCAAGCGCCATGGCATAGCCATTCCGCATCTTTGCTACAAAGACGGCTACCGCGCAGACGGCAATTGCCGCGCTTGTGTGGTGGAGGTAAAGGGTGAACGCGTGTTGGCGCCCAGTTGCTGCCGCACAGCCACCTCCGGCATGGAAGTGCAAGCCAACAGCGCGCGTGCCGTCAAAAGCCAAAAGATGGTGGTGGAAATGCTGCTGTCAGATATGCCTGATGTGGGCTACAAATGGAACGATGCGGACGGCATCGAAAAAAATTCTGGCCAGCACGGTGAGCTCAGCGACTGGGCCGCGCGACTTGGCGTGACGGCTCGTCCCGAACTCAAAGCCCTTCGACGCGAACAGCCGAAGGCTGACGTTTCGCATCCGGCGATGGCTGTCAATCTGGATGCCTGCATTCAGTGCAACCGCTGCGTGCGCGCCTGCCGCGAAGAGCAGGTCAACGATGTTATTGGCTATTCCATGCGCGGCTCGCACAGTGAAATTGTGTTTGACCTGAACGATGCCATGGGAGACAGCACCTGCGTGGCTTGCGGCGAATGCGTGCAGGCGTGTCCAACAGGGGCGCTGATGCCCAAGACCCAAATTGGCACGCAGCTCGTAGATCAAAAAGTCGATTCAGTTTGCCCGTTTTGCGGTGTCGGTTGCCTGCTGACCTACAACGTCAAAGACAACGTGATCGTGAGCGTGGATGGCCGTGACGGCCCGGCCAATCACAGCCGCCTGTGTGTCAAAGGCCGTTTTGGTTTTGACTACGCGGCCAGCCCACAGCGCCTGACCAAACCCTTGATCCGTAAAGCCGGGGTGGCCAAAGACCCGGCGCTGCTGGAAAAGTTAAACCGCAACAGCGCTGACTGGTCGGAAGTGTTCCGCGAGGCAACATGGGAGGAAGCTTTGGATTTGAGTGGCAGCACGCTCAAAAATCTGCGCGACACGCACGGTAAAAAGTCGCTGGCTGGTTTTGGCTCAGCCAAGGGTAGCAATGAAGAAGCCTATCTGTTCCAAAAACTGGTACGTATTGGCTTTGGCAGCAACAACGTAGACCACTGCACCCGTCTGTGCCACGCGTCCAGCGTGGCTGCTTTACTCGAAGGCGTAGGCTCTGGCGCGGTGAGCAATCAGGTCAATGATGTTGAGCATTCTGATCTGATTTTTGTCATTGGCTCGAACCCGACCGCCAACCATCCGGTGGCTGCCACCTGGATGAAAAACGCCGCACAGCGCGGCGCAAAAATTGTGCTGGCCGACCCGCGCATCACAGACATCGGCAAACACGCTTGGCGTACGCTGCAGTTCAAGGCCGATACTGACGTTGCAATGCTTAATGCATTGATCTATACGGTGATTGAGGAAGGGCTGGTAGCGAACGATTTCATCGCCCAACGTGCTAGTAATTTTGAAGCACTGAAGGAAAACGTCAAGTCCTATAGCCCCGAAGGCATGGCACCGATCTGCGGTATTCCAGCCCAAACGCTCCGGGAAGTGGCGCGTGAATTTGCCAAAGCCAAAGGCGCGATGATTTTGTGGGGCATGGGCATCAGCCAGCATGTGCACGGTACTGACAATGCGCGCTGCCTGATTGCGCTGGCAACGGTGACGGGCCAGATTGGCAAACCGGGCTCTGGGCTGCACCCGCTGCGCGGCCAAAATAATGTGCAAGGTGCCAGCGATGCCGGTTTGATTCCCATGATGTTTCCCAACTACCAGCGGGTGGACGACAAGGCCAACCACGACTGGTTTGAGAATTTCTGGAATGTGAAACTTGACGACAAACCCGGCTACACCGTGGTGGAGATCATGCACAAGGCGCTGGCGCCTGACAGCGACCCGCACAAGATTCGCGGCATGTATGTGATGGGTGAAAACCCCGCCATGAGCGACCCCGACTTGAACCACGCGCGGCACGCACTGGCTAGCCTGGAGCATTTGGTGGTGCAAGATATTTTCATGACCGAAACCGCCTGGCTGGCTGACGTGGTGCTGCCCGCGACGGCCTGGCCCGAAAAAACCGGCACTGTCAGCAACACTGACCGCATGGTGCAGTTGGGAAAACAGGCGATTGACCCACCGGGTGATGCCAAGCCAGATTTGTGGATCATTCAGCAATTAGCCTATCGGCTGGGTTGTGGCTGGGACTACCAGGGTGAGCATTCGGGCGTGGCGGCTGTGTATGACGAAATGCGTCAGGCCATGCATGCGGTAATTGGCGGTATTACCTGGGAACGTCTGGGGCGTGAATCCAGCGTGACTTATCCTTGCCTGAGCGCTGATGACCCAGGTTCACCCACGGTGTTCATTGACAATTTTCCAACCGAAGATGGCCGCGTCAAGTTGGTGCCTGCAGACATCATTGCGGCTAACGAACGGCCCGATGCAGACTATCCGTTCGTGCTCATCACGGGCCGCCAGCTTGAGCATTGGCACACCGGTAGCATGACGCGGCGTGCGGTGGTGCTGGACGCGATTGAGCCCATGGCGACCGCCTCGATGTGCGGGGCCGATCTGGCTGATTTGGGACTGACTACGGGAGATGTGATCACCGTGCAGTCACGCCGGGGCGAAGTGGCTATTCACGTGCGCCGTGACGACGGCACGCCGCTGGGGGCAGTGTTCATGCCGTTTGCCTATTACGAGGCAGCAGCCAACTTGATGACCAATGCAGCGCTTGACCCGTTTGGGAAGATCCCCGAGTTCAAATACTGCGCAGTGGCGATTCGGCGCGGCGGCCAGCCTGCCGCCGTGTCGGGCTACGGCACAGCCGCTTTGGCGGGACACTGAAAGCAACACCCTCAGGCATATTGACCACCACTGGTGGCCCTGGCGACATATGCCGCTTCCTTTTCTCACCCAAGCTCACGCTCCTTTGACCTGCGAGGTGTCCGCTACCAATGAGTTTGGCGAACACGTCAGCGTGTCTATTCCCGCAGAGCGGGCGCTCACTGTGTATGTTGACAAACGTGAGCTGGTCACGCTGATGACTTGCGTTCATGCGCGCATGGCAACTACGTGATCTTTTTTGAGTCCACGACAGAGCAGGTCACTATCGTTCGCATATTGCACGGCGCGCGTGATATTCCTGAAGTCTTGAAGCCCACGTAAAGTCATTCAGTTTTGTAGTGGCTAAGCGGGGTTGATGCTTTTCTCAGCGGCCCTTTGCTCTCTTTTTTGTCGATCGAGAAAGCGAATAGCGCCTTGGGCGAGGATGGCACCAATGATGGCCATGGGGCTTGGTTCGGGTCTTGAGTCAATTCGTTCATGTAGGTGAGATTGCATGCTGCGGGTTCCTTTGGTTTCATGAAGCCGCATGTTTGCTTTTATCCCTAAGAACTATCAAGTCGATCTGACCTCTCGAGTTACATCGCCGTCTCAAATCGCTGTCCCAACATTTAGAAAGCTGAACCGGACACCAAGTGCTTGATAATTATTCATAATTGCCGAGGTGATTTCACATCAATGGTGCAAATGGAAAATCGAATCATTACCGCCAAGAACGCCCCTATTTCTATCGTGTCTCGTCACGAGCATGATTACATTTCACTAACCGATATGGTGAAGAGTTTTGATGGTGGCAGCTCGCTTATAGAGCAATGGCTCAAAAATAAAGACACAGTCTTATTTTTGGGCGTGTGGGAACAACTCAGTAACCCCAGTTTTAATTCCCCCGAATTCGAGGGAATTAAAAACGAAGCCGGTAGTAATAGCTTCTACCTCTCAGCAAAGAAGTGGATAGAAGCTACGGGTGCCGTTGGTCTTATGGCTAAAGCAGGCCGGTATGGGGGCACCTATGCCCATAAAGATATTGCATTTGAATTTGGGTCATGGCTAAGTCCGGAGTTCAAGCTTTACCTTATCAAAGAGTTCCAGCGTCTCAAGGATGATGAGGCTAAGAGCACCTCACTTGAATGGAACTTTCAGCGCACCTTGACCAAGGTTAATTACAAAATTCACACTGATGCAATCAGGGCGCATCTGATTCCTCCGCGATTGACTAAGGCGCAGACAGTAACTGTATATGCCAGTGAGGCAGATTTATTGAACATGGCACTGTTTGGGAAAACGGCTGCTCAGTGGCGGCAATTTAAGTCATCACAAAAAGGCAATATGCGTGACTCGGCCACATTGGAGCAATTGGTTGTTTTGTCCAACTTGGAGAGTATCAATTCAGTTTTGATTCAACAGGGGCTGAGTGCGTCAATTCGTTTGGTGCAACTCAATAGTGTTGCAATTAATCAAATGCAATCGTTAGTGGGGAATAAGAAACTATTGACCTTACAAATTAAGAGTCCGTAGGTTCTGATTGTTATTTAATGATCTTTAGCTTACTTCTGAAAAAAACGACTGACTGGCGGCAGTTCTTCTTCCATGACCCATTTCCCGAAGACCTACCTGAAGTTTTACCAGTCTTTTTAAAGCAACGCAGTCAAGCCTTCATTGAAACACTCCCATATTCTTTTACGGACAAACAAAACCAAGAACTAAACGCTTGGTATTGGTCATCAGAAGGGCACGATGTTTTGCGCAAAGCTTGTGATGCGCTGTGGAAGCAAATGTCTGTCCATGCACAAAAAGCACAACCTGCCCACGATGCAAGGCATGCGATGTACAAAGTGCCCTCTGCCGCGTTGGCTTACATCCACGCAGAGCAAGTAGAAGGTTGGGAGCGCGTCGGTGTACTGGGTGCTTTATTGCACGACCACGGCCGTTGGCCTGAAGAACGCATCTATGGTGAACCACTGCAAAGCCAATTACATGCGCAAATCAGTTTTGTTTTGGGTCAAGAATGGCTAGAGCCTTTTGATATGCCCATCCCTGTGAAGCAACATATTCTTCTATCAGCCCTTCGACACACCTCAGGCGCTGACGCTTCAGACCCCATGCCCCTCAAAATTACGGTGAGTGCTGACCGCGACCAGTTATATGGACCGGAGTTTGTGTTGCGCATAGTGCACCATATTGAAAAGAAGAATGGCGATTTTGGTAGTTTTTATGGAGAGAACCAAGCCAGATCTGTGCTCGACAAAATCCACCATATGGCTTTGCATCGATTGCCTGGCCCCTTGTTTTCTCGAAGCGAATATGTGGATGCGCTTTGGAGGCAGACGGTTCAATTTCTAATGTTGGCTTATGGACATGATGCGCAATGGACAGATTCTTTTGTCTCAGCTCTTAAGGCCCATCCTCAACATACGCCATTGAGTTACACCTCCACTGACGTGGATGATTGGCTAGAAACTGCGCGTGCGTTTGCAAGCTCGCACGCCCATACGCAGCGAACACTTGTTGATGAAATCGATATCTTGTTGTCTGCGCCTAATATTGCACCCGGGGAAAATTACCGGCAGCGTGTTTTTAACAAGATGCATTATTCCCCTGAGTCTGACAAACAAAGGTCAATGGCAGCGGCGCTAGCTTGGACGACTCAGAGCCGGCTTGCACTTGACGCGGTCGAGGCGAAAGAGTTGCAGTTGATGGCTGGTGTTTTTGCGGATGATTTGCTGATCACTTACTTGCTTGGAAAGTTAGACACTGGTGTTGCCGTAATCTGTTAATTGCGTAAAAGCATTGTCTAGAAGTATCTTTTAATAGCCTTATTTCCGTAAAAACAACAGCCAAATATAAAATAGTCGCGACTTTTTTATATTTGACTATAAAATAGTCGAATGAAGCGCTATTTAGATAACCGCGTACGCCAAGACCTCCAAAAGAAAATGGTGGTGTTGACGGGCCCACGTCAGATCGGTAAGACAACTTTGAGCAAGCAACTCCTTACGGAGTTTCCTGGTGGTCAATATCTGAACTTTGATGTTGCTGCACACCGAGAAATCATCCAAAACCAAAACTGGCGTCAAAGTGCGCCGTTGTTGGTTTTCGATGAAATTCACAAAATGGCAGATTGGAAAAGCTGGCTTAAGGGGGTGTACGACGGTAGATCACCAGGACAGACGATGCTCATCACGGGCAGTGCACGCATGGATACATTTCGACAAGCGGGTGAGTCGCTGGCAGGGCGTTATTTCAGATTACGACTTCACCCTTTATCTGTCCGCGAGTGGGGCGATGCTTATCAAGTGCTACCGCAAGTAGCACTTACGCATTTGCTCTCAAGAGGGGGATTCCCAGAGCCCGCTTTAGCTGACAAGGATGCAGAAGCTCAGAGATGGCGAAATGGATATTTCACAGATCTAGTTCGAGAGGATGTGTTGGAATTTTCAAGATTCAAAGAAGTTAATGCCATGCGACTATTTGCAGAGATGTTGCGTTCGCGCGTCGGCTCTCCGCTTTCGTTGGCATCTATGTCACGCGACCTACACATATCCTCTATTACCCTCAAAAAATATCTTGATATTTTGGAAGCTCTTTTTATAGTTTTCGTAGTGCGCCCTTGGCATAAGAATATTGCGCGTGCTACCTTACAAGCGCCGAAGGTTTATTTTTACGACACGGGCTTAGTGCAGGGTGATGAAGGCTTAAAGTTTGAGAACTTAGTTGCCTGTCATTTACTCAAAAATATACAGTGGCAGCAAGATACACGCGGTGCAGAGGTTGACTTGCATTACATCCGAACAAAAGACGATTCGGAAGTGGATTTCTGCGTTAGCGAAGGTAATACGCTCACCCATTTATTGGAATGCAAATTGTCAGATAGCAAGCCACATAGAGCATTGACAAAGTTTTCAGAACATTGGCCAAAAGCTCGAGCGGTACAGCTTGTGCGCGAATGCAAGGCTGAGGTGGATGTTGGTAACTTAGAGATACGTGACGCTGCCCAGTGGCTTGCTGCTATGGAAGTTTGAAACTTATGTACACCCCCCCACATTTCGCCATCACCGACCCCCAAGTGCTGCACCGCATCATGGGCGACCATCCTTTGGGCGTTTTGGTGACATCTACCAGCGGTGGGCTAGACGCCAATCACATCCCTTTTGAGTTCAATCCATCCGCTGGTAAATTTGGCGTATTGACGGGGCACGTGGCTCGCGCTAATCCCGTATGGCAACAATGCTTGCAGGGTGCTGATGTTATGGTGATTTTTCGGGGAGATGAGACCTATATCTCTCCCAATTGGTATCCCAGCAAGCACGAAACCCATCGTCAAGTACCCACATGGAATTACGAAGTGGTGCATGTGTTTGGACGATTGACAGTGCGTGATGATGAAAAATTTATGCGTGGTGTGGTCGGTCGTTTAACCAGAACCCACGAAGCCCAAGAACCCAAACCATGGAAGATGGGCGATTCAACGCCTGAATACATCGATGGCATGCTAAAAGCGATTGTCGGAATAGAAATAGCGATTGAGCGTTTTGAAGGCAAGTCCAAACTTAGCCAAAACCGCGAGCCACGTGATCTACAGGGTGCCGTGGATAAATTGCGTGAACAAGGCAAAACTACCATCGCACAAGCAATGGAAAACCCTTTAACTAAATAAATCAATACTGGCTGGCCGGCAAATCTACCTGCATGCCATCCATCGCATCGGTCAGCGTAATTTGACAAGACAAGCGGCTATTGGCTTGACGCGCACAGGCCGCAAAGTCGAGCATGCCGTCTTCGTCGTCTGTCATGGCGGGTAGTTGGCTAAGCCAAGGCTCACGCACCATCACGTGACACGTGGCACAGGTCAATGTGCCACCGCAGTCTGCTGCAACACCTTCGATATTGGCGCCTACTGCGGCTTTCATCAAGCTTTGGCCAACCTTTACTTCTATGGAGGTGCCTGCGCTGTCGTTGGGGTTTTCGAATACAACTATTTTTACCATGGATGATGAATAGAGAAGATTATGCAATTTGGAGATTGAACCAACATATGAAAAATTCAAGTTTTGAATTCTAGTTTGTCTTCAGCAGCCTTCAACGAGATGATGCGCAGAGTTTTTGATGCAGATTCGTAGCGAGTGATTTCAGTGCCGAATGCATTAGGTTGCCAGATTAACTAAAACCTGTAATTTGAAGAAAATATCTTCAAATTACAGGTTTTTTGCTATGATTTGCACATGATAAAGCGCGATATTGTCCCCGTTCTTAAAAAGCTAGCCAGTCAATACCCAGTCGTGACCATCACGGGGCCTCGGCAGAGTGGCAAAACTACGCTTGCTAAAAGCTTGTTCACGAACAAGCCGTATATGTCATTAGAGGACCCAGATACACGTCGATTTGCATTAGATGACCCGCGTGGCTTTTTATCGCAGTTTTCGCATGGCGCCATTTTTGACGAAATACAACGCGCGCCAGACTTGATGTCTTATCTACAGTCTATGGTCGACAAGAGCCCTGAGCCTGGTAAGTTTGTATTGACAGGCAGCCATCAGTTTGAGTTGATGACGCAAGTATCACAATCCTTGGCAGGTAGAAGTGCTGTCTTGCGCCTATTACCTTTTACGCTTGCTGAGACCCATCGGCTTAAAGGTAGCAAACAAAATCTAAATTTATCGCAGCAGTTGTTAACAGGGTTTTATCCGCGCATACATGACCGCAAACTAAATCCTTCACAAGCGTTAGCAGATTACTTTGCCACTTACGTTCAGCGGGATCTGCGCCAACTTGCCGCCGTGCACGACTTACATCGGTTCGAGCGATTTGTAAGGCTATGCGCTGGGCGCACAGGACAGTTGCTTAATTTGAGTAATCTTGCCAACGACACAGGCATCTCGCATGTGACCGCTAGCGCATGGATTGATTTGTTGCAAACCAGTTATATCGTCCATTTACTTCCCCCCTGGTTTACCAATACCAGCAAGAGATTGGTCAAGTCACCTAAGTTGTATTTTTATGACGTTGGGTTAGCTTGCTGGCTTTTAGGGCTACGAACTGCTGACCATGTTTTGCGTGATCCGCTGTGGGGAAGTTTGTTTGAGAATTTCATCATTATGGAAGCCATGAAAGACAGATTAAATACTGGCGAATCTTCTGAAATGTATTTCTACCGCGATTCTGAAGGCAATGAAGTTGATTTGCTATTACCAGTAGGAGGAAAGATGCACGCCATCGAAATTAAAGCGGGAGCAACCATAGCAAAAGATTATTTCAAGGGACTGAAAACATTTTCAGCACATCATCCTATAGCATTTGAAAGTGGATGTGTGGTGTTTGGAGGTGCACAAGGACAAAACCGCACCGACTTTACTGTTCACTCGTGGCAACAGTTAGCAAGTAAGCCGGCCCAACCAAACTAAGAAGTGAACTGCGTCCAGCTTGTTTTACAAGTAGGGCAAGTCATTTCAATTTGTTTGAATAAATTGCCTCGGCATTTTTGCGCGCATTTAGGACACGACACAATCACTTTTGCATCTCTAATCAAAGGTGTTTCCACTTGATCCATTTCTATAAACATGGGTGCGCGCAAATCAAACTGATTACTGCTTCTGAAGTGCACTTGGTAGCCTGGTCGCGGTAGGCTGGTTTTGGTGACATCCGCATCGCTTAACAAGATTGGATGCAATTTATCGCCCAAACCTGTTGATGTTTTGTACCAAGCTTTGGAATACGTCGGGGCTAAAAGTTGGGCTATGTCAGGTTCGTTCAAGCGACTCTTTATACCGCCAGCCAAAAACTCAGTTTGCTTTAAGTGGTCGCTAAAAAATGCTAAGGCGTTTGGGTGACGTGAATAAGCAAAGTAAGCAAAATAAAGACAACTGCTTAGTTTGTTGCCGAATGAATACCATTTGAGTGTGAGTGCTCGGAAAATATCTATGGCTTTTATGGCCGTATCGCCTTGCGTCAGTATGCCGTCGTTGAAGCAGGCAATTAGCAATACTTTCAAAGTATTTTCAAACCCAAGGTCTTGACGAATTCCAAGCGGATTTCCAAACATGTTTTTTTGCTCAATGCTTGTATTGGCAACTTCCATACTTCGAAAAAATTCAGGCATCTCCTTAGAAATGTTGGGGAGTGCTTTTTTAAATAAATCTAGCTCGTGTGGTTTTGCACGGAGATGTTCAAAGGGATAGGTGGTAGCCATGGGTTAATTTTCTAGATAGTCAATTATTTTTGTTTTTAAGCTAACAAAATCTAGAGTGACTCTGTTCTTTTCTATCACTGTGCTGTAAGAATTCATCCAGCCTGCATGGACTTTGACTTCGCAGTTGAATAACTCTTCAAAAAGTGTAATTACTCCCATTTCATCGAGTACATTTTTCTTTATCTTTTGAACCAGACCTTTGTGAATTTCTTTTTTGGTAGGCGGTGTATCCTTCGTATTTTTATCAGCATATGCAGATAATTTCTCATCGTAATCGTGCCTTAATGCCTTGGTCCGCAATGCCGCATAGGCCGCGTTGAGGTTTGCCATGACCTTTAGAGCGTGCCTGCTGTCCCCCTTGTACTTATCTGGATGGTATTTTTGTGCCAAAGCTTTAAAAGCAGCCTTGATCACCACATCATCGGCAATCGAAAGTAATCCTAAAGTTTTGTAATGGTCTTGCACATCTCAAGTATCGGTATAAAAAGTCAGCATTTGATGAATAGCTTGTATTTTTTTGATATTCGTCAAGATGAATGGGTTTGACCCTAGGGAGTTTGTATAGACTAACAAGATAAATGCTCTCAACAAAACGCATGACATTCCTTTCTAATTCGATGAACAAATTCAAACGTTTCATAGACTGGTTTTTCACCAAAGAGTCTGATAAAACCCTTGAAGTCGCCGAAATTACCAAACGATTTAAGTTGTTGGAAGAAGCTAGAAAGCTAGGAGAGCTTGGCCTGCCATCATTTCATAGCAAGGTCACAACTGTTACCGAGCAAGAAGTAGTCCGCTATATAGAAGGGGTCCGAGAGCAAATTCAAATTCAGACATTGGCTGATTTGGATCGTATGGACAGACTGATTCACGAGTCGCAAGTGCATGAATTCGATTTAAAGCCAGATATTTTGTCAGCTGACTTCGAGCGCAAAGCCCTGATTATTTTTAATGAACAAAATTCGTGGTTAGAAAAATTAGGGTCTACTGCGAATCGTCGGTTTAAGGAACTCGAGAGGTTTCGTGTCCATCACCAATTAGAAAGAGACGCTATTTATCCGGATGGAACAGGTCTCTTTTTTCGTTATGCCTTGCTATTGCTGCTGGTTGCGTTTGAAGGTATTTTTAATGCAGCTTTTTTTGCAGAGGGGCTAAGCACTGGTTTATTAGGTGGATTTTTATACGCCGTAACGCTTGCGAGCGTGAATGTATTCACCGCTTTTGTGGTCGGCAAAACAGCCGTGCGCTGGGTATTCCATATCAAGCCCGCGATCAAAACCTTAGGCCTTTTGGCCTTGGGTGCAGTACTCGGATTCATTGGGTGCATGGCCTTGGCGATAGGCCATTTGCGCTCGGCTATTTTGGTCGAGAGCGCCAACCCAACACAAGATGCCTGGCTGGCACTCGTCAACAACACTTTTGGTTTGAATGATTTACTTGCATGGATTTTGTTCTTGGTCACAATTGGTTTTGGCTTGGCTTCATTGATAGATGGTTTGTTTGTTGACGATTTGTATCCTGGTTATGGAGCTGTTACGCGCAGAGAAAAACAAGCCACCGAAGAATTTGAAGAAGAGTTTGAAGACGTTCGTTCCTCTTTAGAAGAGGTCAAGCAAGAAAACATCGACGCCCTAGACGATGAAATTCTGCGGGCAAAACAATTTGCCTCCAGATTTAGACAGCAAATTGAAGATAAAAAGTCTATCTTCCAATCTTGGATGCAAAAGTTGAACGAGTCAGAAGTCGCGCTGTATGCAACGTTGCGTATTTTCAGAGCAGAAAACAGCAGAAGCAGAAAAGATGCACTGCGCCCCGCTTACTTTGATACTCTGCCTGCCTTAAGAAAAACTGCGATTGAAAAACCGGATATGTCGGAATACGAGCAAATGCATGCCCATTTGCAAGAGCGCATCAAATTACTGGAAGATAGTTTGCCAACGCGTAGAGAAAAAATTTACAACCTGTTTGATAGACACGTGCAACAACTTAACTTTATTCAGCGCTCGCAAGCTATACAAACCAAGGACGCTTTGTAATGTCGCGTAAAAGTAAGCTTGCGCGTAGCCGCCAGCGCAGCAATATTCTTTTGGGAAGTTTAGCTTTATTGCTTGTCATATCTGTCATGGGCGCTACTGCTTGGTGGTGGAGCCAAAAACGTAATGCCACTGACCCTAAAACCCTATGTCCCATGGACGGGCCAATCGGACACAACATTCTTCTGGTCGATAAAACTGACCCTTTGAACCTTGCACAAAAAGCGGCATTTGATCTTCTAGTCACCGATTTGGTGTCTAACAAAACACCACCTGGTTATCTGCTTTCTATCTTTGTATTGGGAGATGACTTTGTGGCGCAAACCAAGCCCTTAGTAGAGTTATGCAACCCAGGAGACGGCAAGGGGCACAACGAGTTAACTGAAAACATCAAGCAACTCAATCGGCAATACAAAGACCGTTTTTTATCACCTATATTTGAGCAAAGTACACAACTTTTGAGTATTGCGCCGGCACAAGAATCTCCAATTTTAGAAATGTTGCAAATGGTGAGTTTGAACTCCATTCAGAAATACCATGTGGATGGCCCCAAGACTTTGATTGTGTTGTCAGACTTACTGCAAAACAGCAAGCAACTCAATATGTACAAGACCTTACCAACTTTTGAACAATTTACCAGCACTGCCTATGCCCATAAGACGCAGATTAACTTTCAAGGCGTAGACATTCAAATCCATTATTTACAAAATAGTCCTAGCCTTCAAGTCGACAATCTTTTCCGTTTTTGGAAAGAATATTTCAAGGCGTCTGGTTCTAAAACTCTAGCACTAGAGGCTTTGCCTGGTTGATTTTTATGAAAGCCCTTGCTTTTGACTAACGCGATAATGCCTTAGGAGCATTTATATGAACTTCTATGCGCACATCTCAGCCGCTGTTTTATGCGGTCTGTTTCTCAACCAGCCAGTTTGGGCCCAAACTTTCAAAATATCTTGCGAGTTGGAAGGCGTCATCCCCGCCTTAGAAGACAGAAAACTCAAACCAGAAAAGGTGGTGGTAGAAATCCAAACTATGGGTAAAAATATATTCATGAAAGTAGTTGGCTCTAATCTCTACACCGTTCAGGCCAGTAGTTTGACGACGGAAGAATTTGCTGGCACAAATCTCACCTCTCAAAAGCAAATGGGTGTGACGCGTAAAAACAAAACAACAGGTTTCGAGTCAGAGATTCGCATAGAGCGCGAAACGGTCATGATGACAGCCTTTAACGATATGGAGTACCGAGGTAAAACAGTTCGTGTGCTCTTGTCAGGCCCGTGTATTCGGCCTTAGTCGAGTTATTCGTTTTAATCGATAGTGACGCAATACGTGTTTGTTACATCAAGAAAACCAACACCAAAAACCTGTACAGGTTCCGGTGAAGTATTGGATCAGCAGGTCGATGACGCTGCCTATCAGCAGCAGCGGCAGACCCAGGTAAACAAACACCCAAAACACTACCCACAACGTCAAGTGCGGTTCTTTCAAACGATGCCCCATCACGGTCTCGTTTTGTTTGCGTTGGGCGTAGGCTTTGAGCATGCGGAGATTTTAGGCGCATGAAAGTCACTTGGGATGCAATAGACGCAGCGACCTGGGATGCGCACCATGCACACACTGGCGCAGCCTTGCAACAAGACTGGGCCTACGGCGCCTGCATGAAAACTTTAGGCGTGCATGTGTTGCGTGCATGGGTGTCGCGCGACAGTGCGCCTGTTGCATTGGCGCAATTTATCGTGCGCTATTTTGCTGGGCAATTAGCAAGCATGGCATTATGTTCGTTGGGTCCGGTATGGCTGGCACCTGTGACAGCGAAAGAAAAAGAGCGGATTTACCAAACTCTCAAAAAAACCATTCCCTTAAATAAATTGCGCATAGTGCTATTTACACCTGCAGAGGAGGCAGGTGCAGATCTCGGCCTCTCGCCTTGGCGCAAAGTGATGACTGGGCAGAGTTCGGTGATGCTTGATATCACCCAATCCTTGCCAGACCTGCGCACAGGACTAGACAAACGATGGAGGCATCGTTTGGGGGGTGCTGAAAATTCCGATTTAACGATTCACCGCGTAGGCACCAACCCAGGCCAATACCGTTGGTTGCTAGATGCTGATATGCAACAGCGTGAACAGCGTGGCTTATCAGGATTACCCTTGCAGTTCTTTGACTTGTATTCCCAGTCACGTCAGCAGCCCAGCAAAAATATGCTGACAATCCGCGCAGATATCGGTCGCGACAGAGTGGCAGGCATGCTATTTTTGATCCATGGTGAGGCCGCTACTTATCAAGTAGGCTGGACCAGTGATGTAGGCCGCGATCAGCACGCGCACAACCTTATCTTGTGGCATGGCATTCAAGAATTGCAAGCGCGCGGTGTACGTGTGTTGGACCTTGGGGGTGTCAACACCATCCGCAGTGCAGGTATTGCACGCTTCAAAATGAGCACAGGTGGAAAAGTTGTCACCTATGCGGGCAGTTATTTTTAAAAAGCCATGCTGACTATTTCCAATATTTCTTGCGTGCGTGGTCATAAGCCTTTGTTTACGCCGTTGAGTTTTTCTTTGCAAGCTGGACAAGCCTTGCATTTGGAAGGTGATAACGGCGTAGGTAAAACATCGCTATTGCGCATCATTTGTGGCTTGTCTCCCGCTGATTCTGGTGAGGTCTTGTGGAATGGACATGCATTGACCCAGCAACATCCAGAGGTTGTGGAAGCTTTTCGTGCAACGCTTTGCTACATGGGCCACAACCTGTCTCTCAAAGAAGATTTAACGCCGATTGAAAACTTATTATTCGAAGCACAAGTGGCGGGTCGTAGTTTGCCCCACGAAAAAGGCATGGATGCATTGAGAAAAATGGGATTGAACAGCCGCGCACATTTGCCATTGCGCGTGTTATCACAGGGACAAAAGCGCCGTACAGCCTTAGCGCGTTTGTCTGTCACTGCAGCAAAGTTATGGGTGTTAGACGAGCCTTTTGTCGCCTTGGATGCGCAGTCTCTAGACAACTTGCGCGCTTTACTAGCCAACCACGTGCTGCAAGGGGGGATGTTGCTTTTTACCAGTCACCAGGCAGTGGAGTTGTTGCAGACCAATGGCCATGCCATCGAAGTCCAACCCATTCGATTGGTAGCGGCATGATTTGGCAAGCATTTTGGGCGGTAGCGCAACGTGACTTATTACTGGCTTGGCGTCGCAAAAGTGAAGGATTGAGTGCGGTATTTTTCTTTGTGGTGGTGGCTGCATTGTTTCCGTTGGGAATTGGCCCAGAGATGAATGTGTTGCGCAATATTGCCCCAGGTGTTTTATGGGTGGGCGCGCTACTGTCTTCCATGTTGGCTTTGCAGCGATTGTTTGAAGCAGATTACCGCGATGGCACGTTGGAGCAAATGGCTTTGTCACCGGTTGCAATGCCCTTATTAATTGGGGCAAAAATGCTCGCGCATTGGTTGGTTTCAGGCTTGCCATTGGTATTATTGGCACCTGTTTTAGGACTGCAGTTTGACCTTTCAGGCGATGCCTTGGGCACTCTTACTTTGGCCCTTTTGTTGGGCACTCCGATTTTGTCTTTGGTGGGTGGCGTGGGTGCTGCTTTAACTTTGGGTGTGCGCGGTGGTGGTGTGTTGCTGTCTTTATTGGTATTGCCCTTGTTTGTGCCAGTGTTGGTCTTTGGTGCTGGCGCAGTGGAGGCGCAGGTCAGTGGGTTGGGTGTGCAAGCGCATCTGTCTATTTTGATGGCGATGCTGTTGCCAGCTGTGTTCTTCGGACCCTTGGCATCTGCTTTTGCTTTGCGCATTGCACTGGAATAATCGGTTTATGAATATTTTTCGCGCGAATTTTTGGTTTCACTACGCTGGACCGCAAGCCTTTTATGGTTTGGCTGGGCGCTTGTGGCCATGGTTTGCAGCATTAGCCGCAGTGTTTGGCGTGTGGGGCTTATGGTTGGGCTTTATGGTGGCGCCTGCAGACGCACAACAAGGCGAGGGCTACCGCATTATTTTTGTACACGTTCCGGCTTCTTGGATGTCGATGGTGATTTATTTGGCCATGGCGTTTTGGAGTGTGTTGGGCTTGACTTTCAATACCCGACTGTCGGGCATGATGACGCGTGCTTTGGCGCCGACTGGCGCTATGTTTGCATTCTTGTCTTTGTGGACCGGAGCCCTTTGGGGCAAACCTATGTGGGGTACTTGGTGGGTCTGGGACGCCCGTTTGACCTCAGAACTCATTTTGTTTTTTCTTTACTTAGGTTACATCGCTTTGACATCTGCGATCGATGACCAACGAAGAGGTGACCGCGCAGGTGCTTTGATTGCGATTGTGGGCGCTATCAATGTGCCCATCATTTATTTCTCTGTGAAGTGGTGGAACACCCTGCACCAAGGCGCCTCTGTTTCTTTGACCAAATCACCCAGCATGGCGCAAGTCATGTTGTGGGGCATGTTATTGATGGCCTTGTGTTTTTGGTTCTACACCATTGCTTTGGTTTTGTACCGAGTACGAACCACTATTTTGCAACGTGAATCGCACACTGCATGGGTGCAAGCGATAGCGCAGGAGGCTGCATGATTTGGGACAGCTGGAGCCAGTTTTGGGAGATGGGTGGCTATGGCCTCTACGTTTGGGGCAGTATGGGTGTCACGGCAGCATGTATGGCAATTGAGGTGTGGCAGGCACGTTTGGCGCACCAGCATCTCCTAACCCAATTACGCGCAGAGCACGAAGGTAATTTATGAAAGCAAGAACGCGTCGATTCATGTGGATTGCCTTAGGGGTTTTAGTTTTATGCGCAGCCGCCGCATTTGTATTGAATGCATTTCAAAGCAATTTGGTTTTTTTCTTCACACCTACGCAAGTCAGCAAAGGCGAAGCACCCAATGGCCGCACCTTTCGTGCCGGTGGCATGGTGAAAGAAAATAGCTTGGTGCGCGACGGCAATTCAGTGCGTTTTGTTATAACCGATACCTTGCAAGAAATGCCAGTAACTTATGTGGGTTTGTTACCAGACTTGTTCAAGGAAGGTAAAGGCGTTGTTGCACAAGGTAAGCTAGGCAATGACGGTATGTTTGTTGCCAGCGAAGTATTAGCCAAACATGACGAAAACTACATGCCCCCAGAAGCCAAGCATGCGATGGACCAAGCAGCAGCTGCTAAAGCTGCGCAATCTTTAAAACCCTAAACACACAACAAAGCCTTAGGCACTCCATGATTCCTGAACTCGGTCATTTCGCGCTTATTTTGGCGACCATCGTCGCGCTGATTCAAGGCGTGCTTCCTCTAACAGGAACATATCTGCCGTCAAAGTCTTTGCAAATCACGCTGCAGTCTTTGGCCAGACCTATGGCGATATTGCAGTTTGTGTTGGTGGCGCTCTCTTTTGCCGCTCTAGCGACTGCTTTTTTAACGAATGATTTTTCGGTGACCTATGTTGCCCAGCATTCCAATTCCTTGCTACCTAAGCCTTACCAGTTTGCTGCCGTATGGGGTGGACATGAAGGATCGCTCCTACTTTGGGTGTTGTTGTTGGCGCTGTGGTCCATGGCCGTTGCGCTGTTTTCTAAAAGCTTGCCACTCGACATGGTGGCGCGGGTATTGAGTGTGTTGGGATTAATCTCCGTTGGATTTTTACTGTTCATCCTTACCACCTCCAGCCCATTTGAGCGTTTGTTACCTGCCGCTTTAGATGGCCGTGATTTAAATCCTCTTTTACAAGACCCTGGCCTCGTCATCCACCCACCCATGCTCTATATGGGCTATGTGGGTATGTCGGTAGCATTTGCTTTTGCTGTGGCAGCTTTGCTGAGTGGCCGTTTAGACGCCGCATGGGCACGCTGGTCACGTCCTTGGACAGTGATTGCATGGACATTCCTCACCTTTGGTATCGGCCTCGGTTCATGGTGGGCCTATTACGAACTCGGTTGGGGTGGTTGGTGGTTTTGGGACCCGGTTGAAAACGCATCGCTCATGCCATGGTTGGTCGCAACGGCCTTGATCCATTCACTGATGGTGACCGAGAAGCGTGGCAGTTTCAAAGCATGGACCGTGTTGTTGGCGATCGCCGCTTTTTCTTTGTCCTTGCTCGGCACATTCTTGGTCCGCTCTGGTGTGTTGACTTCGGTGCATGCGTTTGCATCCGACCCCAAACGCGGCGTGTTTATATTGGTATTTTTGGCGGTGGTTGTCGGTTCATCGCTGACCTTGTTTGCATGGCGTGCCCCTCGCGTCACATTGGGTGGTCGCATGGAGTTGGTCTCTCGTGAATCTTTTTTGCTGGCCAATAGTGTTTTGCTAGTGGTGGCAACTGGCGCCGTGTTGTTAGGCACGATTTACCCGCTGATCATTGACGCATTGAATATGGGTAAGCTGTCTGTCGGTCCTCCGTATTTCAATGCGGTGTTTGCGCCGCTGTTAGTTCCCACAGTGTTTTTGATGGTGCCCGGCACTATTGCGCGTTGGCGAGAGGCCAAGGTGTCTGAGATTGCGTATACCTTGCGCTTCTCTGGGCTTGCCTCAGTGGTGTTGGCGGTTGCCCTGCCATTTGTATTAGGTGGTTGGTCTTTTGGTGCCATGCTGGGTATTTTCTTGGGTGCTTGGGTGGGCCTGGGAACCTTGCAACAGGTGGTCACACGTTTACGCAAACCTGGGCGTATAGGCCTGTCTTTCTGGGGGCAAAACATTGCGCACTTTGGTATGGCTGTGCTCGTGGTAGGCGTGACGGGTGTGAACTCTTATGAAGTAGAGCGCGATGTGCGCATGCATGTGAATGACGTGGTCACTATTGCACCCTACAGTTTTCAGTTGAAGTCGCTCGGCGAAGTCACTGGACCGAATTACAAAGCCGTCCGCGCTGATGTCGAGGTAAAGCGTGGCAATGAAGTGATCGAAACTCTGCAGCCCGAAAAGCGTCGCTATTTTTCATCGGCCATGCCCATGACCGAGGCGGGTATTGACTCAGGGTTTATGCGCGACTTGTATGTCTCTCTCGGTGAACCCTTAGACGATGCGCGCACAGAGTGGAGTATGCGGGTCTATTACAAACCTTTCGTCCCTTGGTTGTGGGGCGGGATTTTGCTGATGGTCTTAGGCGGTTTGTTAGCCGCGTTAGATCGCAGGTACCGCGCGTGAAAAAAGTTTTTATTCCTTTGGTGTTTTTCTTTGGCCTAGTCATCTTTCTAGCGATTGGCTTAAACCGTGATCCACGCGAAATCCCATCCCCCTTGATTGGCAAGCCTGCACCTGCTTTTAACTTAGTCACTTTAGAGAGCGATAAAACGTTTTCGCCTGAGCAGATGCTGGGTAAGGTATGGATGTTCAATGTGTGGGCAACGTGGTGTGTGGCATGCCGTGAAGAGCATCCAGTGCTTGTGGCATTTGCAGAAAAAAACCAAATCCCTATCGTTGGTTTGAGCTACAAAGAAATTCAACCGCAAGACCCGGCTGCCAAACAAAGCGACGCCATCAAATTACAAGTGGCGCGTGAGCGCAGTGCGGTGTGGTTGCAGCGCCATGGCAACCCATACACCACTTCGGTGATGGATTTAGATGGCCGCGTGGGCATTCAATATGGGGTCTATGGCGTGCCAGAAACCTATGTCATCGATCAGCAAGGTGTGATTCGCTTCAAACATGTGGGAGCGGTCACGCCCCAACTCTTGGCTGAGAAAATTTTGCCGCTGATGCAGGGCCTGGGCAAATCATGAAGTGCATTTGTTTTTTTTTGATGGGCTTGTGCATAGGCTTGGCAAATGCAGGCGAAGCCAGTCCCATGGCAGAAGACCCTGCTGTAGAAGCCCGCTTGGTGCATATTTCACCAGAACTGCGTTGCTTGGTGTGCCAAAACGAGTCCTTGTCGTCCTCGCGTGCAGAGCTGGCAGACGACTTACGCCGCGAAGTGCGTGATTTGATTCGTGCCAATAAATCTGACCAAGAAATCAAAGATTTTTTAGTGTCGCGTTACGGCGACTTCGTTCTCTATCGTCCCGAAGTCAAACCCCTGACATGGGTGCTTTGGTTTGGTCCATTTGTGGTGTTGTTGATGGCAGCCATCTTTATGTGGGTGTATTTGCGTCAGCGCCGTGCAACCGTGAAGCCTCACCTTTTGAGTGAAGCCGAGCGCGCGCGGGTCGAACAGTTGTTGAAAGATTGATGTGAATCCAACTTTAATTTTTCTTCTCTACGCTTTAGCCATGGTGGCTGTGGTGTTGGCTGTCATCAGTGTGAGTTTGTGGCGTGGTTCGCAACTGGGCGCAGATGCTTCACAACAAGCGCAAGATCGCGCAGACGACCCCGTTCAAGCCAATGCTGCCGTTTACAAAGACCAGATATGTGACTTAGAAAAAGAATATGGGTTGGGTAATTTAAGTAGCGAAGAGTTGCAGATCGCAAAAGACGAACTGGCCAGGCGCTTGTTGGAAGATGTGGGCGACAGCACGCAAATTGCAAAAGCCACCCCCCAAGCCTGGCGCGCACCATGGGTATGGGTGATGAGTTTTGTTTTCTTGGTGCCTGTCGCTGCTTGTTTGATGTACGCCGTGATGGGCCAACCCCTTGCTTTAAATCCTGCAGTCCTGCAGGCTGATGCGGGGCAGGGCTCTGACATCTCACCCGAAAAGTTGACTGAAATGGCCACGGCCCTAACACGACGCTTGCAGGATGAGCCTAATCAAGTCGATGGCTGGATCATGCTCGCGCGCGTCCAACGTGCGCGTGAACAATTTGACGAGGCGGACGTGGCCTTTAGAAAAGCATTGGTGCTGAGCAAAGACGACAACTTGGCGATTGAGCATGCCGAAGTCTTGGCGCAAAAAAACCAGGGCAACTTTGCAGGACAGCCTTGGGCCATCATCCAGCGCGTTTTGACGGTAGACCCACAGCACTTAAACGCTTTGCTTTTGGCTGGCAGCGCGTCTTATTCGGAAATGAACTATCGATCTGCATTGCGTTTTTGGGAGCGCGCCAGAGAAGTGGTTGAGCCAGCATCTCCCGAGGCGCCTGAATTAGACCGCGCCATTGCGCAAACGCGAGAAAAAATGGGATTGCCACCCGCGCCCTCACGCAGCAATGCGATGGCCAGCGTGCAAGGTCAGCCCAATTCAAATTCCGCCAATAACGGCGCTTCGGGTAGCAACATTGCAGCAGGCGCTTCCAATACCCAAGCCAGTACCGCGCGAATCACTGGCAGAGTGAGTGTGATCAAAGAACTGGCGGACAAAGTTGCACCAACAGACACGGTGTTTGTTTTCGCGACGCCTGTATCTGGCTCGCGCATGCCGCTCGCGATTGTTAGAACCACGGCAGACAAATTGCCTTTTGACTTTGTTTTGGATGACAGCACAGCCATGAATCCAGCCGCCAAGCTCTCCAGCATGACCGAGGTGACGGTAAAGGTGCGAATTTCTAAGAGCGGCCAAGCCGTAGCACAACCGGGAGATTTGGGCGTGAGCCTGACCCCTGTAAAACTTGGAAGCAGCGGTCTCAATCTGATGGTGCGCGAACCGCTGCAATGAAAAAGGCCCATTTAAGGGCCTTTTTTGGTGTCTCCAAACCCCAGCTGCAGGGCTAGAGCCAGTTGGATTTCACTAAAACCTTTTACAGCAAACCATGCGTGCGGGCAAAGTGCAACGTCTGCGTGCGGCTTTTCACACCAAGTCGTCGGAACAGGCGCCAGAGGTGAACTTTGACGGTGTGTTCGCTGATATCAAGTTCTTCCGCGATTTCACGGTTACCTAAGCCACGGTCCAACATGATGATGAGTTGCTTTTGGCGCTTAGACAGCTTGGTGTCTCCCAAAGGAATAGTCTCTTCGTCGGCATTTTCAGCCGCAAACAAGCCTTTGAGCGCTTCGCCGATTTCATTGCTGGGGGTCGCTTTTTCGATATAAATATCGGCGCCAGCTTCGATACAAGTCTCTTCCGCCTCCCCAGCCGGCATGGACGAAAGAACTGCCAAAGGCACTTCGGGATACATTTTTTTGACTTCTGTGACCGCGCTGGTGCCTTTGACGCCGGGCAAAAGTAAGTCAAGTACAAACAAAGTGGGTTCGCCGTTTTTGATAATGGCGGCTTGCAATTCACTAAATTTGTCTAATTCGATAACCTTGGTGGAGGAACGCATGCGACGCAGCAGCATGGCAATGGCGGAACGGACTAGGGGGTGGTCATCGATGATGTACATACTCATTTTTATTACTCCTGCGCGTATATGTTAGTAGTTTAGCCCCATTGCTGCCCGAACATCGTGCATGGTGGCTCGTGCGGTTATGCGTGCTTTTTCAGTACCTGCGTCCACAATATCACGAACTAGCTTGGGTTGGCTTAGGTACTTCTCAGCACGCTCAAACATCGGTTGCTGCTCAATCAAAATCGCGTCAATGATGGGCTGTTTGCACTCCAAACAGCCAATTCCTGCGGTTTTACAGCCTTGGATGACCCATTCCTTGGTGTTTTGCGAACTGTAGACCTTGTGGAACTGCCAAACAGGGCAATTTTCAGGATTTCCCGCGTCCGTGCGCTTGGCGCGGGCGGGGTCGGTGGGCATGCGCTTGACTTTGTGTTCGAGGGTGGCGCGGTCTTCGCGAATGGCTATGGCGTTGTTGTAGCTTTTACTCATCTTGGCGCCGTCTAAGCCCGGAAGCTTGCTGGCCTCGGTCAGCAAGACTTGCGGCTCGGGCAAGATGACCTTGCCCGTGCCTTTGAAGTAGCCCTCTAACCGTTCGCGGTCTAGTGAATCGAGTTCTGAGGCGCTGGTGAGATAGCCCATGGCGCCTTCCAAAGCTTTGGCGTCACCCGTTTCTTGGTAGGTTTTGCGAGACTTCTCAAAACGCTTGACGCTGTCTTTGGGCAGTTTGGCCAAACTCGCTTGGGCTTTTTCGATGGCGTTGGCTTCGCGTCCATACAAATGGTTGAAGCGTCTTGCGGCTTCGCGGGTCAACTCCACATGGCTGGCTTGGTCTTCGCCCACCGGCACATATTTGGCTTTGTAGATCAAGATGTCTGCAGCCTGAAGCAAGGGGTAGCCTAAAAAACCGTAAGTCGACAAGTCTTTGTCTTTGAGCTTTTCTTGCTGGTCTTTATAAGTGGGGACGCGCTCTAACCAGCCTAATGGTGTGCCCATGGCGAGGAGGGTGAAAAGCTCGGCATGCTCAGGGATACGGCTTTGCAAAAACATCGTGCACTTATTGGGGTCTAGACCTACTGCCAGCCAGTCGATCACCATTTCATAGACGTTTTGTTCAATGACTTCACGGCTTTCGTAGTGCGTGGTCAGCGCGTGCCAATCGGCGACGAAGTAGTAACACTCCATCTCAGACTGCAAACGCACCCAGTTTTTGAGAGCGCCGTGGTAATGACCTAAATGCAAAGCGCCAGTGGGGCGCATACCTGAGAGAACGCGGTCGTTCATGGATTTAACTTTGAATGATGAATGAAAAGAATTGTCGCATTGCGTCAGTAGCAATTGGCCTACCCGAGGCCTAAAGTGCGCAAAGCGCCTCGACCTTCTCGAATGACGGTAGGGTCACCGCCGCCCTCCATGCTGGTGAGGTCGACCACCGTGGTGGCTTCTAGAGGACAAGCGCCTGCGTCAATCACGGCAGCAAGTTGATGCTCGAAGCGTTCGCGAATCTCTTGCGCGTCGTTCATGGGTTCCGTTTCGCCTGGGGGGATCAATGTGGTGGCAAGCAATGGTTCGCCATGCAACGCCAAAAGTTCCAGCAAGGTTTTGTTTTCAGGCACCCGCAGACCGATAGTTTTGCGCTGCGGATGGCTCACACGCCTAGGAACTTCTTTGGTGGCCTCTAATATGAACGTATAGGCGCCAGGCGTTGCCGCCTTGAGCAAGCGATATTGGCGGTTGTCTACCTTGGCGTAGTTCGACAACTCAGACAAATCGCGACAAAGTAAGGTGAGGTGGTGCTTGTCATCGACTTGGCGGATTTGGCGCATTTTTTCGACGGCGGTTTTATCGTCCAAATGGCACACCAAGGCGTAGCTCGAATCGGTCGGCACGGCGACCACGCCACCGTTGGCTAAAAAGGCGACGGCTTGTTTGAGTAAGCGCGGTTGCGGATTTTCAGGATGCACCTGAAGAAACTGGGCCATGGCTGGGTTGCCTCAATCGTGCGAGGGCGGAATGCTTTTGGCATGCTCGCGTTGACCGAGCCAGCCAGCGCCCAAGCCACACAGGACGATCAATGCCATGCCTGTTAAAGCGATAGGGTCTGGGATGTGTGAGAACACCACCCAACCCGTCAAAGTGGCAAAGGCAATCCCACTGTAGAGAAAAGGTGTGACGCGCGAAGCCGGCGCGCGCGCAAAGGCGACGATCAGCAAGTAGTGGCCTAAAGTGCCAGCACAACCAATCAAAACCATCAGCATCCATTGAAAACCAGTCAATTCGGTGGTCCAAACACTGAACACCAAGCCAGTGGAAATCACGGCGCCCACCCAACCGGTATAAATGTGCATGGTCTCTGGAGATTCTGTTTTAGCCATATGGCTGGTCAAAATCTGAAAGGTGGAGTAAGACAGCACCATCAGCAAAGGAATCCACGCATGGCTTGCGTCCATGCCACCGCCGGGTCGAACGATCAACATGGCACCCACCATGCCGCCAGATACAAACACCCAACGCAACTTAGAAACGTGTTCTTTCAAGACAAAGCGCGCCAAGATGGTGACTGTTAGGGGCGACAACATAGCAATTGCACTGAATTCGGCAACAGGCATACGAATCAGGCTGCCAAAAGCCAAAAAACTAGAAGTCAGGAGTAACAAGCCACGCACAATTTGGAGTTTCAAAGCGCGGGTTTGAAACACGGCCCGGCCTTTGCGAGGCAACATCAAAGCAGTAGTTGCAACGGCTTGAAAGGCATAACGAAACCACAGCACCATCAACATGGGAACGCTAGCCAGAAGAAATTTATTGGTCGTATCGAGCACCGTGAAACACGCCATCGCGATCACGGCATAGAGCATGCCGGCCAAGGCCTGTTGTGCTGAAAGAGGGGAGCCGTCTACGGACGTGTGCTTGGAAGCGGTGCTCATTGGATGCGATGGGCCAGGGCTTCCCACACAGGGGTGAGTTGACCGGGCAACCAAGGCAGCGTTCCAAGATCAATACGGCTTTCTTTTGGGCTGTGAAAGTCGCTACCGCGCGAAGCGAGCAGATCGAATTCTTTGGCCATGTCCGCGTATTCCACATATTCAGCAGTGGTGTGGCTACCAGTCACCACTTCAACACCTTGGCCGCCGTGGTTTTTGAATTCAGTGAAAAAGGCATATTCCTCATTTGGGGTGAAGTTGTAACGCCCGGGGTGGGCGATCACGGCAATGCCTTGTGCCTCGGTGATCCACTGGACGGCTTCTTTGAGCGAAGCCCAGCGGTGCGGCACAAAACCAGGCTTGCCGTCGGTTAAATATTTACGAAACACTTCGTGGGTGTCAGCGCAAACGCCCGACTCGACCAAATAGCGGGCGAAGTGGGTGCGCGAGATGAGTTCAGGGTTACCGACATATTTCAGTGCGCCCTCGTAACAACCGTGTATGCCAACTTGCGCCAACCCTTGCGACATTTCTTGGGCGCGTTCGCTGCGACCGCCGCGAGTTTTGAGCAAACCTTGTTGTAAGCCTGCGTCTTCGTGGTCGAAACCTAAGCCAACGATGTGCACGGTTTGGCCAGCGAAAGTAACGGAGATTTCAGTGCCGGTGAGGTACTGCATGCCCTGGGATTTGGCGGCGGCAAGCGCGCGTGCTTGGCCACTGATTTCATCGTGGTCGGTCAGTGCCCAAAGTTCGACGCCATTAGCTTTGGCACGGGCCGCTAATGCTTCGGGGGTGAGGGTGCCATCAGACACCACAGAGTGGCAGTGCAGGTCGGCGTTTAAAACAGTATTGCTCACGTTGATCATTGTAGGCGGGGTAGCGCTTGTCTGGCATTGGCTGACGTGGCGGCAGCAAGCTCCTCTAGCGAGATGCCACGCAGTTCCGCTAAAACCGAGGCAATACGGGGTAATTCGGCGGGGCTATTCCTGCCTTGGGGCTGGCCAAGCGCTCTTTGCTCGGCGGTGGCGTATATCCAAGTTGGCGGAATATCGGGTGCATCGGTTTCTAGTACCAAGGCCGATAACGGCAACTCTGTTGCAAGGGCTTTTAGCTTGGTCGCGCGGTCGTATGTCATCGCGCCGCCAAAGCCGAGTTTGAAGCCCATGTCGATAAACATCTGGGCTTGTTGAAGACTGCCATTGAAAGCATGGGCGATGCCGCCGACTACCGGAAATCTTCGAAGCCCTTTGAGCAATCCGTCTGCACTGCGGCGCACGTGCATGATGACGGGCATTTGATGGCGCTGCGCAATTTGCAGTTGCGCTTCAAAAAAATGCACTTGTTTCGCGAAAGCTTCGGATGTGTTGATTTCAGGCACAAAGACATCTAAACCAATTTCACCTACCGCAACTAATCTAGGATCGCTATGGTGCGTATGCAGATGCGTGTCTAAAGTAGCGAGGTCTGCGTCGCTGGCTTGTGGCGTGTAAAGCGGGTGGATGCCCAAGGAATAGGCGTCTAAATGCCGGTGGGCTAGCAAGCGTATTTCGTCAAAGTGGGATGCCCTGACGGCGGGGATCACGCATGTTTCTACGCCAAGGGTTTTGGCAAGTTGACGCACCGCATCGCGGTCGGCGTCAAATTCTGCGGCGTCAAGGTGACAGTGGGTGTCTATCCAAGGCATGGCCTTAGTCTTGCAAACTACCTGCTGCCAAATGCAGTTGTCGGTCACAGCGACTCGCTAGTTGGATGTCATGCGTGACCACCACAAAGGCGGTGCCTTGTGAATGGGCTAAGTTGAGCATCATGGAAAACACAAGGTCTGCCGTATTGCGGTCTAGGTTGCCTGTAGGCTCATCTGCTAATAAACAAGCAGGGCGTGTCACCAAAGCTCGGGCAATCGCCACACGCTGGCGCTCGCCGCCAGACAACTCTGCAGGGCGATGCTGCATGCGTGGGCCGAGGCCTACAGATTCCAACAACTCCTTGGCTTGCGCGTTAGCCGCACTGCGGTCCATGCGGCGAATCCACAAAGGCATGGCTACGTTGTCGATGGCGCTGAACTCAGGCAACAGGTGATGAAACTGGTAAACAAAGCCCAAATGCTGGTTGCGCAAATCGCCCAACGCACTGGCGCTCAGTCCGCCCAAAGTTTGACCCAGCAAGTTGACTGAACCCGAGGTCGGCAAATCCAAGCCACCCAAGATATGCAACAAAGTGCTTTTGCCAGAACCTGATGCGCCGACGATAGCCAGTGTTTCGCCGGCGGCCACCGACAGATTCACATCTTGTAAAACAGAGACGTCCAACGATCCCTCGGTGAACCGCCTGCTGATGTGTTGCGCTTCTAAAACGGTTGACTTGTTCATATTGTCAAAACTAGAGGGCTATTCATAGCGCAACGCCTGAGCAGGTTGGATACGACTAGCGCGCCAACTGGGGTAAATCGTCGCCACAAATGCCAAGGCCAGCGATATCAAAGCCACAGGCCAAATGTCAGCAGACTGCGGGTCGCTCGGCATACGGCTGATCAAGTAAATATCGCGCGGCAGAAAACTCGCGCCCAGCAATTGCTCGATCGCTGGGACGATCACGTCGATATTGAACGCCACGCCAAGACCCATTAGTAGCCCGCCCAAAGTACCCATGACCCCAACGGTCGCGCCTTGCACTACAAAAATCGTCAAGATGCTCGATGGGCTGGCGCCGAGCGTGCGAAGAATCGCTATGTCAGCACGTTTGTCAGTCACCGTCATCACCAAGGTAGTCACCAAGTTAAAAGCCGCCACTGCCACGATGAGGGTGAGGATGATGAACATCATGCGTTTTTCGACTTGTACGGCAGCAAACCATGTTCGGTTTTGACGCGTCCAATCACGCACGATCACTTCGCCACCCAAAAGGGCTGAGAGTTCGTATGCCACTGAGCGCGCATCGTTGATGTGTTGAATCTTGAGTCGAATACCGCTGGGTGCCTCGACCCGAAAAATGCGTTGTGCGTCTTCTACATGCATGAGCGCCAAGGTGGCGTCATATTCATAGTGGCCCGAATCAAAAATACCCGATACCGTGAGCTGCTTTAAGCGTGGCAAAACTCCAGCCGGCGTTACTTGACCGCCTGGCGAGATGAGTGTGATGCGGTCGCCCACTTGCACGCCCATGGCAAGTGCGAGTTCTCCGCCTAAAACCACATTGAAACTGCCTGCTTGCAAAGATGCCATTGCCTTAGGTGGCAGTTGCAGGGTGAAATCGCTCACGGTTGCTTCTAGCTCGGGCGCAATGCCGCGCACCAATGCGCCGCGCATATCTTCACCACGCGCTAACAAAGCCTGTTGCGCCACAAAAGGTGCAGCGGCCACTACCTCTGGGTGTTGGCGCACTTTCTTCAATACGGCGTCAACATCGGCAAAACCTTCGCCAGTAGGTGTCGTCAGTTCGATATGCGAGACCACAGCGAGCATGCGGTCGCGGACTTCTTTCTGAAAACCGTTCATCACGCTCAACACGATGATCAAAGCGGCGACGCCTAATGCAATGCCGAGCATAGACACGCCAGAAATAAAAGAAATAAACCCATTGCGCCCAGCACTGCGGCCCGCACGCGTATAGCGCCAACCGATCAGTAATTCATAGGGAAGGGAAGAGGTGCGGTTTTTCACAGGGAGTGATTGTGTCATCAAGGACAATCGAGGCTATGACTTTTGATTTACCCACGTGGGTGGTTCCTTACGCGCTGTGGTCTGGCCATCGCGCACCAGCCAACTGGCCAGCGACCGATGGCTTGCCTAATTTACGCCAATGGTTGCGAAACGTGCAACGCACATCGGTGATCCATGAAGCATCCCACGGGGCATTGCCCACCAGTTTGGCAATGCCCCATGAGGCGGCGCAAGCCAAAGCACTAGGCTGGGATTGTGCGGAAGGCTGTGTGCCTTGGGCTGCAAATGCCGCTACTGAACAACATTTAAGCGCTGACAAATCTGCTTGGGCTTTTGTCACGCTCTGCAATTGGCATGTGAGCAATGGCCAAGTCACCATGGGTGACCCTGCGCATTTGCAAATCGACGCAGACACTGATGCCCAACTTTTTAAAGCGATGCAAGATTTTTTCGCGCAAGACGGTATTGCGCTCTACCCCTCTAAGCCGGGTCAGTGGTTAGCCCAGTCAGATGTATTTGCCAATTTGCCAACCGCCTCGCTAGATCGGGTGATTGGCCGCAATATCGATCCATGGTTGGTGGGCGGCGCAACGCCGACAGGTCCGGCCACATTGCTACGACGTTTACAAAATGAAATGCAAATGTTGCTCTACACCCATGATGTCAATGCGAACCGCGGACTCGCCATCAATTCTTTGTGGTGGCATGGTGCTGGTGCTTTGCTAATTAATACAAAAACTAGTACGCATACAAAAACTAGTACGCATACGAAAACCAGTGCTGCGAGAGAAAACCCAACGAACTTGGCAGGATCTGCGACGCTGCAAACATTCAATGCAGCGCAGTTAAAGGCTGCTTCAGATTTACGCAACGCCTCTTTGCAACAAGACTGGCAAGGTTGGATGCAAGCTTGGACCTTGTTAGACCAAACCCTTTTTGCTGATTTACTTGAGCGTGCCCATCAAGGCGATGAAATGCAGTTAATTTTGTGCGGTGAACACGAGCGGCATATCTATGAAACACAACCTGATTCCGCTTGGAGCAGGATTCAATCAATCCTAGGTTGGCAAGACCTTTGGCAATCCAACGCGCTTTTACAAAGCATTGCAAAGCGATTTGGCGCTACTGCATTGCACGAACGCTTAGTCGTTCCACCCAGATCTGAGGACATGTGATGCAATTTATTTCCCGCGAGGTGGCGCCTCGCAGTGTTTGGGCTTTGGAACAAGCGGGCGTGCACCCGTTGTTAGCGCGTTTGTATGCGGCACGTGGTATCCATGAAGCACACCAACTCGATACATCGCTTACTCAACTACTTCTGCCTGATGGCTTGAAAGGCGTTGCGCAAGCTGCAGAGTTATTGGCAGACGCAATTGCAGCCAATAAAAAACTTTGCATAGTCGCGGATTACGACTGCGACGGTGCCACTGCATGTGCAGTGGCGCTAAGAGGTTTGCGCATGTTGGGTGCGCAACAAGTGTCTTACATCGTGCCAGACCGTGTGGTGGACGGCTATGGCTTAACGCCCCCGATTGCTGAGCGCGTTAAAGCCAGCGGTGCGAATGTCTTGATCACGGTAGATAACGGCATTGCCAGCGTAGAGGGTGTAGCAACTGCCAAAGCACTGGGCTTACAAGTGTTGGTAACAGACCACCATTTGCCAGCCGCGGTGTTGCCGGATGCCGATGCCATCGTCAATCCCAACCAACCGGGCTGCACGTTCGAGAGCAAAGCCTTAGCGGGCGTGGGTGTGATGTTTTATGTGTTGCTAGCGTTGCGTGCACTACAACGCACGCGCGGTGTGTGGGACGCGCAGTCGCAACCCAAGCTCGACAGCCTCTTGCCCTTGGTGGCTTTGGGCACGGTGGCCGATGTGGTCAAACTCGACGCCAACAACCGCCGTTTGGTCGCGCAGGGATTGGTGCGCATTCGCAAAGGTGCTATGCCAGCAGGTATGACAGCTTTGTTTGTGGCCGCAGGTCGCACGAGCGCGCAGTGCACAGCGCAAGATTTTGGTTTTGCATTGGGGCCGCGTATCAATGCTGCGGGGCGTTTAGCGGACATGACCTTAGGTATTGAATGCCTCTGTACCGATGACCTAGCGCGTGCCACTGAATTGGCAACCGCACTAGACCGCATCAACCGTGAACGTCGTGTCATCGAAGGCGACATGCGTGACCAAGCCTTGGCCATTGCGCAAGACATGCTGGATCCAGATGAATTGCCACCACCCGCCTTGTGCGTGTTTGACCCAGAGTTTCATGAAGGCGTGGTGGGTATCGTGGCGGCCAAGTTGAAAGATTTGCACCACCGTCCTACTTTTGTTTTTGCACCTAGCCAAGCCACTGGTAAATCACATGAACTCAAAGGCTCTGGTCGATCGATTCCGGGTTTTCATTTGCGCGACGCTTTGGACTTGGTGGTTAAACGCCACCCCGGCGTGTTGTTGCGTTTTGGTGGTCATGCTATGGCAGCAGGTTGCACGATAGAAGAAGAACAATTGGGACTTTTTGAAGAGGCCTTGCAACAAGTTGCACAAGAGTGGTTGGACGAAGCCACCTTGCAACGTCGTATGCAAACCGATGGCCCCCTACCGCCAGAGTTTCGTCGTCCTGATATGGCGGACGCTCTAGCGCAAGAGGTGTGGGGGCAAGGTTTTGCAGCGCCAACTTTTAGCGAAAACATCGAAGTCTTGGGCCAGCGTTTGGTCGCTGAAAAACATTTGTCATTGAAGTTGCGCCACCATGGCCAACCGGTCGATGGCATTTGGTTTGGACGGGTCGAGCCTTTGCCGGCGTTAGCGCATTTGGCTTACCGCATAGAGACTGACGCATGGCAAGGCACCAAGCGTGTGCGCTTTGTGGTCGAAGGCATGGCGGAGTAACGATGGCAACGCAACGTAAAAATATTTTGCCGGAGGTCAACTTCTCTGACTACGGCGATGTGCGCTACCTGCACTTAGGCACGCCTTGGGTGCAAGGCTCAATGAAGATCAACAGGCCGTTTGAAATTCATCTGGAATATGTGCAGCGCATGATGGGTTGGTTGCTGTTTGCCGATCTCGATAAGGTGGGCAGTTTGCATGCCATGCAACTCGGACTTGGTGCTGCGTCATTGACGAAGTTTTGCCACAAGCATTTGCGCATGCAGACTACGGCGATTGAATTGAATCCGCAAGTCATTGCCGCTTGCAGGCTATGGTTCAAATTACCTGAAGACACATCCAAATTGAATGTGGTGTTGGGTGATGCTGCTGAAGTAGCAAGCCATGACCACTGGCGCGGAAAAATTGATGCTTTGCAAGTCGACTTGTACGACCAAGACGCAGCGTGTCCTGTTTTAGACAGTGAAGCGTTCTATGCAGATTGCAGACAACTGCTGACAGACAACGGCTGCATGACGGTGAATTTGTTTGGACGCAGCTCAAGCTTTGAGAGCAGCGTGCAAAAAATTGCGAATGCGTTTGGTAAAGATGCCTTGTGGGCATTTAGACCCACCAAAGAGGGCAACACTATTTTGATGGCGTTACGCACTGCAGGCACAACCGATCGCGATGCATTGTTATCACAAGCACAAGCGATACAAACGCGATGGCCTTTGCCAGCGACTAAGTGGTTGAAAGTTTTAGCACCTGTTGCATTGGCATAAACAAGCGTTAAGCGCCCATCACTCAAGGGTTAACCCGCAACGCTTATGCGACATAGGTAGGTGAAACCCACATCCCTATTGTTTGAGTGTGAGGTCACAATCTGCGCCACTTAGGTATTTTGTTTAAGGAGATGACATGATCAAAAGTCAAAAAGACTTTTTCTCTGGATTGATGTTTGCCATCATCGGTGGCGGATTTGCATTGGGTGCTACAAGCTACTCAGTAGGTACTGGTGCTCGCATGGGTCCAGGTTACTTCCCAATGCTGCTTGGCGTCTTGCTGGCTGTCTTAGGTTGTTTTACGATTTTCTATTCTTTGATAGAACATACTGAAGACGGCGACAAGGTCGGTAGTTTTGCTTGGCGACCCCTTGTATACATTTTGGGAGCCAACGTTGCTTTTGGAATCTTATTGGGGGGTCTACCAAGCTTGGGACTTCCACCGATGGGGCTGATTGCAGGTATTTACGCCTTAACTATCATCGCTAGCAAGGCGGGCGATGTCTTCAAATTAAAAGAAGTACTTCTGCTATCGACGTTTTTGTCGGTGCTGAGCTATCTTGCATTCATCAAGCTTTTGAACTTGCAGATGCCAGTGTGGCCTTTTTTCATTACTGGTTAAGCAGGGAGAAATAAAACATGGAATTACTCAATAACCTAGCGTTGGGCTTTGGAGTGGCGTTCACGCCTATCAATCTGATGTACTGCTTAATCGGTTGTATTTTGGGCACGCTGATTGGCGTGTTGCCTGGTATTGGCCCTGTGGCGACGATCGCCATGTTGTTGCCAGCTACTTACGCGCTGCCACCTGTATCTGCATTGATCATGTTGGCAGGAATTTATTACGGCGCCCAATACGGTGGTTCAACCACGGCAATTTTGGTGAACCTGCCTGGTGAATCGTCCTCGGTGGTGACCACCATTGACGGCTACCAAATGGCACGAAAGGGTAGAGCGGGGCCAGCTTTGGCTGCTGCTGGATTGGGCTCTTTCTTTGCAGGCTCTGTTGGCACTTTGATCTTGGCTGCATTTGCGCCGCCGTTGACCGAACTGGCGTTTAAGTTTGGCCCTGCTGAATACTTCTCGCTAATGATTTTGGGCTTGGTAGGTGCTGTCGTATTGGCCTCTGGTTCTTTGCTGAAAGCAGTTGCGATGATCATCTTGGGGTTGTTGTTGGGCTTAGTAGGTACTGACGTGAACTCAGGCGTTGCGCGTTTTAGCTTTGATATTCCAGAATTAACTGACGGTATCGGATTCGTTGTTGTGGCGATGGGTGTTTTTGGTTATGGAGAAATCATCTCTAATTTGTCTCGGCCTGAAGATGAGCGCGAGGTCTTTACTGCAAAAGTAGAAGGCTTGTTCCCAACGAAGGAAGACTTTAAAAACATGTTGCCAGCGGTGATTCGCGGAACCGCATTAGGCTCATTGCTGGGTGTTTTGCCAGGTGGTGGTGCGTTGCTTGCTGCTTTTGCTGCCTACACAATTGAAAAGAAAACCAAGTTGCGTCCTGGTGAAGTGCCTTTCGGTCAAGGCAACATCCGCGGTGTGGCCGCACCTGAGTCTGCCAACAATGCAGGCGCGCAAACTTCTTTTATTCCATTGCTGACCTTGGGCATTCCACCTAACGCCGTGATGGCATTGATGGTCGGTGCGATGACGATTCACAACATCCAGCCTGGCCCACAGGTCATGACAAGCAATCCAGAGTTGTTCTGGGGTTTGATCGCTTCTATGTGGATTGGTAACTTGATGTTGGTGATTCTGAATCTGCCACTCATTGGTATTTGGATTAAATTATTGACGGTTCCTTATCGTTTCTTATTTCCTGCCATTGTTTTGTTTTGCGCGATTGGCGTCTACTCGACGAATAACAATACGTTTGACATTTGGATGGTGGCGGCCTTCGGTCTTGTCGGCTATGTGTTTGTGAAGCTGGGTGTCGAGCCTGCTCCGTTATTGCTCGGCTTTATTTTGGGCCCCATGATGGAGGAGAACTTAAGACGAGCTCTGCTGCTATCTCGCGGTGACTGGTTTGTATTTGCTACCCGTCCGTTGTCTGCGAGTTTGTTGGGCGCTGCGCTGATCTTGTTAGTCATAGTGTTGCTACCATCGATACGAAATAAACGCGAAGAGGCGTTTGTCGAAGAGTAAACCCTGTTTCAGTAAAAATACCACGGCACCTTCGGGTGCCGTTTCTTTTGTGGAAAAAGCCATGCAGTTTGATTAC
>JBBAOY010000011.1:0-50243 GCA_040401095.1 Limnohabitans sp.
ATTTGACATGATTAATATTAGTAATAGCTGTTTGTTGCTTCATTAAAACAACAATGTGCAATTCAAGTTATTTGATACGAATCATTTAGGTTGATATTGAAGTGTTGCAAATATTCCTCTGCCAGGAGTGTTGTAAGAATAAATCTGTTGGTATTGATGATTAAACACATTTTCTAGTTTTAACCTTGCTATCCATTCATTATCAATTTTCTGGCTTGCATAAAAAGCCCAAGTCGAGTAGCCACTAAGTGTTGCAGTATCACTTCGCTGACCAGAAGCGAAAAGTTTTGCCCCTAATTGGTAATCTTTAAACGATCGTGAGATATCGAAAGATCCATATTTTTTTGCTCTTCTAGTGAGCGAGGTGTTGTCTGTAACATTCCAAGGATTTTGCGAAACAGCACTTATCTTAATGTTGTTACCAAACACCAAGGTTCTTGCAGAAAACTCGACGCCCTTATTTTGCAATTCACCTACGTTGTAATAGTAATCATTAAAAGAGGAGTCAGTTGAGTAAGTTATAGCGTTTTTTGTGTTGGAACTGAAATAAGAAGTCCTGATTAAAGTGTCTGTATTTGAATAACTTAGGCCAACCTCTTGGCTTTTATGTGTCTCTGCAACAAGCGCAGAATTAACACTAATTTCGTAGGCATTCGGGGCTCTAAAACCAGATGAAATAGTAGAACTAATCCGCCAGATCTCGCTAAGCTGATAACCCGCACCCAACAAAGTTGACTTTGTGTTTGTAGAGTTGGAAGAAGTTACACCTGAGGAGACATTTGATACCCTAACGTTATCGTTTCTCAAGTTTCCTTGAAAATCCCATTTTTCATGGCGGTGAGTAAGACCGCCAAAGTATGCGTTTGTGTTACGGCTTAAGTCGTAGTATGTACTCTGCCCAAAAGTCTCTCGGTTTAAATCAGCGCCGAATGTTGCTGTAGTTTCTGGCTGCAACTCGTAGGTATTAAACCAACGTAATAAATTTTGTTCGCCGTAGTACCTACCCACATAGTAAGATGTATTCAAACTACCATTTTTTAGATCTTCATATAGATAGTTTGAATTTGAAAAATCAATATTGCTTATCCACTTATCGCTTAAGGCTAGTCGGCCAAATATACCTGTTGAGTTTGTTTTGACCTTAAATTGATTTGTCTGAAGAGCCGAAGCGTATAAATTGTCGTAATCTGTTGTTGAATTTTTCACATTTAAACGAATCCCAATCGACAGGTCACGGGTTACCTTTTTTTCTAATTTACCAGCGGCAAAAGCACTTTTAAAACCATCATTATCTGGATTTATTACATAACTTGATGAATACTTTGGATTAATTGCTGAAAAACCGTTAGTGCCTGCGTGGCCAGCATTCAAATCAAATTTCAAATCATCTAGACCACCTCCATACCCAGCATAGACGTCTGATGTTCCCCGCGTACCGTATGAAATACCACCATAAGCCAAAGGACTACCTTTACTTTGTCGGGTCATGATATTTAAAACACCCCCAATTGCTGATTCACCATAAAGTGCGCCGGCGTTGCCTCTAAGTATTTCGATTCTTTCTATCTGAGACAGAGGCATATCTGTCATAGTCAATCCAGCTAGTTGATCAGTTTGAACGCGAACCCCATCGATCATGACTAGTAAACTCTGACTTCCTTGACCGCGCAAGAAAAATGATGTCGTTGATCCTCTTCCTCCATTTCTTGCGAACTCAAATCCAGCTTCTCCTTGAAGCAAATCGGCCAAAGTTGGAGATTGAGATTTTTCAATATCTTGCCTAGTGATAACAGACACTGAAGAAAGTACTTTTGACAACGGTTGCTCAATACGGCTAGCCGATACAACAACAGGATTAACTTCAAGTACTTGTGCTTGTGACAAGCAAGCAACAGATATGGAAATAGCGGACGCAGCAAAGCGCAAAGAGAAAGTTTTTTTCATAAGAAAACCAACAGAATTTGCCCTCACCGCCTTCCCCGACAGTGCATGGACGAATTAGCAATGCGTTTTCGACGCACCACCACCTTGTTGGCCGGTATCCGGGCTGACGGAGACAACCTTTGTCGCCTTCCCAAACGCTTGTTCAAGGCGTTCAGTGGCTAATTGACAAAAGCGGAGTTTGTAAAAACTCGTCCGTTTGACCGTTGCGGGGGCAGCGCAGGTGGGGCTTTGTCGAGCGAGCGACGTAACCCTCCTGCTTCCCGTTGAACTGCGGCGTGTGAACCACACCGCGAGCACCAACAGAGGCTATCTTAACGGTTCAGCCTCCAGTCCCCTTAAAATGCGACCACATGCCCCAATCCAGCCTCATTGACCAAATAGCCGAGCGCACGGAGCGTTTGTTAGTTCGACACGAAGAACTGCAACGTACGAACGCTTTGTTAACCGCGCAGGTTGAGCAACTCACCCAAGAAAGAGACCTGATGAAGTCCCGTCTTGGTGCAGCCCGTCACCGCATTGACGCACTGATCGATCGCTTGCCACAAGAACAAACTGCAAAGGACAAAGCGTGAAGCAAGTAGAAGTGCAAATCATGGGGCATGGCTACGTGTTGGGTTGCCCAGAAGACGGCGAAGTTCGGCTTAACCAAGCGGTTGCAAAAGTCGATGAGGCCATGTGCAAAATTCGCGATGCAGGCAAGATCAAAGCGCGTGACCGCATCGCTGTGCTGGCTGCTCTTAACCTCGCGTTTGATTTAACCGACAAGCCTGTCGCTTCCGATACAGGCGCCCCCAGTCTCTCCACCTCACAGTTGCAATCTTTGTTGCAACGCATGGACACCGTACTCGGACACGACAACCAATTGTTGTGACGCAGGTCTACAATCAAAGCGTCTGCTCGGTCCTTGGGGCTTTATATTTCCTTGAACCAATGCTCTTAGAGCTCGGGCTTGGAACATCGTTTGATGAGCGTGATCGTCTCGCGTCAGATGAACCCAACGTCAATCTGACCTCGCCCACCTGAACCCCGGTTCAGGATGCCGGCCTTGAGTTCCTTGCAGACACCTATTCAACACCTCAACTTCCCCCTCCCCATTTATGGACATCCAACCCCAGCTATTGATTGAACTCGCCACGCTTGGCATTTGCACTGGTTTTTTAGCGGGCTTGTTGGGTATTGGGGGCGGCATGGTGATGGTGCCATTCCTCACCATTTTGTTGTCGCAGCGCGGCGTTGACGACAACCTCGCGGTCAAGATGGCCATCGCCACATCGATGGCGACGATCATCTTCACCTCTATCTCGAGTGTTCGTGCGCACCACAAACGTGGCGCGGTGCGCTGGGATTTGGTCAAAGGTTTAGCGCCAGGGATTGTGCTTGGCAGCATGATTGCCAGCATGGGTGTGTTTGCATTGCTCAAGGGATCTAACCTTGCCATCTTCTTTGGATTGTTTGTGGGCTTTTCTGCCACGCAAATGTTTTTAGATAAAAAGCCTGCACCTACGCGTCAAGTGCCTGGCACTGTTGGTTTGGTTGGCGCTGGTAGCGCGATTGGATTTTTATCAGGACTTGTAGGTGCAGGCGGTGGTTTTATCAGCGTGCCATTTATGGCCTGGTGCAATGTGCTGATTCACAACGCAGTAGCCACCAGCGCAGCGCTTGGCTTTCCTATTGCCGTGGCCAATGTCATTGGATACATTGTGAGCGGCCAAACAGTGCAAGGTTTACCAGACGATGCATTTGGTTACATCTGGTTGCCCGCCTTGGTGGTCATTGCGCTATGCAGTGTGTTTACAGCTCCGCTCGGTGCAAAAGCCGCACATATGTTGCCCGTGAAAAAACTCAAACGTACTTTTGCCAGCGTGTTGTATGTACTGGCCGCTTATATGTTTTACAAAGGCTTGTCGAGTTAACAAGCCTTTCGCGCGAAGTTTTTTAAAAGCCGAGCGCCTATGAATCGGCCTGCACTTTAGCGTCTTTGATTACTTTCGCCCATTTTTGGGTTTCGCTGCGAATAAAGTCAGCAAAACGCTCGGGCGTGCCGCCACCGTCTTCTGCGCCGTAGAGATCAAATTTTTCGATCACGTCAGGCATGGCCATGACCTTGTTCATGTCTTCGTTGATGCGTTTGATAAATGCAGGGTTCATTTTGGCGGGCCCTACTAATCCATACCAAGTCGTTGCATCAAAACCAGCAAAACCTTGCTCGTCCATCGTTGGCACATTGGGGTGACCTTTGGCACGCTTGGTTCGCGTTTGTGCCAGCGCAATCGCTTTACCGCTTTTGACATGTGGCGTGGCCGATGTCATGGTCTCAAAACAATATTGCACTTGTCCGCCAATCAAATCGGTCAATGCAGGGCCTGAACCTTTGTAGGGCACATGCAAGGCATCAATGCCCGCGCGCAACTTAAACATTTCTAATGCCAAGTGCTGGGCAGACCCGCCACCGGCAGATGCAAAACTGATCTTGCCGGGGTTTTGTTTGCACAAGGCCACCAAGTCTTTGACTGTTTTGGCGGGTTGGTTTTCATTACATATCAATAAATTAGGTGTGACACCCACCAAGCCAATGGGCGAGAAATCGCGCTCCACGTTGTAGCCTAATTTCGGTTGCAAACTCGTGGCTAATGCATGGCTGTTGATATGCGCCATCAGCAAGGTGTTGCCGTCAGCGGGTTGCTTGGCCACATAGTCTGCGGCAATCACACCGGCTGCACCTGCTTTGTTATCGATCACGATGTTGATGTTCCACATCGCTTGGAGTTTTTGCGCTAACACGCGCGCCAACGCGTCAGTGCCGCCGCCAGGTGGGAACCCAACGACGATACGAATAGGGCCCGCGGGCAGCGACTGCGCTTTAATCATGGGCGCAGCCAATGCAGCAGCGGTGGCCGCTCCAGCTTGTAACAATTGTCTTCTTTGCATAGCGTCTCCTCTATGTTTTGTTTTATCGAATCAATGCAGGTACAGGGTGAGCAGAGAAATAATCCATCACAGCCTGCACACCAGACCCCGCCAATTTAACGCCGCTGAGTTTGAGGCCCATCTCACACGCAGAGACAGCTGCTATCACCGTCAAGTCATTGCAGTCGCCCAAATGGCCAATGCGGAACATGCGTCCCTTCACTTTGCCCAAACCTGTTCCAAGCGAGCAGTCAAAACGTTCATAAATGACTTTACGAATAGCGTCTGCATCCACGCCTTCGGGTGTTATCACGCCCGTCAATATGGGTGAGTGCAAAGCGGGGTCAGCACATTGAATGGGCAAGCCCCATGCCGTCACTGCAGCGCAAGCACCTGCTGACCAACGTTTGTGGCGTTTGAACACAACGTCTAAACCTTGACCCAAGATCATGTCGCAGGCTTCGCTCAAGCCATACATCAAATTGGTGTTGGGGGTGGAGGGGTAGTAGCCAGTTTTGTTGAACTCAATCATTTCATCCCACGCCCAAAATGATTTAGGCATAGTGGATTTTTTACTGACCTCAATCGCTTTGGGTGATAGCGCGTTAAAGCCTAAACCTGGCGGCAACATGAGTCCTTTTTGCGAACCGCCAACGGTAACGTCCACGCCCCACGCATCATGGCGATAGTCAATCGCTGCCAAGCCAGAGACGGTGTCTACCAACAATAAAGCTGGGTGCTTGGCGTTATCAATCGCACGTCGCACCGCAGGAATATCGCTGGTCACGCCAGTCGATGTTTCGTTGTGCACCACGCAAACAGCTTTGATCGAGTGATTGGTATCTGCTTTTAATCGCGCTTCAATCAAATCTGCTTGAATGCCATGGCGCCAACCTTCGAGTCCGGGCATACCAATAAATTCCGTTTTAATGCCTAAGCGGGTAGCAAGCTTGTTCCACAAGGTCGCGAACTGCCCTGTCTCGTACATCAACACATGGTCACCCATACTCAAGGTGTTGACCAATGCCGCCTCCCACGCGCCGGTGCCTGAACAGGGATAGATCATCACAGGGTGTTGGGTTTGAAAAATCTTTTGCATGTCAGCAATGACTTTGAAAGCCAACACAGCAAACTCAGGGCCGCGGTGGTCAATCGTGGGCAGACTCATAGCACGTGAAATACGATCTGGCACTGGGGACGGCCCAGGAATTTGCAAGAAGTGACGGCCTGAAGGGTGGAAGTCAAGCTTTAACATAAGGGTGGAATCTCCAATAGATTTGTTATTGTTTACATTCAAAATAGCCAGATGACCAACGCAATCTTATCCACTCCAGAGAAAACATACGAACGCATCGCCCACGCTAGCAATGAAGTGGCGGGTCGACTAGCCGCAAGACTGGCTAAAGAAACACAAGGTGAGATTTTGTTCACGCCTGCAGACAGAGGACGTTATGCAACCGATGCCTCCATTTATCAGGTAATACCCTTAGGTGTGTTTGTCCCCAAAAGCACCCAAGAAGTAGCAATAGCGATGGACATATGCCGAGACCTCGGCGTGCCAATCGTGCCGCGCGGCGGCGGCACCAGCCAATGCGGACAGACCACGGGTGCAGGTTTGGTGATTGACCACAGCAAATATGTGCGCAATGTTTTGCATATCGATACCGAACAACGCACCGCGGTTGTGGAACCCGGCTTGGTGCTAGACCATTTGAATACCCAACTCAAATCCAAGGGGCTTTGGTTTCCAGTCGACGTCTCTACTGGCGCGCAAGCCACCTTAGGTGGCATGGCAGGCAACAACTCTTGCGGTAGTCGATCGATTGCTTACGGCAACATGGTGCACAACGTCTTGGGTGCGACAGCCAGAATGAGCGACGGCACAGTGATGCAATTGGGGCGCTTCGATCAAAGCTCTGGACGCGCAAAAGCAGTTGGCGAGTTTGTGCAGCAGCTGGCCATGCAATTGCAACCTGAGATAGATGCCCATTGGCCCAAAGTCTTGCGACGTGTGGCAGGCTACAACCTCGATATCTTTTGCAACCAAAACGAGCGTCCTTACACATCGGACGGATCTGTCAATCTCGCGCATTTGCTAGTGGGCAGCGAAGGTACGTTGGCCATGACGCAATCACTCACCTTGCAACTGGCAGAACTGCCTCGCGCCAAAGTGTTGGGGGTGGTGAACTTCCCCACGTTCCATCAGGCGATGGATGCGGCGCAACATATTGTCAAATTGGGTAACGGCACGCTCACTGCTGTTGAACTGGTCGATCGCACCATGATCGACCTGTCTCTACAAAACCCTGCATTCGCACCAACAATACGAACGGCCTTAACAGGTGAGCCCGAAGCTATTTTGTTGGTCGAGTTTGCAGGCGCAGACAAAGAAACGCTCAAGCCCCATATGCGCCAACTGGTGGAGTTGATGGGTGATCTGGGTCTACCCAACAGCGTTGTAGAAATGATCGATGACGCGCAGCAGAAAAACCTATGGGAAGTTCGTAAAGCAGGCCTCAACATCATGATGAGCTTGAAGGGCGACGGCAAACCTGTGAGCTTTATTGAAGACTGCGCTGTTCCTTTGGTGCATTTGGCCGAATACACCAACGCCTTGACAGAAGTTTTTAAACGGCATGGCACCAAAGGCACTTGGTATGCGCATGCATCGGTAGGCACCTTGCATGTGCGCCCTATCTTGGACATGCGACGCGATGGCGCCAAGAAGATGCGTCAAATAGGCGAAGAGGCCAGCGAACTTGTGCGCAAATTCAAAGGTGCTTATAGCGGTGAGCATGGTGATGGTTTATGTCGCGGCGAATGGATTGAATGGCAATTCGGCCCACGTATCAACGATGCCTTTAAACAAATCAAGCAACATCTCGACCCGTTAAATTTACTCTCCCCCCAACGCATCATTGACCCACCCAAAATGGATGACACGCGCTTGATGCGTTATGGCAGCCACTACCAAGTCATACCCATCAAGACGGTGCTGGATTGGAGCGCATGGAATGTGCACAACGATCCAGCAACCGAGCAAACTACAGCACCCGGCACTGGTGAAGATCTATCGCATGGATTGGCCAAAGCAGTGGATATGTGCAACAACAATGGAACCTGCCGCAAGTTTGATGCAGGCACCATGTGTCCAAGCTATCGCGTCACCCGCGATGAAAAACACCTCACCCGCGGGCGCGCCAACACGCTGCGTTTGGCATTAAGCGGGCAACTCGGCGCCGAAGGCCTTGCCAACCCCGATGTGATGGAAGCGCTAGATTTATGCGTAGGTTGCAAGGGCTGCAAACGCGACTGCCCGACTGGTGTCGACATGGCACGCATGAAGATTGAAGCCACTCACCATTTCAAAGCGCGCTACGGATTCACTTTAAAAGACAAGTTGATCGCTTATCTGCCTCGCTATGCAGCATGGGCTGCCCAGTTCGCTGGCGTATTGAACTTGCGCAACCAATTGCCCTGGCTCGCAAAAATCGCAGAAAGTATGACGGGTCTCTCAGCGCAACGCAGTTGGCCCACATGGCAAAGCGACCATTTCTTTTCTAAACAACAAGCTGGCGTTACCAAGCAAGAAGTTTTGCAAGCCGTTAAGCCTGTTGTATTGTTTGTCGACACATTCAACGGATTTTTTGAATCTAGCAATGCAACCGCCGCATTGGGGGTGCTGCAAGCGGCAGGCTACAGCGTGCATATCGCGTCTAAAGATGCCCATTCTAAAAACCAAGGCCACTTATGTTGTGGCCGCACATTCCTTGCAAACGGCATGGTTGCACAAGCGCGTGAACAAGCGCAAGAATTGGTCGACGCCCTGCTTCCGTTTGCGCAAAAAGGTATCGCCATCGTCGGGCTTGAGCCCTCTTGCTTGCTCACACTCAGAGACGAAGCTTTGGTTTTAGGCTTGGGCGAATCTGCTGAATTGGTCAGCCAGCACGCCGTGCTGTTCGAGGAGTTTTTAGCAACCGAACACAAAGCCGGAAAACTCGAGGTCTTGAAACATAACTTAAAACCTGCAGAGAAAGACATATTGCTGCACGGTCACTGCCATCAAAAAGCGTTTGGTTTGATGCCCTCTGTTTTAGATGTGATCAAACTCATTCCGAAAGCCAACCCACAATTGATTGAAAGCAGTTGTTGCGGCATGGCGGGAAGTTTTGGTTACGAGGCGTCGCATCTCGATGTGTCGATGCAAATGGCTGAGCTCAGCTTGCTACCCGCTATTCGCCACCAACCCGACGCGATCGTGGTGGCAGATGGCACCAGTTGCCGCCATCAAATTGCCGATGGTGCAGCGCGCGAAGCAATACACGTCGCGCAGTTGTTAAGCGACCACCTATTGCGGCACTAAGCACCAAGGGGCTTGGTATTCCACCAAGCCCATCCATAGCGCCCAGCCCGAAGTCAGCGCCAGTGTCAGGCCCGCAATTCGAACACCCCAATCACCTTTGTTGTTGCCCAAGCTTGCGTTGCCGCGCATACGCAGCCACAACCAAGGCCCGATCGTGAGCACAAGGGCGCTACCCAAAGCGAACAAAGACATCACTAAAGCGCCTTCTAATGGGTGGCTCGTTAAAGCTGCTACTAACAGTGCGCCATAGAGTAATCCGCAAGGTAACAAAGCCCAAACGATTCCAAGCAAGACAGGGCCACCATGGCGCAATTTCACATGCGCCGTTTTACTTTGTACCCTTTGCCAAATCCAGCGGCCTAAAACATCTACTGCCAAAGGTTGCTCGGCTTTCACCAGCAACAGCAAACCCAGCAACAGGGCCAACATGTGAAACAACGTCCACACGGGTCTAAAAATAGCAGACTGGGTGCTGAGCCATCCCACGCCTTGCATGGTCGATGCTGCCAAAGCACCCAAGGCACCATAGCCTATGACACGTCCTAATTGAAACATCAACATCGCACGTGTGCCAGAACCAGCACCTTGCATTTGCGCAGAGCGACCTATGCCAGCGCATGCTGCACCGCACATCGCTAAACAATGGGGCCCTCCTGCGAGCCCCATTAGTAATGCTGTTAGCGCCAAGGTTGTATTCATATGTACAAACTATTAGCGCACCACGATTCCTGTCTTAGTGATGCACTAAGTTCAGGCGCGCCCTCGCCTCTTCGTATTCACGTTGGAGGCGAGCTACCAAATCGGCTGTGGGCAAAACGGCCTTGACGGCGCCAATGCCTTGGCCGCAGCCCCAGATGTCTTTCCAAGCTTTTTTGGCGTCACCACCAAAGTTCATTTTGGAAGCATCGCTCTCAGGCAAGTTCTCGGGGTCGAGACCGGCATTGCGAATCGACGGCGCCAAATAGTTGCCGTGCACCCCAGTAAATAAATTGCTGTAGATGATGTCGTCGGATGACGCCTCCACGATGGCCTGTTTGTACTCTTCGGCAGCACGGGCTTCTTCGGTCGCAATAAAGGCGGATCCGATATAGGCAAAGTCTGCGCCCATGGCTTGGGCCGACAGAATGGCGCCGCCATTAGCGATCGCGCCACTCAAGGCAATTGGGCCATCAAACCATTCGCGGATTTCTTGGATCAAGGCAAACGGGCTCTTGACCCCTGCATGGCCGCCAGCGCCAGCAGCCACAGCGACTAAACCGTCCGCACCTTTTTCAATCGCTTTTTTAGCGAACTTGTTGTTGATGATGTCGTGCAAGACGATGCCACCATAGCTGTGGGCAGCGGCATTGACGTCTTCACGTGCACCCAAGGAAGTGATGATGATCGGCACCTTGTATTTCACACACATGGCCATGTCGTGCTCAAGCCGGTCATTGCTCTTGTGCACGATTTGGTTGATCGCATAGGGTGCGGCAGGCTTGTCAGGGTGCGCACGGTTATGTGCTTCTAGCGCTTCAGTAATTTCAATTAGCCACTCTTCGAGTTGCTCCGCCGGACGCGCATTGAGCGCAGGCATAGAACCCACGACGCCGGCCTTGCATTGGGCAATCACCAACTTCGGGTTACTGATGATGAATAAAGGCGAAGCAATGACAGGGAACTTCAGTTGCTGCAAGACTGCTGGCAATTTAGACATGTAAATCCTTTGTGAGGAGTCGTTTATTGAGAAGGATATTTCTTACGAATAACGCCAGCGTTTGCGTCTGATGGACTTTGAAAGCTTAGAAAGCTTCTAACGCCATTTCAGTCACGCTGTCAGCGCCAGCAACAATGCTGTCGCGTACGCCTGGCGCTTTGGACAAGATGTGGTCTGCATAAAAACGCGCAGTGGTGACCTTGGCTTGCATGAATGCAACGTCGTCGCCTTTTGCGATATGTTCCAACGCCACCAACATAGCGCGCGCCATTTGCCAACCGGACATCAGGTTGCCCGCGAGCATGAGGTAAGGCACGCTTCCGGCGTAAACCGCATTGGGATTGGTTTTACTCTCGGTCACAAAAAACTCCACCACATCTAAAAATGCCTCGCGTGCTGCCGCCAGTCGCTTGGCCACCGCATGGCAACGCACATCGCTGTGGGCTTTGAGGTGTTTCTCAGTTTGCTCAATTTGGCTCGCGATAGCCTTGGCTGTCTGACCACCGTCACGGGCGGTTTTGCGACCGACCAAATCGTTGGCTTGGATCGCCGTAGTGCCTTCGTAAATAGTCAAAATTTTCGCGTCGCGGTAATACTGGGCAGCACCGGTTTCTTCAATGAAGCCCATACCGCCATGCACTTGCACACCCAAGCTGGTGACTTCTAGGCTCATCTCTGTACTGAAGCCTTTGACCAAGGGCACCAAAAATTCATAGAACGCCAAATTTTCTTTACGGGTTGCCGCATCTGGGTGGTGGTGCGATGCGTCATTCGCTGCTGCCGCCACCGTAGCCATGGATCGACAACCCTCGGTGTAAGCACGCATAGTCATCAGCATGCGGCGCACATCCGGGTGGTGAATGATGGGCGCACTGGTTTTCATGCTGCCGTCAACGGGGCGGCTTTGTACGCGGTCACGCGCAAATTGGGCGGCCTTTTGATAAGAACGCTCTGCCACAGCTATGCCTTGCACGCCTACAGCGTAACGGGCGGCGTTCATCATGATGAACATGTATTCCAAACCGCGGTTCTCTTCACCCACCAGGTAACCGATGGCACCGCCGTTGTCACCGTATTGCAGTACGGCAGTTGGGCTGGCTTTGATGCCCATCTTGTGTTCGATGCTGACGCAATGCACATCGTTGCGCGCGCCAAGCGAACCATCTTTACTCACCAAAACCTTAGGCACCACAAACAAGCTGATGCCTTTAACCCCCTCAGGCGCGCCTTGCACGCGGGCCAACACAAGGTGGACGATATTTTTCGCCATATCGTGTTCACCGTAGGTGATGTAAATCTTGGTGCCAAACACTTTGTACGTGCCATCGGGTTGGGGCTCGGCACGGGTGCGAACAGCGGCTAGGTCGGAGCCAGCTTGTGGCTCGGTCAGGTTCATCGTGCCGGTCCACTCACCGGAGATGAGCTTTTCTAGATAGATAGCTTTTAGATCGTCAGAGCCCGCAGTGAGTAACGCCTCAATCGCACCGTCGGTGAGCAAGGGGCACAAAGCAAAACTCATATTCGCAGAGTTCAAAATTTCGCAGCATGCCGCGCCAATAGTTTTGGGTAAGCCTTGGCCGCCAAAGGCTTGCGGGTGCTGCAAACCTTGCCACCCGCCTTCTCGGTATTGGATGTAGGCCTCTTTGAAACCAGCCGTTGTGTGCACATGGCCGTCTTTGAAGTAAGACGGATTTTTATCGCCTTCCCAGTTCAAAGGCACCAAAACAGTCTCGTTGAGTTTGGCGCATTCTTCGAGCACCGCTTGGGCGGTTTCTAGACCCGCGTCTTCGAACGCAGGCATTTGTGCAATTTGCTCTAGGCCACCGAGGTGGGCCATGTTGAACAACATATCTTTGACTGGGGCGATGTACGACATGGCGTGCTCCTAAATTGAACCGCGAAAGCGCTAAGCAAAAAGAATGGAAGAAGATTCGTAGGACTTGGAATATTTACAAAGCGGCAACAAGTTCAGGTACAGCCACAAACAAGTCAGCCTCGAGACCAAAGTCCGCCACCGAGAAGATGGGCGCTTCTGGGTCTTTGTTGATCGCCACGATCACCTTGCTGTCTTTCATACCCGCCAAGTGTTGGATGGCGCCGCTGATGCCACACGCTACATACAACTGAGGCGCGACGATCTTGCCGGTTTGTCCGACTTGCCAATCGTTGGGGGCATAGCCTGCATCGACTGCTGCGCGGCTTGCGCCTAATGCAGCACCCAGCTTGTCCGCCAAGGGCGTGATGACTTCGGTGAATTTCTCAGCGCTACCCAAGGCACGGCCACCTGAGACGATGATCTTGGCAGCGGTCAATTCAGGACGATCGCTCTTGGCGATTTCGCTTCCCATGAATTTGCTTTTGCCCGAGTCGGCTGCAGCAGCCAAGATCTCGACAGGGGCTGATCCACCCGTAGCAGGAGCGGCATCAAAACCTGTGGTGCGCACGGTGATGACTTTGATGGCATCGGTAGATTGAACTGTGGCAATCGCGTTACCTGCGTAGATTGGACGCTCAAACGTATCAGGGCTATCAACCTTGGTGATGTCGCTGATTTGGCCCACATCTAATTTGGCAGCCACGCGGGGGGCGACGTTTTTACCGCCAGCGGTCGCTGGGAAGACGATGTGTGAATAACTGCTGGCCAACCCCAAGATTTGGGCTGCTAGGTTTTCAGCCAATCCGTGCGAGAGGTCAGCGCCGTCGGCGTGGATCACTTTGCTCACACCCGTAATTTGTGCAGCAGCGGCGGCGGCGCCAGCTGCGTTGTGTCCAGCGACCAACACATGGACGTCACCGCCCATGGCCAGAGCGGCTGTGACGGTGTTGAGGGTAGAGGGCTTGATCGACGCGTTGTCGTGTTCGGCAATAACGAGGGATGACATGTTGTTGTTCTCCTGATCTGTTCTAGTTAGATGACCTTGGCCACGTTCTTGAGTTTGTCGACCAAAGTGGCCACATCGGGCACTTTGATGCCGGCGCTGCGCTTGGGCGGCTCGCTGACTTTCAAGGTCTTGATACGGGGGGCGACATTCACACCGAGGTCTTCAGGCTTGAAGATATCGAGTTGCTTTTTCTTGGCCTTCATGATGTTGGGCAAGGTGACGTAGCGAGGCTCGTTCAGGCGCAGGTCTGTAGTAATGACCGCTGGCAGACTAATAGAGAGCGTCTCTAAACCGCCGTCGACTTCGCGGGTGACGCTGGCTTTGCCGTCTGCTACTTCCACTTTCGATGCAAACGTAGCTTGGGGCATGTCGGCCAAGGCCGCCAACATTTGACCGGTTTGGTTGCAGTCGTCGTCAATCGCTTGTTTACCCAGAATCACCAAGCCGGGTTGTTCTTTGTCCACCAAGGCTTTGAGCAACTTGGCTACGGCCAATGGTTGGAGTTCTTCGGTGGTCTCGACCAAGATGCCACGGTCAGCGCCAATCGCCATGGCGGTGCGCAAAGTTTCTTGGCATTGGGTCACACCACAAGAGACGGCGATCACCTCGGTGACCACGCCTTTTTCTCTCAGGCGAACAGCTTCTTCCACTGCAATCTCGTCAAACGGGTTCATGCTCATCTTGACGTTGGCAATGTCAACTCCGGTGTTGTCCGACTTCACGCGAACCTTCACGTTGTAGTCGACAACGCGCTTGACTGCGACCAAAACTTTCATGGTGAAAACTCCAAAAAATAATGAAAACTGATTGACGTTTACGTAAACGTCACATTCTAATATCTAAACCCTAAACTTTAGCACGGTCGTGCTTTTTTAAGTACTTGATCTGCACATGACCTGAGGCACACGCCCTTTATTTTTCAGCACTATTGATAAGTTGCACCTCGTGAGGCGCTGGCCCCATAAGAACGCCCGCTTTTCTCAAAGCCTCCAGCGCCGCAATATTCACGTTCGACTTGACCAAACCCTGCCCGTGGGTGGGGTCATCCATCCAAAAATTCAGTTGGAACCTCAATCCCTGGGGCGACACCTCTGCCAACAAGGCCAATGGCGGGGGGTCTGCAATGACCAAATCAGCCGACATGGCAGCTTGGACCAATAGTTTTTGGACTTCCTCCACATTGCTGTGCAGCCCTACCCAAAACATACAGTTTTGTAAAAGGTGACTAGATTCGAGCGACAGGTTTTCAATCCGTTGCGTGATCAACAACTCGTTAGGAATCACTGATTCGACGCCACTCATAGACCGCACCAAGGTGTAGCGCGTCTTGATGTCTGTGACCCAGCCTTCAAAACCATCTACCCGCACATAGTCGCCAATACGCAACGAGCGCTCTAACAAAATCACAAAGCCACTGACATAGTTGGCCGCTAACTTTTGCAAACCAAAGCCCAGCCCCACACCTAAGGCACCACCGAGTACCGACAGCGCAGTGAGGTCGACGCCAGAGACCGACAAAGCCACCAGCATGCCGATCAACAACAAGAAGGCGCGCATGGCGTTCGACGCGACTTTGCGCATAGACAAGTCCGTCAAGGCTCTGCTCAGCACTTTGGACTCTAAGAAAGCAGACAACCACAAGGTCAACACCAACACAAAGCTGGAATTAAGAATGACTTCGAGCACATGCAACAAAGACACATGCGATTTACCGACAGACAACTCGATGGCGTCCAACTCTTCTCGCACCGGTTGCAGTAAACCGGTCATCCACATCACTGCAAAAGCCCACGCCAGCCAAGAGACTGCGCGCTCTAATAACCGCGCCCCTTGCGACTCAGGAAATACCGAGGTTAAGACACGGGCGATCAGGCGAATCACCGCCAAGGCCAACAACACCGGCACTGCCAATTTAAGCAGCGCAACACTTTGGAACTTCACCAAAATAGTTTTGCAAGCCAACGTAAAAACCAAAGCCAATAAAGGAAACAGCAAACCGTCGTGCACGCGTCGGCCAAACAAGATGGAGTCGCGTGTAGTGCCTCGCCCAAGCGCCCAAGCAAACAGCCAAGCCAAAGCCAATGACGCGGCCAAAACTGTTAACTCCATCGGCATGGATGGATTTTGGAAATCTACAAAAATCTCTTGCAATGCAGTCATGGCTTTACAAATCTGCCAATACGCGCAAATGCGCTTCTACGCTTCTGCCTAATGCACTCAAGGCATAACCGCCCTCTAAGCAAGACACAATGCGCCCCCTGGCGTGGCGCTTGGCGATGTCGCAAATGCGCTGGGTGATCCACGCATAGTCTTGTTCGGTCAGAGCCATTTGCCCCATATCGTCTTCACGGTGGGCATCAAAACCGGCGCTGATAAAAATCATCTCGGGTTTGAACTCTTCTAATCGAGGGACCCAGTAGTTTTCAACCAAATCACGCACATCCATGCCGCGTGTGTAGGCGGGAACGGGAATATTCATCATATTTGGCGCTTGCTTCTCGGTGCCTGAATATGGGTAAAACGGGTGCTGAAAAAAACTCACCATCAACACATGGTCATCGTTGGCAAGAATGTCTTCCGTGCCATTGCCGTGGTGCACATCAAAGTCCACCACAGCCACACGCTTTAAACCATGTTGATGGATAGAGTGCTTCACAGCCACTGCTACGTTATTAAAAAAACAAAACCCCATTGCTTTGCGTCGCATGGCGTGATGACCTGGTGGGCGCACGGCACAAAAAGCATTGGCTAATTCGCCGTTGATCACCGCATCGGTCGCCGCAATGGCAGCACCTGCTGAATACAAAGCGGCTTCCCACGTGTGCGAATTCATAGCGGTGTCTGGGTCGACGTGTGCATAAGCTGGGCCTGTTGCAGATTGGTCTTCGATCAATCGGTGCGACGTTAAACGCAAGTGGTCGATGTAGTCCACATCGTGCGCTAATGCCAAATCGTCAAATGAGGCGGCCGGAGCTTCAATGGCGGTCAATCCAATGTCTAACCCACTTATTAGCAAACGCTCTTGAATAGCGTCTAGTCGCTCAGGACATTCAGGATGTCCGGCGCCCATTTCGTGTCTTCGACATTCAGGATGTGTGTAATAACCTGTTTTGTGCATATGCGTGATGAATGTATCCAACTCAGCTTACCATGCAAGCCTAGTTTTTTCTCTATTTTCTACCGTGTGAAACTTCCTATTCTGTTTAACTGTTATCCAATGCGTTACTTAGTTTTACTCGTCACCTTCTTCGCATGTTCAAGTTCTTTTGTTGCCTTAGCTGCTGGTCATGGCAAGAAACATGCTGTCCACCACGTTCGCACTACGCCGTTTGGTCCGCGCGCTGAGATGACACAACTTGCTGAGGACATTGCACAGGAACAACAACTACCTGTTGCATGGGTACGGCGTCAACTCAACTTGGCCAGACGCGTGCAAGGACTTGAAAAAATGGTGATGCCTCCACCCACTTCATCGCCAAAAAACTGGGCTGCTTATCAAGCGCGATTTGTCGAGCCAAGACGAATAGAGGCAGGTAAAAAATTTTGGCAGTTGCACCGCGAAGCATTAGACCGTGCGCAAGAGGCTTACGGCGTACCTGCAGAACTGATAGTTGGCGTGATTGGCGTAGAAACTTTCTATGGGCAACACATGGGCAATTACAAAGTGCTTGATGTGTTGACGACTCTGACTTTGCATTTCCCAGTAGAGCATCCGCGTGCACAAGAGCGGCAAGCCTTTTTTAAATCGGAGCTGGGGTATTTTTTAAAAATGGTGCATGCCAGACCCAAAGGACAGACTGCCATCACCGGCAGCTATGCAGGCGCCATGGGTTGGCCACAGTTCATGCCGTCGAGTTGGTCGCGCTTTGCGGTGGACTTTGATGGCGATGGACGTATTGATTTACTCAAAAGCCCAGTGGATGCGATTGGCTCCGTTGCGAATTACTTCAAAGCCTTTGGATGGCAAACGGGAATGCCCACGCACTACCCTGTGCAGTTTGATGAAGCTACGTTAGATAAACCCACATTGCTAGCGCCTGATATCTTGCCGTCGTTTAGTGCTGCCAGTATGAAAGACAAAGGTGTTGTGCTTTCTTCAGATGCGCAACAACATATAGGTAATCTTGCGTTGGTGGAATTGTTTAATGGAACAGATCCGCCTAGCTATGTCGTGGGTACTGAGAATTTTTATGTGGTGACTCGCTATAACTGGAGTAGTTACTATGCGCTGGCGGTAATTGAGCTCGGCCAAGCTGTTTCTAAACAGATGAGAGATTGAATTGATAATTAACTAATCAGACGCATCATCTGACCACGAATCCAAGTTGCTAAGGCATCTTCACTGAGATCGCCTGCGGCAAGCATAAGAATAGTTTGCGTTGCTTCTGGCTGTGATGCGGTGAGACGATATCCATTTAGTCGCAAAGACAAACCCAACGACAAGAAAGCAGCTCTCTTATTGCCATCAACAAATGGATGGTTTTTTGCCAGGCCGAAAGCATAAGCTGCTGCAATATCAGCCACATCGGGTGAAGCGTAATTTGCTAATTGCTCTGGGCGTGAAAGAGCGCTATCCAGGAGCCCTTCATCGCGTAATCCAGCAAGTCCTCCAAACTGCACCAAACTCATGCCGTGTAATCGCAGCAATGCTTCGCGCTGTACCCACCGCCACTGCTTCATTTAGCTAGTACTTTGAATGTTTCACGATACTCATTCATAAATGCTTGGCCCATAGCGATTTCAGCTTCAAGTTCAGCGTTGTAAGGTGAAACTTCAAGCCCGTTTGGCGAGAGCGTGACATAGAGAGAGTCTCCTTTGCTGACATGCAAGTGGTTGGTGATTTCCTTGGGCAAGATTACCCCCAAAGAATTACCTATTTGGGTGATACGAAGTGGTTGCATATTGAGCCTTTTTGCAGAAGTGCTTGTTATAACATAAATTATAACTCCTTTCGGTAGAAATTTCGCTTTTCATGCGCCTTGTAGTAACGCCCATTGCACATGCTCGCAGATAATCGGGTCTGAATTGTTCGCATGTATGAGCAATGCATCACGAAGTTCTAACGAGTCTGCATTTGGGGTGGCCAATGCATTCCCCGCAGCCACCGCCACATTCCGCAACCAACGCAAATAACCAATACGCCTAATCGCGCTGCCTTCTGTGCGTTGTAAAAACTCCTCTTCCGTCCACCCCAAAACATCAACCAGCTGCTGCCCCACCAAACCATTTCGCGCGTCAAAATCAGGCAAATTGGATGTCTGCGCATATTTATTCCAAGGGCAGGTTAACTGACAGTCATCACAACCATAAATACGGTTACCTATCAAAGGGCGCAACTCTTCAGGAATAGCGCCTGCATGCTCAATAGTTAGATAAGAGATGCATCGTCTCGCATCGACCAAGCCTGGCGCAACTATGGCTTGGGTAGGACATACATCTATGCATGCCGTGCACTGCCCACAATGTTCAGAAACGGGCTCGGACACTGGCAACTGGATATTTAAAAAAATCTCGCCCAAGAAAAACATCGAACCAGCTTCACGGTTAAGCACCAAGCTGTGTTTGCCCCGCCAACCTTGTCCACTGCGGGTGGCTAATTCGGCTTCCAACACGGGCGCTGAATCTGTGAATGCGCGAGTTTGTAGTGACTCTTCTTGGCCTGCCAGATAGCTTTCTATCTCTTGTGCCAATTGGCCCAAGCGATGTCGTAGCACCTTGTGGTAATCGCGCCCTCTGGCATACACAGAAACAACCGCCTCAGTTGGATTGTGTAGGCGCCCCCACTCCACCTCTTGCCAACCCTCAGGCGTGTCGCGCGGTAGATAGTTCATACGCGCGGTGATCACGCTCACCGTACCAGGAACCAGCTCTGCAGGACGGGCGCGTTTGAGGCCGTGGCGGGCCATATAGCCCATCTCACCGTGGAAGTTTTTCTCTAGCCAAGACAGCAAAGCAGGCTCGGCGGACGACAAATCGACAGGGGCCACCGCAATTTGGGAAAATCCCAGTGCATGTCCTGTTTTTTGAATGTGCGCGAGTAACAATGTGGGATCGATCGGCACTCTACTTCCTTGAATAATTCAACCATTGTAAAAACACTGCTCTGGCCTGACGAACCAGCTACTGCGGGCTTTGCCCAGCAATTGGCAGCATCGCTCGTTCACCAGCAAACAGGATTGAACGCCTGCATCACATTAGACGGTGAATTGGGCGCTGGTAAAACGACCTTCGTGCGCCACCTGTTGCAAGCCTTGGGTGTGACAGGTCGCGTCAAAAGTCCTACTTATGCAGTCGTTGAACCTTATGAGGTCATTGCAGGACATATTTGGCATTTTGATTTTTACCGTTTCAACGATCCCCAAGAATGGGAGGACGCTGGTTTTCGTGACATCTTTGCAAGCGTGGGGCTCAAACTTTGCGAATGGCCTACAAATGCCCAAGGTATGTTGCCAACACCGGATATCGCTATGCACATCAGTGTTGATGACGAAGACCAACGCCATGTGGCATTAAAGTCTCACACTGCATTGGGCTCTGAACTGCTCTCGCGCTTGGAGACGCAACCGTGAATAGCCAGCAACAACGCAGACGCTTTCTTCAAACCACCAGCGCCCTATTGCTGTTAGGCGGAGCAGACATAGCGTCGGGCGCCACGATTTTGACGGTGCGTGTGTGGCCTGCCAGCGACTACACCCGCGTCACGATCGAAAGCGATGCGGCACTCACCACCACCCCGCTCTTTATAGCGAACCCTCCTCGCTTAGCGGTGGACATTGAAGGCATCGAACTCAACCCTGCCCTCAAAGAGTTGGTGGGAAAAGTGCGCTCGGACGATCCTTTCATCACCGGTGTGCGCGTCGGGCAATACACGGCTAACACCGTGCGTTTGGTTTTAGATTTGCGCCAAATGGTGTTGCCACAGGTTTTTAATTTACCGCCTGTTCGATCTGGTAATGCCCAATACCAACACCGCTTGGTGCTTGATTTGTACCCCACCAAGGTGGCCGACCCCTTAGAAGCATTGATTGCACAACACACCAATCCTGATCCATTAGGTGAACTCTTGGCGCGAAAGATGAATAAGGCGGCGGTTCCTGTGACGCCTTCCCCGCCACAAACCACAGCTTCGGCAAGCGAATCAAAAACCACTGCAAATCAATCTACCCAAAACACAGAGCGCTTCATCATCGTCGCGCTAGACCCAGGCCACGGCGGTGAAGACCCAGGCGCAGTCGGCCCCCGTGGCACCAAAGAAAAAGATGTGGTCTTACAAATCGCCCACCGCATGCGTGACCGCATCAACAACACGGTCATCAAAACCAGAATGGGGCCGTTACCCATGCGCGCTTATCTCACGCGCGATGCAGATTTTTTTGTACCCCTGCAGTCGCGTGTTGAAAAAGCGCGACGCGTACAAGCCGATTTGTTTGTCAGCATCCACGCCGACGCTTTTATGACGCCCGATGCACGCGGAGCCAGTGTGTTTGCATTGAGTCAAGGCGCCGCATCGAGTGCCGCAGCGCGTTGGATGGCCTCACAAGAAAACCGTGCCGACTTAGTCGGCGGACTCAATTTAAAAGTACAAGACGCTACGGTGCAACGTGCTTTGTTAGACATGAGTACCACTGCACAAATCAACGACAGCTTAAAACTGGGTAATGAAATGCTGGGTCAAATAGGGCGAATCGGCAAACTTCACAAACCTCAAGTCGAGCAAGCAGGATTCGCCGTTTTGAAAGCGCCAGATATTCCAAGTGTGTTGGTGGAGACGGCTTTTATTAGCAACCCTGATGAAGAGGCTCGACTCAATAGCGAGAGTTACCAAAACGAACTATCTGATGCGTTGATGCGCAGTATCGAACGCTACTTCTTGCGCAATCCGCCTTTAGCGCGTAATCGCAATACCTAATTTTTTAGCGCAACTTCTTTTTGTAAATTAAACAGTTGAAGACCACACATCAGGCTTTGGGAGTTTTAGAACCTTTCCGAGCACCAAAGATCGCTAAGGCACCGGGTATCAAAATCATTGCCCAAATGATTTTTTGCAAATTCAGTTTGACCCATTCAATATTTCCAAAGAAATATCCAGCGCTCACGATACTTCCTACCCACAACATTCCACCTGTCACGTCATAGAAAGTGAATTTGCGCCGCGTCATTTGCGAAACCCCTGCAACAAAAGGCGCAAAGGTTCTCAAAAACGGCATGAAGCGCGCAGCGACGATGGTGATACCGCCATAACGCTCGTAAAACGCATGGGCTTGGTCAAATGCTTGGCGGTTGAAAAAACGTGAGTTTTCCCATGCAAACACTTTGGGACCGAAGTAGTGGCCAATCGTGTAATTGGTTTGGTTGCCAGCAATGGCAGCAGTCACCAGCAAAGCCACCGATAGCCCATAGTCCATGAGCCCAACACCGCACATAGCGCCCACCACAAACAACATAGAGTCGCCAGGTAAGAACGGCATGACCACTAATCCTGTTTCCACAAAGATGATGGCAAACAACAAAACATAGACCCACACGCCATTGGCTTGCACAAAGGCTTCCAAGTAGCGGTCAATGTGCAGAATAAAGTCGATGAGATAGCTAATGATTTCCATAAAGCAGGATTATCACAGGCTCTAAAATGCCAAGGTGTACCCTAGCATTCAACCCCAACGCGCGATTCGCGAACTCCCAGACGAACTCATCAGCCAAATTGCTGCCGGCGAAGTGGTCGAACGCCCAGCTTCTGTGGTGCGAGAGCTGGTAGATAACGCTTTAGACGCGGGTGCTACGCACATCACTGTCAGACTGCTTAGCGGTGGCGTGCGCTTGATCAGCGTAGAAGACAACGGCACTGGTATTCCGGCAGACCAACTGCCCATCGCACTGAAGCGTCACGCAACTAGCAAGATCACCAGTTTGAATGAACTTGAATCTGTAGGCACCATGGGTTTTCGGGGTGAGGCGTTGGCGGCTATTCACTCTGTCTCAGAGTTATCAATCCTTTCACGCACTGCTCAACAAGACCACGCTATGCGTTTAGATGGTCGCAGCGGAGAGTTACAAGCGGCGGCCCGTGCATTGGGCACCACGGTGGAAGTGAAAGAACTTTTTTACAGCACGCCAGCGCGCCGCAAATTTCTAAAAACAGATGCCACCGAATTAGCGCATTGTGTTGAAGCCGTGCGACGCCATGCGCTTTCCAGACCTAATGTAGGTTTTGAGATCTGGCACGATGGAAAACTAGTTGAGCAATGGCGCAGTCAAACGGGTAACGAAGAATTAGATCGCAGGCTTGCAGATGTACTTGGCGCTGATTTTTTACAAAACTCTGTGGCCGTTCAATTTACACAAGGCAATTTGCATGTCTTTGGACGCGCTGGCATTCCAGACGCCGCAAGAGCACGTGCAGACCACCAGTTTTTGTATGTGAATGGTCGCTTTGTGCGAGACAAGGTGGTGACGCACGCAGCGCGCAGCGCCTACGAAGATGTGCTGCACGGACACCGCCAACCTGTATATGCCCTGTATTTAGACATGGACCCGACGCGGGTTGATGTCAATGTGCACCCCACCAAAATTGAATTACGGTTTCGGGATGGACGGGAAGTGCACCAAGCAGTGCGCCGCGCCGTCGAAAGTGCATTAGCCATTCCACGTGCGAACGCTGCCATGGTGCAAGATGCTGCTGCAGATAACGCGATTGCCGCAGCATCCGCATGGAGAGTCCCCGCTTGGCAGCAAGCACCTATGGCCTTACAAGGGCAGAACGTACAAGACCTCGGACAGATTTGGCAAAAATCGAAAGGCTTCTCTGCTTCAATCGCAGATGGTGTTCAAAATTTCCATGGCACACCTGATATGCATGGTGGAAATCAAGGGCTCACCAGCAATGGAGCTAGTCCAGACGTATCCAATACAGCAGCGCATCAAGATACAAACGAATCTTGGCCATTAGGCAAAGCACTCGCCCAATTACAAGGCATCTACATCTTGGCAGAAAACAAACAAGGTTTGGTTTTGGTCGACATGCACGCAGCACATGAGCGCATTGTGTATGAGCAACTCAAATTACAAATAGATGCGCACCAACTCTCTAGCCAGCCTTTGTTGATTCCTGCAACTTTTCCAGCGACAGAGCAAGAGATCGCGACGGCTCAAGCAAACGAGCAGGTCTTAATGGACCTGGGTATTGAGGTGTCACTGCTCACTGCTAAGACTTTGGCCGTGCGCGCAGTCCCCACCACGCTATCCAAAGGTGACCCCGTCGCATTAGCACGCAGTGTTTTAGCCGAGTTACAACAACACGATGCCAGTACCGTATTGCAACGGGCTCAAAACGAATTACTGGCCACTATGGCCTGTCATGGCGCAGTGCGCGCCAACCGCAAATTGACTGTAGAAGAAATGAATGCATTGCTGCGTCAAATGGAAATCACGCCACGCTCTGACCAATGCAACCACGGACGCCCTACCTGGCGACAAATTTCTCTACGCGAACTAGACGCTTTGTTTATGCGTGGCCGTTAAATGCAAACAGCCATGTCTGGTCGTTTGACGGTGGTGCTTTTGGCCTTGATGCTGGGTATTCAACCCGTTTCGTCAGACTTGTATCTACCGACACTTCCCATCCTCACGCAAGAGTTTGGTGCGTCGATGGCGCAAGTCCATATGACGCTCAGCGCGTTGTTGTTGGCTTTTGGTGTTTCGCAATTATTTTGGGGACCTCTGTCAGATATGTGGGGACGTCGACCCGTTTTGCTGGTGGGCTTGGTGGCTTATGTCATCGCTGGAATTGGTTGTGTTGTAGCGCCATCTATAGATGCACTTATTCTTTGGCGCACGCTTCAAGGCGCTGCCATGGGGTCGGTGGTGGTGTGTGCCCGCGCGATAGTGCGGGACTTGTATACGCCTGACATTGGCGCGCGCGTGATGTCCAAGGCATTGACGGGGCTTGGTGCGATTGCCTGCATGAGCGCACCTTTGGGTGCGTTTCTTACCCAAGCCTATAGCTGGCATGCAGCTCTGATTGCGGTATCTGTATTTGGCGCCATTTGTTTGTTTGCCGTTGCTTGGAAATACCAAGAGTCCGCGCCTAACACCAGCGGTTCTATTCCGCCATTGAAAGAATTAGCGATGACGTGGTGGGGCATTCTCAAGCACCCCGTATTTATTGCATTCGCTTGCTTAACTTTGGGCTCGTATGGAGGCTTGTTTGTTTTTTTAGTCACATCGTCTTTTGTTTTTATTGGTGTAGTCGGTTTGAGCAAACTTGAATACGGACTGCTGATGTGTTCTATGTCCTTTGTGTATATATTGGGAACATTTTTATGCCGCTGGCTGTTGGTGCGCTACGGCGTGGCGCGATCAGTGGCTATGGGTGGTGTGTTGAGTTTGGCAGGCGGCATATTGCTTAACTTGAGCGCATGGATGCAATGGCATTCAGTCTTCGCGTTGGTAGGACCTTTTTATATATTTATCTTGGGCCACGGCATCCACCAACCTTGTGGCCATAGTGGTTCAGTGGGTCCGTTCCCACAAGCCGCTGGTGCTGCATCTGCATTAGGCGGGTTTTTGATGATGGCGGTGGCTTTTGTGATGGGGCTATGGCTGGGACAACAAGATGGTGGCGCTGTGCGCGGTATGGCTTGGGGCATAGGATTTTGGTCTGTGGTGACATGCTTGACCGCGTGGACCTTGGTACAACGCATTGGGCGCAAACATGCTTAAACCGATTGCCTTTGTCGGCCCTACTGCCAGTGGCAAAACCGCTATCGCTTTGGCGATTGCAGATAAGTTACCCGCAGAAATTATCAGTATCGATTCTGCACTGGTCTATCGCGGCATGGACATTGGCACTGCGAAACCTAGTGCACAAGAACGCGCGCAGGTGGTGCACCACCTAATAGATATTCGTGAACCTACGCAAACTTATAACGCGGCGGATTTTGTCAACGATGCGCAGCATTTGATTGCAGATATCCAATCACGCGGCAAATTGCCTTTGTTGGTAGGTGGCACCATGCTGTACCTAAAGGCTTTGCAAGACGGCATAGACGATTTACCCAAAACAGATGCAGCAACACGCGAAGCTATAGAAACACGCGCCAAAGCCAAGGGCTGGCCTGCCATGCATGAAGAGTTGCGTAAGGTCGATCCAATCACAGCAGCACGGTTAGCTCCCAATGACGCGCAACGTATTTCACGTGCATTAGAGGTGTGGCATATCAGCGGTAAAAGTTTGTCTGCTTGGTTTGAAGAAGGCGCGAATAAGCGTTTGAATACGCTGCGCACCACTGCATCTGGAACTGATATTGACGTTATCTCCTTAGAGCCCAATGACCGCGCTTGGTTGCATGCACGCATAGAGCAACGCTTTGCTGCCATGTTGACCGCTGGTTTTTTAGAAGAAATGCAAACCTTGCGCGCGCGTGGTGACCTCACGCCAGATTTACCCAGTATGCGCTGTGTGGGGTACCGACAGGCGTGGGAGCAAATGGATGCAATGCAATTGCTTGGCACCCACTCGCAAGAGATGTTGGCCAAGCTTCAAGAAACTGCAGTGGCTGCCACTAGGCAATTGGCAAAAAGGCAGTTGACTTGGTTGCGCAGCATGCCTGAACGGCACACCATTGCTTGCGATAGCGCAGACCCAACCGCACAAGCATTAACGCTTGTGCAAGGGTTTACTGCAAAGGGCCTTTAAGGGCTTCAGGTACTGGCAAAGGCATCACTTGAATGCCTTCTTCCAATAAAGATTCAGTTTCAGCGGGCGTCGCGTGTCCGCGAATATTGCGGTGCTCTGCTTCTCCGTAATGCATCTTGCGTGCTTCTTCGGAGAATTTAGTGCCAACATCTTCCGTATTCGCCACCACATGGCGCACCATTTGCATCCATGCCGCTTGCAGTTGATTGGTATCGAGGTTCGCAACTTCTTGCGGTGACGGTGTTGTTGGGGTGCTGTCTACGGCAACTACCTCGGTCGACTTTGGCGACTCTTGTTCACCGCGGGGAGAACTGAGGTTTAAGCGCGGAGCGCTGAGCTTCTTTTGTATATCGGTGTCTCCACACAAAGGGCAAGAAACCAATTGGCGCGACAACTGACTTTGAAAGTCGTCTTCGCTCGCAAACCATCCTTCAAAGTTATGGAAGTGCGCGCAGTGGAGGTCTAAGACTTTCATGCGTCAGATATTAGCGATGAAACGCTTAAGTGCCAAGGGTAGAAACAATGGCACGGGCGCACAGTGTCATCAGACCGCCAGGCAATAAACCAAGAACCAGCAATAGGCCACTATTGATCAATAAAACAATGCGTACATCTGCACCCGCAGACACGGTGCTCGCCGTTATAGGCGCATCAAAGTACATCACCTTCACAACGCGCAAATAGTAGAAGGCAGCGAGCAAAGACATCATGACGGCATACACCGCAAGGGCCACCGCGCCAGTTTGACCGGAAGAGACCAAGGCTTGCAACACCGACAACTTGCCAGCGAAACCCACCATAGGAGGAATACCAGCCAAGGAGAACATGCACAAAGCCATCACGCCTGCATACAGGGGGCTACGTTGGTTCAAGCCGGCGAAATCAGCGATCTCCTCGCTCTCAAAACCTTCACGCGCCAACAACATCACGATGCCGAATACGGCCAAGGTGGTCAGCACATAAGTCACCACATAGAACATGGCAGAGCTGTAGGCGTTAGCCGCCGCTGCTGTGTTGCCGTTGACTACACCTGAGTACAAGCCGATCAACACAAAACCCATTTGCGAAATAGTGGAGAAAGCGATCATGCGCTTGATATTGGTTTGCGCAATACCTGCCAAATTACCAATCAGCAAGGAGGCAACCGACAAGACCATCAGCATTTGTTGCCAATCGATCGCCAAGGGTAACAAGCCCTCTATCAAGAGGCGCATGGTCATAGCGAAGGCCGCCAATTTGTGTGCACCACCAATCAACAAGGTCACCACCGTAGGAGCGCCTTGGTAAACGTCAGGCACCCACATATGGAAAGGCACTACACCAAACTTGAAGCCCAAACCGCACACCACAAAGACGAGGCCCAACACCAAGACTTGGTGGTTGATGTGGCCTGAGGTAACGGATTTGAATACGGTACTGATATCGAGTGAGCCAGTAGCGCCGTAAAGCAATGACATGCCGTAGAGCAAGAAGCCACTGCCTAAGGCGCCAAGCACAAAGTACTTCATTGCTGCTTCACTGGCGGTGGCATTGTCACGACGTAGAGCGACTAAGGCATAACTCGCCAGGGCTAACAATTCAACACCGAGATAGAGCACTAGGAAGTTATTGCCTGAAATCATGACGTACATGCCAACCAAAGCAAATAAACCGAGTGTGAACAACTCACCACCCATGCGCAACATATCGCGCTCTGCGGCATAGGGTCGACCATAAACCAAGGTCACCATGACTGACAGGGTGGAGAAGCATTTCAGCCAATTACCCATTGGGTCTGACACCACCATATTGCCAAAGCTGTAAATGGTTGCGCCTTCGCTGGCATCAAACGCTTGCAGAATCGCCACCAAGACCAAGGTCATCAAGGTCAATACATAGGTGTTAAGGCGTCGCACCGAGGTATCGAACAAGTCGATCATGGCGATCACCATCGCCATCACCAACAGTATCAATTCTGGCAGCAGCGCCGCGACATGGAGTTTTTCAATCATGTGTTATCCCTCTTTATTGCGGCAACTTGGAAATCGCAACATGCTTGAGCAAGTCAGTCACAGAGGCATCCATCACATCGGTAAATGGTTTTGGATAAATACCCATCGCCAAGACTGCAATCGCTAGCAAGGCCAGCATAAAGAATTCGCGCGTATTGATGTCACTAAGTGTTTTGACATCGTCGTTGGTCACTGGGCCTAGATACACGCGCTTGACCATCCATAAGGTGTAGGCTGCACCAAAAATAAGCGCAGAGGCAGCAATCGCACCAATCACAAACTGGTATTGCACAGCGCCCAAGATCACCATCCACTCACCGACAAATCCTGCAGTACCCGGCAAGCCGCAGTTGGCCATAGCAAAGAACATAGCGAAAGCTGCAAACTTAGGCATGGTGTTGACCACGCCACCGTAACTAGCGATTTCGCGGGAATGCACACGGTCATACAACACACCGATACACAAGAACATCGCGCCTGAAACAAAACCATGCGCAATCATTTGCACCAAGGCGCCTGAGACACCTAAATCATTGAAGATAAAGAAGCCCAAGGTGACAAAACCCATGTGCGCTACCGATGAATAAGCCACCAGCTTTTTCATATCTTCTTGCACCATAGCCACGAGACCCACATAAACCACGGCAATCAACGAGAGCGCGATCATCACATACGCATATTCATGCGCAGCATCCGGTGCAATAGGCATAGAAAAGCGCAAGAAACCATAAGCACCCAGCTTCAACATGATGGCTGCCAAGACGGCTGAACCGCCAGTAGGTGCTTCCACGTGCACATCTGGCAACCATGTGTGAACAGGCCACATAGGCACTTTGACAGCAAAGGCAGCGAAGAACGCAAAGAACAACAGGGTTTGTGCGCCCATCGACAAAGGTAATTTGTACCAAACCGCCAAATCAAAGCTGCCGCCGGATTGGGTATAGAGATAGATCAAGGCGACCAACATCAATAAGGAACCCAACAAGGTGTACAAAAAGAACTTGAAAGCCGCGTAAATTTTGTTAGGGCCGCCCCAAATACCGATGATCAAATACATCGGAATCAGCGTAGCTTCAAAGAAGACATAAAACAGCATGCCGTCGACTGCACAGAAGATGCCGATCATCAAGCCACTCAAAATTAAGAATGCGCCCATGTATTGGTTAACGCGCTCTGTAATCACTTCCCATCCTGCAATGATCACCACCACGGTGATGAACGCCGTCAGGACAACAAACCACAAAGACAAACCATCCACGCCCAAGCGGTAGAAGATATTGAAGCGCGCCATCCACAAACCAGACTCCCCCATCTGCAATGCAGACGTGCCAATCTCGAAGTTGTGATAAATCGGAATAGTGACTGCCAAACCAAACAATGCACCGACCAAAGCGATCCAGCGCACTACATTGGCATGTTCGTCACGGCCAAACGCCAGTAACACGATGCCAAAGGCAATCGGTGTCCAAATGGCAAGGCTCAATAAACCCATTTTTTATTCTCCTTATTTGAGCCAGACGAACCACGTCATCAGCAAGAACACGCCAACAATCATGGCTAGCGCGTAGTGGTAGAGGTAGCCAGATTGAAGCTGACGGGTCACCACAGAGACGGCACCCACCAATTTCCAAGAACCGTTGACGATGCCGCCATCGATAACTGACTGGTCTCCACCCTTCCATAAACCTGTACCCAAAGCGCGCGCACCGCGGGCCAAAATGTTTTCGTTGATCCAGTCCATGTAGTACTTGTTTTCAAACAAGGTGTAGATGGGCATACATACACGTTTGATAGCAGCAGGAACCGCAGGGTTGATCATGTACATGTAGTAGGAACTCACGACACCTGCAAAAGCCAACCAGAACGGCGCAGAACTGAAGGCGTGCATGGCCATAGCAATCGCGCCGTGGTAAGCATGGCCTAACTCGTGCATGGCCTCGTGCTTGTCTTCGTTCACAAAAATAGCGTCTCTCAAGAAGTCGCCAAACAGCATGGCATCAATCGTGAAATAACCGATCACTACGGAAGGAATAGCTAACAGCAACAAAGGCACGGTCACCACCCAAGGTGACTCGTGAGGCGTATGGTCATGGTGACCGTCGTCATGGACATGGTGGTCGTCGTGATGCGCATCTGGATTTTGGTCATAGCGCTCTGCACCATGGAACACCAAGAAATACATGCGGAATGAATAGAAGGCCGTAACAAACACTCCAGCCAATACCGCGAAATGCGCAAAGCCTGCTGCAGGCAATGTGCTTTCAGCGACCGCTTCAATGATGCTGTCTTTGGAATAAAAGCCAGAGAAGAAAGGCGTACCAATCAAGGCCAGTGAGCCCAGCAAAGAAGTGATCCATGTGATGGGCATATATTTACGCACGCCGCCCATCCAACGAATGTCTTGGTTGTGGTGCATGCCCATGATGACGGAGCCTGCACCTAGGAACAGCAAAGCTTTAAAGAAAGCGTGGGTCATTAAATGGAACACAGCCACTGAATATGCCGACGCGCCTAAGGCCACAGTCATATAACCCAGCTGGGACAAAGTGGAGTAAGCCACAACGCGCTTGATGTCGTTTTGAATCAAGCCAAGGAAGCCCATGAACAAAGCAGTGATAGCACCAATCACCATCACCAAATTCAAAGCAGTGTCTGACAACTCAAACAGGGGTGACATGCGCGCCACCATAAAAATGCCAGCGGTCACCATCGTCGCTGCGTGGATCAAAGCAGAGATCGGCGTTGGGCCTTCCATCGAGTCTGGCAACCACACATGCAATGGGAACTGCGCCGATTTACCCATCGCACCAATGAACAAACAAATACAAATCACCGTCACCAACATCCACTCGGTGCCGGGCAAGTTGAGTGCAGCCAAGTCAGCCGACTTGCCAAAGGCTTCTGTGTAGTTGAGCGTTCCAGCGAAAGCGGCGATCAAACCAATGCCCAAGATAAAGCCAAAGTCACCCACACGGTTGACCAAGAAAGCTTTCATATTGGCAAAGATGGCTGTTGGCTTGTTGAACCAGAAACCAATCAGCAAATAAGACACCAAGCCCACGGCTTCCCATCCAAAGAAAAGTTGCAGCATGTTGTTGCTCATCACCAGCATCAACATGGAGAAAGTGAACAAAGAGATGTAAGAAAAGAAACGGTTGTAGCCCTCGTCTTCTTCCATATAGCCAATGGTGTAGATGTGCACCATGAGCGATACAAATGTGACCACGCACATCATCATCGCGGTGAGTCCGTCGATCAGGAAGCCGATTTCCATCTTCAACCCACCGACCACCATCCATGTGTAGAGGGTTTCATTGAAGCGGGCACCGTCTACTCCAACGCTCCATAGCGTTTGCGCAGACAAGATAAAAGCGACTAAAACACCCAAGATCGTCAGACTATGCGTGATGCGACGCCCCAACCAATTACCGCCAAACTGGGTACCAAAAACACCAGCCAAGACTGAGCCCACCAAGGGCGCTAAGGGCACGGCCAATAAATTAGAAGTTTGAAGGGTTTGCGACATACATTAACCCTTGAGCGTATTGAGTTCGTCTACGTTGATGCTCGACTTGTTTCTAAACAACTGCACCAAGATGGCCAAGCCAATTGCAGACTCAGCAGCTGCAACAGTAAGGATGAAGAAAACAAAAATCTGTCCGTGCAAATCGCCCAAGTAATGCGAGAAGGCTACAAAGTTCATATTTACTGCGAGCAACATTAATTCAATCGCCATCAACAACACGATCAAGTTTTTTCGGTTCAAGAAAATGCCGATCACGGAGAGTGCAAACAAAATCGCACCCACGGTCAGGTAGTGTCCTAGTGTGATGTTCATGCTGATTTCTCCGGCTCTGTGGCTGGGCCAAGGTCTGGTTTTACAGATTCCATCTTGACCAGCGAGACCCTGTCGCGGGCTTTTACACGCACTTGGTCGGCGGGGTTTTGCGCTTTGGTGTCTTTACGTTCGCGCAATGTCAAGGCGATGGCGGCAATCAAAGCCACCAACAAAATAAGCGCAGCGACTTGCACGGGGTAGAGATATTCGGTGTAGAGCAACACACCCAAAGCCTTGGTGTTTGACACCTCGGTCACCACCATGTGCCCCACTGCAACGGCAGACGAAGCAGCGTCCACTGCAACAGGCGCGACCATCGCAGGAATTTGCGGAGTATGCGGCACAGCCACTCTGAAACCACCGAGCAGCACAGCTGCCAACTCCAGAGCAATCACAGCACCCATAGTGGCAGCCAGAGGAAAGTGTTTCCAAAAGCCTATGCGGATGCTATCGATATTGACATCTAGCATCATCACCACGAACAGGAACAACACCATCACCGCACCGACGTAAACCAGCACCAGTGCAATCGACAAAAACTCAGCCTCTAACAACATCCACAAGCCAGATGCTTGGAAGAAAGCCAATACAAGGTAGAGGGCGGCATGCACAGGGTTACGCGCTGTGATGACGCTAAAAGAAGCGAACAGCAAAACTGCTGAGAACGCATAAAAAAGAGCCGATTGAGCGTCCATCATCAAATCTTTCAGCGGTATTTGGCGTCAGCCGCTTTGTTAGCGGCGATTTCTGGTTCGTAGCGGTCGCCCACTGCTAACAACATCTCTTTGGTGAAATACAAGTCACCGCGTTTCTCGCCGTGGTATTCAAAAATATGTGTTTCAACAATCGAATCGACGGGACAGCTTTCTTCGCAGAAGCCGCAAAAGATGCATTTGGTCAAGTCAATGTCGTAACGGGTGGTGCGACGCGTGCCATCGGCACGTTGGTCGGATTCAATCGTGATGGCCATGGCTGGACAAACGGCCTCGCACAATTTACAAGCGATGCAACGCTCTTCCCCGTTTTCATAACGGCGCAAGGCATGCAGGCCACGAAAGCGTGGCGATTGGGGCGTTTTTTCTTCAGGAAATTGCACGGTGATGCTGCGCGAGAACATGTACTTGCCTGTTAAGGCCATGCCTTTGAAGAGTTCAAGCAACAAAAAGCTCGACAAAAAGTCGCGCAAAGAAAAAGCAGAGGGACGTGTGATCGCGGTCATGATGGGGCGGGCCTCAGTTCCAAATATTCCAAGGTGTTTGGATCCAAACACCTACTACCAGCAACCAAACAAGGGTGACGGGGATAAAAATCTTCCAACCCAAACGCATGATTTGGTCGTAGCGGTAACGCGGGAAAGTGGCGCGTACCCACAAGAACATGGTGACCACTACAAATGTTTTGAGTCCTAACCATATCCAACCAGGCACCATATTGAATAGCGCGTTATCTATCGGCGACAACCATCCACCCAAAAACATGACGACGGTCAACACGGATACCAAAATCATGTTGGCGTATTCCGCCAAGAAGAACATGGCAAACGCCATGCCGGAGTATTCAATCATGTGGCCCGCCACAATTTCAGACTCTCCTTCGACCACATCGAACGGATGGCGGTTGGTTTCTGCCAAGCCAGAGATGAAGTAAACAACAAATATCGGCAACAAAGACAACCAGTTCCAAGACAAGAAGTTCAAACCAAGATCCGCCATATTGCCTTTGGCTTGCCCCATCACGATGTCGCTCATATTGAGGCTGTTGGAGACCATCAACACAATCACAAAGCAAAAGCCCATCGCGATTTCATAGCTCACCATTTGCGCCGATGCACGCATCGCACCTAAGAAAGCATATTTGGAGTTAGACGCCCAACCCGCGATGATGACGCCGTAAACCTCCAAGGAAGTAATCGCCATCAAAAACAAAAGGCCTGCATTGACATTGGCCAAAGCCACATCAGGCCCAAATGGCACGACCGCCCAAGCTGCCAGCGCAGGCATGATGGTCATGATGGGACCTAATAAAAACAAACCTGTGGTCGCTTTAGCAGGGATGATGATTTCTTTGGTCATCAACTTCAAAGCGTCAGCGATTGGCTGCAACATGCCACCGGGGCCAGTGCGGTTAGGGCCTTTGCGAATTTGGGTGTAACCAATGGCTTTGCGTTCCCACAAAGTCAGGTATGCCACACACAAAAGCAAGGGCAGCAAGACAGCCACGATCTTCATCAATGTCCAGAGCACGGGCCATGCATAAGTCACCCAAAAGAAATGGGTGCTTAACTGAAAGCCAGTGTTGTAGATCAGGTCAACCATTAAGCGGTACTCCCCGCTTTGGCATCGGCGGTTAGTTGCAACGAGGGTGCACGACGTACCAGACTGTCTAGTTGGTAAATAGATGCCACTTCAGGTTTGTCAGTTGCAGGCGTTATGTCGATTACGGCATCACAGGCATTGGATAAACGCGACGCGATGTTGGCAGGTATAGCTTTGGCGCGCACTTCTTCGATCGTCTCAAACTCAAAACCGGGCACGTGGAGCATGGTGCCCAAGACGCGCAACACTTTCCATGCAGGACGCGTTTCACCCAAAGGTTTGACAACACCATGGAAGCTTTGTGCGCGGCCTTCCGAGTTGATAAATGTTCCGGCAGTTTCCGTGAATGGCGCGATAGGCAAGAGCACATCGCTAAATGCCATATTCGTTTTGAATGCAGAAAGTGTCACCACCATCTCTGCTTTTTCTAATGCTTTGACAGCAGCGGCGCCATGCGCCATATCGGAATGTGGCTCAGTATGCAAAAGCAGCGCTGCTTTCAAACCACCACGCGCCATTTGCGCAGCGTTTTGTCCACCGTGCGATGGAACTGCGCCAACCACTTGGGCACCCACTGTATTAGCGGCTTCACCTAAATAACCAACCGTGGCACCTGTTTGTGCGCCTATCCAGTTGGCCAAGACCAGCAAGCTAGACGCTTTGGAATGGTGCGCAGCTGCATTGCCCAACAAAATGGCTTTGCGATCACCGCTGTGCAAAGATTTGGCAATCGCTTGTGCTTGTGGGTTGCTTGCATTGCCAGCCACAGGTGCCGTTGCACCGTTGAGTTGCGCCACAGCAGCAGCCACATCGGCCAATGCTTGCGCCCAATCGGCTGAGTCAACCACCATCTGCGTGGCCACTGGCATCGCCCAATCAAAAGCGACTTCATTGATCGCATGCAACTTAGCACCGTGGCGCACTGCATGGCGCAAACGCAAAGCCAACAAAGGTTGGTCTTTGCGGACGTTGGATCCAATGACCAAAGCACGTTGCAAAGTACTTAAAGAGGCAATAGAAGTTCCTAACCAACGCGCGGTGTTGTTGTGGTGAAAGTCTGATGCACGCAAACGTGCATCTATGTTTTGACTACCTAAGCCGCGCATCAAAGCGGCGGCCAAATACAACTCTTCTGTGGTGCTGTGTGGACTAGCCAAGGTGCCGATGAACTCAGCACCGTATTGAGACTTCACACCTTGCAAGCCATTGGCCACATATTCCAAGGCAGTTTGCCAATCCACGGTTTTCCACTCGCCGCCCTGTTTGAGCATGGGGGCCGTGAGACGGTCTTGGCTATCGAGTGCTTCATAGCTGAAACGGTCGCGGTCTGAAATCCAGCACTCGTTGACGTCTTCGTTTTCTAGAGGCACTACACGCAAAACTTTGTTGTTTTTAACTTGCACCACCAAGTTGGCACCGGTTGCATCGTGGGGGCTAATCGATTTGCGACGGCCTAATTCCCAAGTGCGTGCGCTATAGCGGAAAGGTTTGCTGGTCAACGCGCCTACAGGGCAGATGTCAATCATGTTGCCAGACAGTTCTGAATCGACTGACTGGCCAACGAAGGTTTCGATCTCTGCATGTTCACCACGGTGCGACATGCCAAGCTCCATGATGCCGGCCACTTCTTGTCCAAAGCGCACGCAACGGGTGCAATGGATGCAACGGCTCATCTCTTCCATGCTGATGAGTGGGCCCGCATCTTTGTGGAACACCACGCGTTTTTCTTCTTCGTAACGCGAAGTAGAACCACCGTAGCCCACCGCCAAATCTTGCAACTGGCATTCACCGCCTTGGTCGCAAATCGGGCAATCGAGTGGATGGTTGATGAGCAAAAACTCCATCACTGACTTTTGGGCTTTGATTGCCTTTTCGCTCTTAGTTCGTACCACCATGCCTTGGGTCACAGGTGTTGCGCATGCAGGCATGGGCTTGGGAGCTTTTTCTACATCGACCAAACACATGCGGCAGTTGGCGGCGATGCTGAGTTTCTTGTGATAACAAAAGTGCGGAATGTAGGTGCCGGCTTTTTCAGCCGCATGCATGATCATGCAGCCCTCTTGGACTTCCACTTTGTTACCGTCGAGTTCGATTTCAATCATGGCACTTTTCCGTCAAACGTACGCCGGGACCATGCAGGTCTTGTGCGTGATGTGGTGTTCAAATTCAGGTCTGAAATGTTTCAGCATGCCGCGCACTGGCATGGCGGCGGCGTCACCCAAGGCGCAAATTGTGCGGCCCATGATGTTTTCTGCGACGTTGTCGAGCAAGTCCATATCGCTAGGACGGCCTTCGCCGCGCTCGAGTCGATCGACCATGCGCCACAACCAACCTGTACCTTCGCGGCATGGCGTGCATTGGCCGCATGACTCGTGCATATAAAAGTAGCTCAAGCGTTGCAAGCTCTTGACCATGCAACGCGAGTCATCCATGACGATGACCGCGCCTGAACCCAACATCGATCCTGCTTTGGCAATCGAGTCGTAGTCCATGGTGATGTCCATCATGATGGCCGCTGGCAACACAGGCGCAGACGATCCGCCAGGAATCACTGCTTTCAGTTGGCGCCCTGCGCGCACACCGCCAGCGAGTTCTAATAACTTGGGAAAGGATGTGCCGAGCGGAATTTCATAGTTTCCAGGGCGTTCTACGTCGCCACCGATCGAGAAAATTTTGGTGCCGCCGTTGTTGGGCTTGCCGCATTCCAAATACGCTGGACCACCATTACGAATAATCCAAGGCACCGCAGCAAATGTTTCGGTGTTGTTGATGGTGGTGGGCTTGCCATACAAACCGTAACTGGCAGGAAAAGGTGGTTTGAAACGGGGCTGGCCTTTTTTACCTTCTAGTGATTCGAGCAAGGCTGTTTCTTCACCGCAGATGTAAGCACCAAAGCCATGGGTTGCATGCAGCTGAAATGAAAAGCTCGAACCCATGATGTTGTCGCCCAAGAAGCCTGCAGCACGCGCCTCTTCTAGTGCGGCTTCAAAGCGCTCGTAGCTTTCGAAAATTTCACCGTGGATGTAGTTGTAGCCCACGCTGATGCCCATGGCATAAGCCGCAATCGCCATACCTTCAATCACGATATGCGGGTTGTGTTGCAAGATCTCGCGGTCTTTGCAAGTACCCGGCTCGCCTTCGTCGGAGTTACACACCAAATATTTTTGGCCTGGGAATTGGCGGGGCATGAAGCTCCACTTCAAGCCTGTTGGAAAGCCAGCACCACCACGTCCACGCAAACCAGACTCTTTGACGGTGGCGATCACTTGGTCTTGGGTGAGACCTTCGCCACCATCTTTGCCTAATATTTTGCGCAAGGCTTGGTAGCCACCGCGTGCTTCGTAATCTTTGATGGACCAATTTTTACCATTCAAATCTGCCAAGATTTGAGGGCCCAAATGGCGACCATGGAAACAGGTTTCCAATGCATCGGTATGAAATTGAGAGAGGACTTGCTCGAGGTTCATCGTTATTCTTTCACCGCACGCAAAACATCGATCAATTGATCGATTTTGTCGTGGCTCATATAGCTGCACATATTGCGGTCATTCACCAACAACACAGGCGCATCAGCGCAAGCACCCATGCATTCACCAGGTTGCACAGTGAACATGCCGTCAGAGGTGGTTCCACCTAATTCAACGCCAAGCTTTTTGCACATGTATTCAAGCGCAGCTTGTCCATGGCGCAATTGGCATGGCAAGTTGGTGCACACATTGATCTTGTACTTGCCCACGGGTTGCAAGTTATACATGTTGTAGAACGTGCTGACTTCGTGCACCGCCATTGGCGCCATGTCTAGATGGGTAGCGATCGCACGTTCACTATCTGCACTTACAAAGCCTTGCTCTTGTTGCACGATAGCCAAACAAGCCATGACCGCAGATTGTTTTTGGTCATCGGGGTATTTAGCGACTTCACGATCAAAACGTGCAAGCGTCGCATCAGACAGCAGGGCGCTGTGGAGGGTGGTGTCAGAACTCATCGGTCAATTTCCCCGAACACAATGTCCATCGTGCCTATCACCGCCACGGTGTCAGCAATCATGTGGCCGCGGGCCATTTCGTCCATAGCAGCCAAATGGACAAAACCAGGCGCACGGATCTTCAAACGATAGGGCTTGTTAGCACCGTCGCTCACTAAGTAAATACCAAACTCACCTTTAGGGTGCTCGACCGCGGCATACGCCTCGCCTTCAGGCACATGGAATCCTTCGGTAAAGAGTTTGAAATGGTGGATCAACTCTTCCATGTTGGACTTCATGCCCTCGCGGCTAGGCGCCGCCACTTTATGGTTGTCGGTGATCACAGGACCTGGGTTGACGCGCAACCAATCGACGCACTGTTTGATGATGCGGTTGGATTGGCGCATTTCTTCGACACGCACCAAATAGCGGTCGTAGCAGTCACCGGTTTTGCCGACAGGGATATCGAAATCCATGCGGTCATAAACATCGTAAGGTTGGTGCTTGCGCAAATCCCATGCGACGCCAGAACCACGCAGCATGGCACCGGTAAATCCTAAATTTTTAGCGCGCTCTGGGGTGACGATGCCGACATCGACCAAGCGTTGTTTCCAGATGCGGTTGTCGGTGAGCAAGGTTTCGTATTCGTCGACCAACTTAGGGAAGCGTTGTGTGAAGTCATCGATGAAATTGAGCAAAGAGCCTTGGCGGTTTTCGTTCAAACGCGCCATGGCTTTGGCATTACGAATTTTGTTGGCCTTGTATTGCGGCATGGTGTCAGGCAAATCGCGGTAGACACCGCCTGGGCGGAAATAGGCTGCATGCATGCGTGCGCCAGAAACCGCTTCGTACATATCGAACAAGTCTTCACGCTCGCGGAAGCAATAAATCAAGATATTCATCGCGCCACAATCAAAGCCATGGCAACCGAGCCACAGCAAGTGGTTTAACAAACGGGTGATTTCGGCATACATCACGCGGATGTACTGCGCGCGGATAGGCACTTCTAGGCCCATCATTTTCTCAATGGCTAAGCAGTAGGCGTGTTCGTTACACATCATCGACACATAGTCGAGACGGTCCATATAGGGCAACGATTGGATATAGGTTTTGCTCTCAGCCAGCTTTTCAGTCGCGCGGTGCAACAAGCCAATGTGGGGGTCTGCGCGTTGCACGACTTCGCCGTCCAACTCCAATACCAAGCGCAATACGCCGTGGGCGGCTGGATGCTGAGGGCCTAAATTGAGGGTGTAGTTTTTGATATCGGCCATGATCAGTGGATGCCGCCATAGTTGTCTTCACGGATGATGCGCGGCGTGATTTCACGCGGCTCGATCGTGACGGGTTGGTAGATCACACGTTTTTGTTCTGCGTCGTAACGCATTTCCACGTGACCTGATGTGGGGAAATCTTTACGGAATGGATGGCCAATAAAACCATAGTCGGTCAAGATGCGGCGCAAATCCAAATGGCCTTCAAAGACGATGCCAAACAAATCAAAGGCTTCGCGCTCAAACCAGTTGGCGGAATTCCAAAGGTCATTGACAGATGCAATGACAGGCACGTCATCACTCGCCACAAAACTGCGCACACGCAAGCGCCAGTTATGCGCAATCGACAACAAATGGCAGACGACTGCAAAGCGTGGGGCGTCGGTGAATTTGGAATGCGCACCGTCTTTGTATTGCGAATAATCTAATCCACACAGATCGACCAATTGCTCAAAACCTAAGCGCGCATCGTCGCGCAATATTTGCGCTACAGCGTGGTAGTTGGCTGGTGCTAGTGTGAGCGTGAGTTCGCCCAAGGCAGAGTCCAAGCGTTGAATTTTGTCGCCCAGCACCTCATGCAGTGCGGCCTCTAGGGTCTGAATGGAATGGCTCATGGTGTTTTCCGTTCAGCGGGCAATGGTGTTTTCGCGGCGAATCTTGCTCTGCAATTGCAAGATGCCGTAGAGCAATGCTTCTGCAGTGGGCGGACAACCTGGCACATACACATCGACAGGTACTACGCGGTCACAACCACGCACGACGGAATAGCTGTAGTGGTAATAGCCCCCGCCATTGGCACAAGAGCCCATAGACAAGACCCAACGTGGCTCAGACATTTGGTCATACACCTTGCGTAAAGCAGGCGCCATCTTGTTGCACAAGGTGCCAGCCACGATCATCAAGTCAGACTGACGTGGGCTAGGACGAAACAACATACCAAAGCGGTCGATGTCGTAGCGTGCTGCACCAGCATGCATCATCTCGACCGCACAGCAAGCCAAGCCAAACGTCATAGGCCACAAGGAACCTGTTTTGGCCCAGTTCACCACCGAGTCATACGAGGTGGTGATAAAGCCTTCTTTGAAAACGCCTTCAATTGACATGCAACTTCCTTATTCCCAATCCAGCGCTCCCTTGATCCACATGTAGGCAAAGCCCAACACAAGAATGGCAAGGAAGATCATCATGTCGATAAAACCAATGAAACCGATTTCTTTGAGCGCAACAGCCCAAGGAAATAAAAATGCAATTTCCAAATCGAACAAGATGAACAAAATGGCAATCAGGTAGTAGCGCACGTCGAACTTCATGCGCGCGTCTTCAAAGGCTTCGAAGCCGCATTCGTAAGGGGAGTTTTTGGCGGGATCTGGGCGATTAGGGCCCAAGATAAAACCAATAACTTGTGGCGCCACACCGATGGCTAAACCGACAAGAATAAATAAAAGAACGGGGAGGTATTGCTCTAAGCTCATCGCGATCTCGCGTTTGGACTAACTCTATCCATGGTGCCGTCGGCGAGACTCGAACTCGCACAGCTTTCGCCACTACCCCCTCAAGATAGCGTGTCTACCAATTTCACCACGACGGCCTTGGGATGCTTTTCATGAAGCGAAGAGGGATAACGCCACCTGAACAGAATCAGAGTTTACCCTGAAAAAAATTGCAGTTCCCCCTAGGGAACCCGCATTTACGCTTACTTACTAATTACTTTGTAGGGATTTGTGCTGCACCAGAAGCAGGTGCCACCGCAGGAGCGGGAACAGCACTCGCCGCATCACCAGAAACTGGCGCCACTACGGCATTTTCAAGCACGCTTCCACCCGTTGCTGGGCGCAAATTACCAAAGTAGGCCAAACCTAAAGTACACACAAAAAATACCGTGGCCAAAACGCCGGTGGTACGTGACAAGAAATTAGCACCTCCGCTAGCACCAAACAAACTACCGGAACTTCCGCTTCCAAAGGCGGCACCCATATCTGCGCCTTTGCCGTGTTGCACCAAGATCAAACCGATCATGGCTAAGGCAGACAAAAGTTGAAGCAATTGAATAATATTTAGAACCAATTCCATAGGAACTCCGAAAAATAAATCTATCTCAACGCGCAGCAGCCGCGATGATGGTTAAAAAGTCTGCAGGCTTCAAAGCCGCACCACCAATCAATCCACCGTCAATATCTGCTTGCGCCAGTAAATCTGATGCATTGGCAGCGTTCATGCTGCCACCATAAAGAATCTTCACCCGCTGTGCGTGCTCGCTAGCCGCTTGCAATTGCGCACGCAACACCGCATGAACAGCTTGGGCCTCTTGCGGCGAAGCAGTCTTACCTGTACCAATCGCCCACACAGGCTCATAGGCCAAAACGATTTCGCTGATGCAATGCCCATTGGTATGGATCACCGCAGCGAGTTGACGTTTGACAACATGCTCTGTTTGCCCTGCTTCACGCTCAGCCAAAGTTTCACCCACACACACAATGGGGGTGATGCCTGATGACAATGCACTTTTGGCCTTCAATGCGACTTGTTCGTCTGACTCGCCATGGTGTTGACGACGCTCCGAATGGCCAACGATGGCGTAACGCACACCAAAATCTTTCAGCATGGCAGCGGAGGTTTCACCGGTGTATGCGCCTTGCGCATGGACCGATACATCTTGCACACCAAGCGCAACACCCGTGTTGTGCACGAGTTGCTGCACTTGCGCCGCATAGATAGCAGGTACACACACCGCAACATCTGCATGTTTGCTGCCCAACGCAGACGGCAAGCCAATTTGAATGCCAGACAACAGAGCCTGATTGGCAGCTAGGTTGCCATTCATTTTCCAGTTGCCGACTATCAACTTGCGCATCATGTTGTCACTCAAAAATCAATGTGAGTGGTCGCCGTCTTTGTGGTCATGGCCGTGGTTGCCGTGGTCATGGTTGTGGCCATCGTGGTCGCCGCCATGTCCATGGTCTTGTGCAGGAGCTGCTTCAGGACGCTCCATCAAAGCTTTCATAGACAACTTGACGCGACCTTTTTCATCGGTCTCGAGCACTTTGACACGCACGATTTGGCCTTCTGCCAAGACATCTGTGACCTTGCCAATACGCTCGTGGCTGATTTGGCTGATGTGCAACAAACCGTCTTTGCCAGGCAACAAGTTAACCAAAGCACCGAAGTCTAAGATCTTGGTGATCGGGCCTTCATAGACTTTGCCGATTTCAACTTCAGCCGTGATCTCTTCGATGCGACGCTTGGCTTCTTGCGCCTTGGCGCCGTCTGTTGCAGCGATCGTGATGGTGCCGTCTTCTTCGATGTTGATTTGTGTACCGGTTTCTTCGGTCAGCGCACGGATGGTGGCGCCGCCTTTGCCGATCACGTCACGGATCTTCTCGGGGTTGATCTTCATGGTGAACAACTTAGGCGCGAAGTCAGACACTTCGGTCTTGGCTTCGCCCATTGCGGCTTGCATTTTTTCCAAAATGTGCATGCGCGCTTCTTTGGCTTGGGCCAAAGCGACTTGCATGATTTCTTTGGTAATGCCTTGGATCTTGATGTCCATTTGCAAAGCGGTAATGCCGTTGGTGGTACCGGCTACTTTAAAGTCCATGTCGCCCAAATGATCTTCGTCACCCAAGATGTCGGTCAAGACCGCGAAGCGGTTGGCTTCTTTGATCAAGCCCATGGCGATACCGGCCACGTGTGCTTTCATAGGAACGCCAGCATCCATCATGGACAAACAGCCGCCGCAGACAGATGCCATCGACGATGAACCGTTGGATTCTGTGATTTCAGACACCACGCGCATGGTGTAAGGGAACTCTTCTTTAGTTGGCAGCACAGCGGCTAAAGCGCGCTTGGCCAAACGGCCGTGGCCAATTTCGCGGCGCTTGGTGCTGCCCATGCGGCCGACCTCGCCCGTGGCAAAGGGAGGCATGTTGTAGTGCAGCATGAAGCGGTCTTCGTACTCGCCTGCCAATGCGTCAATGCGTTGTGCATCGCGCTCGGTACCTAAGGTGGTGATCACCAATGCTTGGGTTTCTCCACGCGTGAACAAAGCAGAGCCATGGGTGCGTGGCAACACGCTGTTGCGGATTTCGATGGGACGTACAGTGCGTGTGTCGCGACCGTCGATACGTGGCTCGCCCGCCAAAATTTGGCTTCGCACGATGCGCGCTTCGATGTCGAACAACATGGATTCGACTTTGACGGAATCAAACTCGACGCCATCAGCCTTCAATGCTGTCATGGTGTGGGCATAGGCTTCACGGCAAGCTTGTGTACGCGCTTGCTTGTTACGAATTTGGTAAGCAGCTTTGAGTTTTTCGTCGGCATGGGCACCGACTTTGGCGATCAAAGGCTCGTCTTTTTCAGCGGCTTTCCAGTCCCAGACGGGTTTGCCAGCGTCACGCACGAGTTCGTGGATAGCGTTGATCGCGATGTTGCCTTGCTCGTGGCCAAAGACCACAGCACCCAACATCACCTCTTCAGATAACTGGAGCGCTTCGGACTCGACCATCAACACTGCTGATTCGGTACCAGCGACAACTAGGTCCATCTGGCTGTCTTTGCGTTGGGTTTGGCCTGGGTTCAAGACGTATTCGCCGTTGATGTAACCCACGCGGGCTGCACCGATGGGGCCGTTGAACGGAATACCTGAAACACCTAAAGCTGCGGACACGGCGATTAGGGCAGCGATGTCAGAGTCAACTTCTGGGTTGAGCGACAAGGTGTGCACCACCACGTGGACTTCGTTGAAGAAGCCTTCTGGAAACAAGGGGCGAATAGGACGGTCGATCAAACGGCTCGTCAGCGTTTCGTGCTCGCTGGGCTTGGCTTCCCGCTTGAAAAAGCTGCCAGGAATCTTGCCTGCGGCGTATGTTTTCTCGATGTAGTCGACGGTCAAGGGGAAAAAGTCTTGGCCAGGCTTGGCTGACTTCGAGGCCACGACGGTGGCAAGCACCACGGTGTCTTCGATGTTGACGATGACGGCGCCGCCCGATTGGCGGGCGATTTCGCCGGTTTCCATGGTGACCGAATGCTGGCCCCACTGAAAGGTTTTGGTAACTTTATTAAAAATAGACATGTGTCTTCCTTATGGTTTGGGAGGAACCCGGTGCAGCACACGATGCCATTCCAGAAAAGCATTCTTTTTTGGAATGACACAGCTTCGATCTGCGCCTCGAGTTCTTTCGAGAGTGAATGTCGCTAAGTGCAACAAGTGCAAAACGCCTGAGCTATGGAAATAACTCAGGCGTTTGTCATGGGCTTAGCCGATTACTTACGCAGACCAAGTTTGGTGATCAGCGAAGAGTAACGGTCGAAGTCTTTGGACTTGAGGTAGTCAAGCAATTTGCGACGACGGCTCACCATACGCAACAAACCGCGGCGACCGTGGTGGTCTTTGGCGTGTGTTTTGAAGTGGGGGGTGAGTTCGTTGATACGGGCGGTCAAAAGTGCAACTTGCACTTCAGGGCTACCTGTGTCTTTGGCGGCGCGCGCATTGTCTTTGACAACTTCAGCAATTTTTGCAGTCAGCATGGTTTTTTCCTTAAATATTTGACTTGCGTTGGGCCGTGGAAGTTGGCCCAACGTGCGCTTTACCCAAAAGCAAAGCCCGCAGAGTATAGCATTTTTGGTTAATTTCCGGCTTTACGGCCCTGCGACGCGCCCAAGAGGGCGCGAAATTTACGGCCTTTGCATTTGGCACTGGCTAGGCAACTGCGCCGCCTCGGGGCTTAAGGTTTTAATGACCCGAAAGCCATAACTAGAGCCTTCGACATCAAACGGGACCCCTGGTTCACCTTGGTGGTCCATGATTCCAACCACCAAAGACTGCTGAAACTGGTGGTCGGAAGCCCGCATAAAGCCGCGTTGGCCGAATTTTTGAATTTGGGCCCGCTCCAAAGCCATGGCAACGGGAATAGCAGAGACGGATTGGGCAGTTTCTATCGCCTGCACCAACGCTTCGACCATCAACTGCATGCGCATGTGGACATAGTCGTCTGAGGGCTGGGGGAACCGCTGCCGAAACGCACGGTAAAAATCTGCCGAGGCTTTACCTGGCACGTTAGGCAACCAATCTGCCACAGCCAATACGCGGCCTACGCCCGACATGCCAATGGCTGCAGGCGCTCCCAAGGCGTTGCCGTAAAAGGTGTAGAACTTACCCTCAAAACCCACATCACGTGCTGCTTTGATGAGCAAACTCAAGTCATTTCCCCAGTTACCGGTAATGACCGCGTCTGCCCCACTCGCTTTGATCTTGGTGGCGTAGGGCAAAAAGTCTTTGACGCGGCCAACGGGATGTAATTCTTCACCTACCAAAGCAATGTCTGGCCGTTGCAAAGCCAACTGGCGCTTGGCTTCGCGCAACACGGCTTGGCCAAAACTGTAGTCTTGGCCGATCAAATACATGCGGTGGACTTGTCGGTCTTTTTGTAGCACTTGCATCAATGCCGCCATACGCATGTCTGAATGGGCGTCAAAACGAAAGTGCCAAAAGCTACAGCGCTCGTTGGTCAAGGCAGGATCGACGGCTGAGTAATTCAAAAACAACATGCGCTTGTCTGGCTCACGCGCGTTGTGCTTGTTGAGGGCGTCGACCAACGCAGCTGCCACGGCCGAACTGTTCCCTTGCAAAACAAACCCAGCGCCGTCATCAATGGCACTGCGCAACGCGCTCAAAGCTTCTTCGGTTTGGCTTTTACTGTCGTAACGGGTGATGGCCAGTTTGCGTGCGCCATTTGGCAAATGCACACCGCCGCGCTGGTTGACGCGCTCAACAGCCCATTGAAGGTTTCGGTAAACGGCTTCGCCGGTGTTGCCAAAGGGACCGCTGAGGCCTTCGATCAGGGCTAATTGGATGGGAGGCGGCGCAGCGCTTTGTGCCATTCCAAAAGTTAAAAGAGCACAGGCCAATAGCAATTTGGTTTTGTTAAGTAGACGCATACACAAAAATGGAGATTCAACAGGCGGAAACAAACCTTATTGGCGCGTTTTCACCGTATTCAAGAAATTAAGAAATGGGACTTGTAAAAGGCTTAGAGCTTAGGTAACAACTTGATAAGACAGATCTGCCAAAGGCCAACGCGGCTTGACATCAAAGCTGTAGTTTTTCTGCGCCAGCATGGGTTGCGTTTGCAAACGCATGGCCGCAGCCATTGCAATCATGGCGCCGTTGTCGGTGCACAAATGCAATTCGGGGTAATGCACCCGTACACCTCGCTTGGCGCACGCCGCGTTGAGTTGCACGCGCAAATGGCGGTTCGCACCGACACCACCGGCAACCACCAATCTTTGTAGACCCGATTCTTGTAAGGCGGCCATAGATTTTTTCAACAAAACTTCTACGATCGCTGCCTCTGTCGATGCCGCCAGGTCAGCCTTGCGTAGGTCCAAGTCGTCACCTAGTTTTTTTGCTTGGGTCATCACTGCAGTTTTGAGTCCTGCAAATGAAAAGTCTAGATTGCCGCTGTGCAATAAAGGACGGGGTAATTTAAAGGCAGTTGGGTCCCCCGCTTCCGCCAACTTCGACAAAGCAGGGCCACCCGGGTAACCAAGCCCTAAAAGCTTGGCCGATTTATCGAAAGCTTCGCCGGCGGCGTCATCAATCGTCTCGCCCAACAAAATATATTGCCCCACACCATCGACGCGCATTAACTGGGTATGGCCTCCCGACACCAACAAGGCTACAAACGGGAATTCGGGTGGGTCAGCACTTAAAAAAGGCGACAACAAGTGCCCCTCTAAGTGGTGGACACCCATCACAGGTTTTTGTAAAGACGCACCAAGCGCACACGCCACACCTGCACCCACCAACAAGGCGCCAGCCAAGCCTGGGCCGCGGGTGTAGGCAACGACGTCAATATCTGACAAATTTTTGTGCGACTCCTCCATGACTTCGCGCGCCAAAGGAATCACACGGCGAATATGGTCGCGGCTAGCTAACTCGGGAACAACGCCGCCATACGCTTGGTGCATGGCGATTTGGCTGTAAAGCGCGTGCGATAGCAGTTGCGGGATCGCGTGCGCCCCGCCCTCTACTAAAGCAACCCCAGTTTCGTCACAAGAAGATTCGATTCCGAGTATTAACAATTACGCAGCTGCTAAGGTGGCGTTCAGCGTGGCACTGGGTCGCATCACAGCGACCACTTTGGTTCGATCAGGCATGTAGTAACCGCCGATGTCCACCGATTTCCCTTGAACGGCCTTGAGTTCATCCACAATTTTTTGCTCGTTCGCTGCCAAGGCTTTGGCCAAGGGGGTGAAGTGCGCTTGCAAATCTTTGTCATCGGTTTGCGTGGCCAATTCTTGGGCCCAATACAGCGCCAAATAAAACTGACTGCCACGGTTATCCAACTCGCCGGTTTTGGTAGAAGGGTTCTTGTTGTTGTCCAACAATTTGCCGGTGGCGGCGTCCAATGTTTTGGCCAAAATTTGGGCTTTGGGATTTTTGGTTTTGATACCCAGCTCTTCCACGCTGGCGGCCAATGCCAAGAATTCACCGAGTGAGTCCCAGCGCAAATGGTTTTCTTCTACCAGTTGCGTGACATGCTTAGGCGCAGAACCGCCGGCGCCCGTTTCGTACATGCCACCACCCGCCATCAAAGGCACGATGGAGAGCATCTTGGCGCTGGTGCCGAGTTCCATGATGGGGAACAAATCGGTCAGATAGTCACGCAAGATATTGCCAGTCACCGAGATGGTGTCCATGCCACGCACCACGCGCTCCAAGGTGTAGCGCATGGCGCGAACTTGAGACAGGTGTTGGATATCTAAGCCTGTGGTGTCATGGTCTTTTAAATAGAGTTCGACCTTTTTGATCAACTCGTTTTCATGCGGACGGTAGGGGTCTAACCAGAACACAGCAGGCATACCTGAATTGCGGGCCCGGGTAACAGCCAACTTCACCCAATCGCGGATCGATGCGTCTTTGACTTGGCACATGCGCCAGATATCGCCTTCTTCCACGTTTTGCGACAACAGTACTTCGCCAGTGGCGATGTCAACAATGCGGGCTTCGCCGGCTTCTGAGATCTCAAAGGTTTTGTCGTGTGAACCGTATTCCTCAGCTTGCTGCGCCATCAAACCAACATTGGGCACCGTGCCCATCGTGGTGGGATCAAAGTTGCCGTTGGTTTTACAGAAGTTGATGACCTCTTGGTAAATGCGCGCAAAGGTGCTCTCTGGAATCAAAGCCTTGGTATCTTTAGGCTTGCCATCCGCACCCCACATCTTGCCGCCGATGCGGATCATGGCGGGCATAGACGCGTCAACGATCACGTCGTTGGGCGCATGCAAATTCGAGATACCTTTGGCGGAATCGACCATCGCCAATTCAGGGCGGTGTTCGTGACAAGCGTGCAGGTCGCGGATGACTTCGTCATGCTGGTCCGCGGGCAAAGTGTCCAACTTTTCGTAAAGATTCACCAAACCGTTGTTCACGTTGACGCCAAGTTTGTCAAACAGTTTGCCGTGTTTAGCAAATGCTTCTTTATAGAAGATGCGCACAGCGTGGCCGAAGACGATGGGGTGCGACACCTTCATCATGGTTGCCTTGACGTGCAAGGAGAGCATCATGCCGGTTTTGCGGGCATCTTCGAATTGCTCTTCGTAGAAATCGCACAACGCTTTTTTGCTCATGTACATGCTGTCGATGATTTCGCCCGCCTGGAGTTTGGTCAGAGGCTTGAGCACCATGGTTTTGCCGCTCTTGGTCACAAGGTCCATCTTGACTTCGCGCGCTTTGTCTAGCGTCATCGACTTTTCGCCGTGGTAGAAATCGCCATGCTTCATGTGCGCTACGTGGGTGCGTGAAGCCATGCTCCACTCGCCCATGCTGTGGGGGCGTTTGCGGGCGTAGTTCTTCACAGCAGCAGGGGCGCGGCGGTCCGAGTTACCTTCGCGCAAAACAGGGTTCACAGCGCTACCCAAACATTTGGAATAGCGGGCGCGAATGGCTTTGTCTTCGTCGGTTTTGGGATCTTCAGGAAAGTCTGGGAGCTTATAGCCCTTGCCTTGCAATTCTTTGATGCAACCCACCAATTGGTGCACCGAGGCGCTGATGTTCGGTAGCTTGATGATGTTGGTGTCAGGCAAGAGGGTCATGCGACCGAGTTCAGCCAAGTTGTCAGGTACTTTTTGTGCGTCAGTCAAAAACTCTGGAAACTCGCCCAAAATGCGGGCGGCTACTGAAATATCGCTTTCCACTACATCGATGCCAGCAGGAGCTGTAAAGGTACGAATGATGGGTAAAAAAGCGTGTGTTGCCAAATACGGCGCTTCGTCGGTCAGGGTGTAGATGATTTTGGATTTGTCAGCAGCCATGGGGCACTCTTAGTTTTGAAATCGGGAATAAAGCTCGTTGGGGGCTTATTGGCGCGCAACTTGC
>JBBAOY010000012.1:0-31679 GCA_040401095.1 Limnohabitans sp.
ACGAGGGAAGGGTTCAGCAGTTTGGTACCCCTGAAGAGGTTTATAACCGACCCGCTAATACGTTTGTCGCGGGTTTTATTGGTGCGCCGCCGATGAATTTGCTGTGTGAGGTGAGTGGCATTGACGAAGGAAAGATTTTAGGAATTCGTCCTGAGCATTTGCATATTAAAAATGCATCTCAATCAGGCGATGTAATAGATGGTTACAGCTGTGTTGCGCAAGTCTATGCATGGGAGATGTTGGGGGCGGAGCGATTGGTTTACGCGAGGATCGGTCAAGAGGAAATTGTGGTGCGCACCGATGTTGCCGCCGCGGTGCCTGCAATCGGAGGCACTTTAGAACTTATTGCGAGCCATCACCAACTACATTGGTTTGATAAAAAGACAGGTTTGCGTCAGAGGTGAGCCTAGAACTTACTGTTTTTGAATGCAGTCAATCGCATGCAAAACATGCATATCTATTTTGATTCCAGACTGCTTTGCCAATCCATTTAAATCAGTCAAAACGCCATGGTCTAGGCCATCCTGTGCATCTCCTATTCGCGCTGACATGTGCGAGTAGCAAGCGGCGGGCACGCCAATAGCTTGAAGCATATCCAAGCCTACTTTTCCTGCGTTGTCTTTTCCACCTCCGGCGTCGTTAAAAAAGACAGCCAATGGTTTTTCCTTGATTTCGACTACAAACCCTGCAGCTGATCGCCCACCATGCGATCCCGTAACGACGATAGTGCCTGCATGTGATGAATTTATAAGGGCGATGGAATCAAGAAGTGTGATGGTTTGTGATTTAGTAGACATATTCGTTTATTTGCTTAACCAAGCAGCACCTCGGACTCCAGAAGAGTCTCCATGCATCGCTTTTAAAACAGGTGTTGCAATGGGTTTAGTAAAGGTATAGCGAATGATTTCACTTGGTAGTGCCTGATAAATTTCATCGACATTGCTCATTCCACCGCCAAGCACAATTGCATCAGGATCCAATACGTTCATCACGCTTGCGAGTGCGCGGGCTAAGCGATTGACATATCGGCCGAAGCTTTCTTGAGCTGCTAAGTCGCCTGCGCGCATCTTTGCAATGATTTGCTCAGCTTTGATTATTTCGCCCGTATGGCGTGCATGGTCAAGCGCAAATGCCGTGCCGCTGATCCAAGTCTCTTGGCAGCCGACTTGCCCACACCAGCAGGGCGCTACTTGAATTTCATCTGCGCTTGGCCATGGCAATGGGTTATGTCCCCATTCACCTGCAATACCGTTTTTACCAGTCCTGGCTTTGCCATCTATTGCAATGCCACCACCACAGCCAGTTCCAATAATGACTGCAAATACAACGGAGCATCCTTTGGCAGCGCCGTCGACGGCTTCGCTCACCGCTAAACAGTTGGCATCGTTTTGCAGATGAATCTGAAGTCCGAGGCGTTGCTGCAAATCGACTTGCAATGGTTTGCCGTTCATGACCACGGTGTTGGATCCACGCACCAACTGTGTGGCTGGGTCTAAGCAGCCTGGAATTCCAATACCAATCGATGCAGGGCGTTCTATTTTTTGCTGGCTGACCGTTTTATCTACCAATACACTGATGGCATCCAATATGGCGTTGTAAGAGTGTTGGGGCGTGGGTACTCTGTCTTTGTAAACAACGCCATGTATGGCGTCTACCAAAGCAATTTCAATTTTGGTGCCACCCAAGTCAATGCCCATCATGGTTTGCATATGCGCCACTATCCATTCATCAAAAGAGGTAAGGCTGTTTTATAGCGCACTTGCTTGAGTGCAAAGCTGGACCTGATTTTTTCAACGCCAGGAATGGGTGAGAGTTGTTCCAATATAAATTTCTCTAATGCTTGAATGTCTTTTACTGCCACGCGCAGCAGGTAGTCGCTGTCGCCGGTCATCAAATAGCACTCCATCACTTCGTCGTGTTGGGCGATATGGGTTTCGAAATCGGCCAAAGCTTCTTTGCTTTGCGTTTTCAGACTGATCGAAATAAAAACGGTGAGCCCTAAGCCCAGGGCACTTGCGTTGGCGAGTGCCACGTATTTTTCAATCACGCCTGCGGCCTCCAGTGCTTTTACCCTTGCAAGGCAGGGGGAGGGTGAGAGGCCGATCTTTCGCGCAAGCTCGACATTGCTCAAGCTGCCGTCGCGCTGTAAATGGTCCAATATGCGTAAATCTGTTTTATCGAGATTCATATGCTGAGAATTTAATATATACGGAATATTATGCTTTAAATAATGGTTTAAATAGAGTAATTTGATAGCACATTTTTTGATTTGGCAATTAAAGTGCTCGGTATGAATGCACCATTTGATCCCGCCCTCTGGGCCCAAGATGCCAACCCCCAAGAAACCGCTGAATGGCGAGATGCTTTTTTATCTCTGCTGGCCAATGAGGGGCCAGACCGAGTAAACCAAATACTCAACAGCTTGAGTGCTGTGGCGCGGCAACACAGAACTGGTTGGCAACCCGATCTCAACACGCCCTATGCCAACACCATTTCTGTCGATGAGCAGCCAGAGTTTCCCGGTGACATTCAAATTGAAGAACGCTTAACTTCCATCATGCGTTGGAATGCTTTAGCGATGGTGGTGCGTGCTAACCAAGCCTATGGTGAGTTAGGTGGGCACATTGCCAGTTATGCCAGCGTCGCTGATTTGTTTGAAACAGGGTTTCACCATTTCTTTCAAGCACGTACGCCAGAGCAGGGCGGCGACTTGGTATTTTTTCAACCGCACAGTGCCCCAGGCGTTTATGCACGGGCTTTTTTAGAAGGACGTTTGTCGGAAGATGACTTGTTGCACTACCGCCAAGAAATCAATGCACAAAAAGTCGGCGCGCGTGGACTGTCGAGTTATCCGCATCCTTGGTTGATGCCAGATTTTTGGCAGTTCCCCACGGGGTCTATGGGATTGGGGCCGATTAGTTCGATTTATCACGCTCGCTTTATGCGTTACTTGACTTACCGCAATTTGTTGCAGTGTGAAGGCCGCAAGGTCTGGGGTGTGTTTGGTGATGGTGAAATGGACGAACCCGAAAGCATGAGCGCTTTAACTTTGGCCGCGCGTGAACGATTAGATAACTTGGTGTGGGTGGTGAATTGCAATTTGCAACGCTTAGACGGTCCAGTGCGAGGCAATGGTCGGATCATTGACGAGTTAGAAAAATTATTTTCTGGCGCTGGTTGGAAGGTCATCAAACTGGTCTGGGGAAGTGATTGGGATGGCTTGTTTGCGCGTGACACCACTGGCGCTTTGTTGAAGGCATTTGCCCAAACAGTAGATGGGCAAATGCAAACATTTGCTGCTAAAAACGGCCGCTACAACCGCGACAACTTCTTTGGGCAAAACGAAGATTTGAAACGACTAGCCCAAGGCATGACCGATGAGCAGATCGATCGTTTAAAACGGGGTGGTCACGATGTGGTGAAGATCTATGCAGCCTATGCTGCTGCCTTAGCCCATGAGGGACAGCCAGTGGTTATCTTGGCGCATACCAAAAAAGGTTTTGGCATGGGCAGTGCGGGTCAAGGCAAGATGACAACGCATAGCCAGAAAAAATTTGATGAACAAGAGTTGATCGAATACCGAAATCGTTTCGACTTACCACTTACAGATGAACAAGCAAAAGGCCTGGCGTTTTTTAAGCCTGCACCTGACAGTGCGGAGATGGCGTATTTGATGGAGCGCCGCCAAACTTTGGGCGGCAGCATGCCCAAACGCGAAACGCATTGCGCTTCTCTGCCTGTTCCCGGGTTAGAAACGTATGCCCAGTTTGCGATCTCTGCGGACGGTAAAGAAATGAGTACCACCATGGCATTTGTGCGCATGCTGGGTAATTTATTGAAAGACCCTGTCTTGGGGCGGCGCTTAGTGCCCATCGTGGCCGACGAGGCGCGAACGTTTGGAATGGCGAACTTGTTTAAACAAGTGGGTATTTACAGCAGCGTGGGCCAGCACTATGCGCCAGAAGATATCGGTTCTGTATTGAGTTACCGCGAAGCACTAGACGGCCAAATTTTGGAGGAAGGCATCAGCGAAGCGGGCGCGCTTGCAAGTTGGACCGCCGCTGCAACAAGTTACAGCGTGCACGGTTTTGCTATGTTGCCTTTTTATATTTACTACTCGATGTTTGGTTTTCAGCGGGTGGGTGATGCCATATGGGCGGCGGCTGATCAAAGGGCCAGAGGCTTTTTGCTCGGGGCAACATCTGGCAGAACTACTTTGGGTGGAGAAGGCCTACAGCACCAAGACGGCAGCAGCCACCTGGTAGCAGCAACCATTCCCAATTGCAAAGCCTATGACCCTGCTTTTGCAGGTGAGCTAGCCATCATTTTGGATGCGGGAATGCGCGAGATGGTGGAGCAGCAGGTAGATGTTTTCTACTACGTCACCTTGATGAATGAGAACTACGCAAATGCAGATGTATCACTAGAAAATACCCACGGAGTGCTTCGTGGTGCTTACAGTTTTGCCAGATTTACTACCGAAAATGGCAGTCCAAAACAACACGTGACACTGATGGGTTCAGGTGCCATCTTGTTAGAGGTGCTCATTGCAGCAAAGCTTTTAGTGGCGCAAGGCATCGACGTTGAGGTGATCAGCGTGACAAGTTGGAGTGAATTAGCGCGTGATGGCCGCGCTTGCGCTGACCCAGATACTAAGACCGCTGCGCATCTAACAGATCTCTTGTCACAAAGCAAAGGCCCTGTCATAGCTGCCTCAGACTATGTCTGTGCGGTAACGGAAAGTGTGAGAGCTTTTATTCCTGAAAGTAGACCTTATAAAACGCTGGGCACAGATGGTTTTGGTCGCAGCGATACGCGCGCTGCATTGCGTAACTATTTCCAAGTGGATGCGGCGGCCATTGTGCGTGCTGCAACCTATATGTTGACGTGATGCATATGATGCTCATGACTCACATGGCACTCATGACGCATCACTCGCCAGTAATTCCTTTGAGTTGAATCACCCGACCCCATCGTGGATAGTCTTTCGCCACGATAGATGCAAGTTCTTCTGGCGTTGATGCGCTAGCGTCTAAACCAGCCTTACCCAAAATTTCTTTGACAGCGGGCTGCTGGATGATGACACTCAGGTCGGCATGTAATTTAGCAACAGTAGCGCTAGGAGTTTTTGTGGGCACAAAGAAGGCGTACCAAAGGTCCACGTCAATATCTTTGTAACCAAGTTCTAAAAATGTAGGAACGTCAGCGGCCACTGGGTGGCGCTTGGTACTACCCACGGCCAATGCATTGAGCTTGCCCGACTTCACAAAACCCTGCGCTACGTGCACGGGCAAAAATCCCACCATCAATTCGCCCGCTAACAAATCTTGTGTATATCCTGCAGTGCCACGGTAGGGCACGTGCAACATAAAGGTTTTGGTTTCGAGTTTGAGCAACTCCATTGCCATATGGTGGGGGGTGCCCACACCCGGGGAGCCGAAAGTGAAGAATCCTGGTTTGGCAGTGGCTACGCGCACCAAATCTTTGACGGACTTGATGTCTGTTTTCGGGTGCGCCACCAACATCAAGGTGCCGTAAGCCGACATCGATACCGGTGCAAAATCTTTAAGGGGATTGAACGGTGTGTTTTTGTAGAGTTGTGACGCAATCAACATGGTGTTGGCGCCCATCAACAAGGTGGTGCCATCTGCGGCAGATTTCGCGACAAAGTCTGCGCCAATATTTCCACTAGCGCCTGGCATGTTTTGCACCAATACCGTTTGACCCGTGCGCTCCGCTAGGCGCGGTTGAATGGTGCGGGCAATGGTGTCCATGCCAGTACCCGGCGTGAACGGCACAATGATTTTGATGGTTGTACTAGTGGAAGTAGTTGATTGCGCAAAGCATGACATGCCGACAAACATTGCCAACAGAGTCGCACATATTTTTTGCAGAAAAAGATACTGTTGCATGGTGTTCTTAAACAATTTTTACGCTTAAATTGGGTAGGCCGTCTATGTGCATCTCGATCACATCACCCCGAATAACAGGACCCACATTCTCAGGTGTGCCTGAGTAGATGATGTCGCCAGGAAAGAGTTCAAACGCTTCAGATAACTTGGAGATTTGTTCTGCAACAGACCAAATCATTTGTTTCAAATCAGCCTTTTGTTTGGTTTGTCCATTGACCTTCAACCAAATATCGCCTTGCGTGAAGTGTCCTGTTTGCGCAACTTTATGCACCGCGCCAATAGGGGCGGATTTGTCAAAACTCTTACCAATCTCCCAAGGTTTTTTCTCGTCACCTAATGCGCGTTGCAAGTCGCGGCGCGTCATATCAAGACCTAGGCTGTAGCCATAGACCAACTCGAGTGCCTTAGCGACTGGGATATTGCGACCACCTTTATCGAGCATGGCGACAAGCTCTGCTTCATAGTGGTAGTTTTTAGTCAGCGAAGGATAGGGGTGGTCTGCCACAGTGCCAGCTTGTACATATTGAATAGCGTCCGTTGGTTTTTGAAAGAAAAACGGTGGCTCGCGTGTGGGGTCTGACCCCATTTCACGTGAATGCGCTGCGTAGTTACGTCCAATGCAATAGATACGCCGCACTGGGAACATCTCGTCAGAGCCGACGATAGGAATATGCGTTGCAGGCACCTTGAAAGGCGATTTGACTTGGTGGTCCGCATAACCAGGCAAGGCACAACCGGCGATAGCGCCTGTGGTGACCATGGCGGTGTTTTGGAAAAAATGACGGCGATGCATGGTTTAACTCCTAGGGCAATAGTTGCTATTGACTCAAAATTTCATTGTAGAAAGTGTTGGTTGCAAGACAGCGCTAGTTTTCACCTAGGAGACTCGCATTAGGATTCACCCTATGCAGTTGCAAGACATTCTCTATTCACAAGGCTTTGGGACACGGCGTATTTGTGCGGGGCTTGTGCAGCAAGGCTATGTGCAGGTGGACCTTGGGCTTGGGTTGGCGACGTGTGATGACGCTACTTATGACATGACCGTGCAAGAGGCCATGCCATTTAGCGTGCAAGGTGTGTTGTGGCCCTATCACGCCAAAGCCTATGTGTTATTGCACAAACCTGCTGGTTACGAGTGTTCGCACAAACCATCGGCATGGCCTAGCCTCTACACCTTATTGCCTGCGCCTTTGCGCCAGCGGCCACAAAAGAGTGCGGTGCAAGGGGTGCAAGCGGTGGGGCGACTAGACCAAGACACCACGGGCATGTTGGTGCTCACTGACGACGGTCCATTGATCCACCGAATGAGTTCGCCGCGTCACCATGTTGCTAAGGTGTACGAAGTAACCACTGCTGAACCGATTACCGATAAGCAAGTGCAGCGATTGCTGGAAGGTGTGGTGTTGGAGGACTCACCCAAGCCTGTCAAAGCCGCAGCCTGCACAGCAGTTTCTCAAAACCATATGTGTTTGACTTTGACGGAAGGCAAGTACCACCAAGTTAAGCGCATGTTGATAGCGGTTGGAAATTCAGTGGTGGGCTTGCACCGTTCGCAAATTGGCGCCATGCCTTTGCCGCAAGACTTAGCGCCTGGCCAATGGCGCTGGATTACGCCTAATGAACTTCAGGCCTTGTCTGCCAAAAACACTGTGACATAGGTCAGTGTTTTGTGTGTTTTAGGTCTTAGCGCAACACTGGTTCGTTACACTCAGGGCAAGAATTTTTAGGACATATTTTGTTGCAATCACTTACCAAACTGACTCTCGCTTTTGTTCTTGTTTTATATGGATGGCAAGCACTTGCAGCCAACCCTATTTTTGTTCTCAATTCGCAAGACGCAAACGTCAGCGTGATAGACCCCCAAACTTGGGAAGTGACACAACGCATTCCAACTGGCAAAGAACCGCACCACCTCTATCTCACGCCAGATGAAAAATCGGTCATCGTGGCCAATGCCGGCGGTGATTCCTTGACTTTTATCGATCCGCGTACTGCGCAAGTGCAGCGTGTTGTGCGTAAAACCTTAGACCCTTATCAGTTGCGTTTTTCACCTGATATGAAGTGGTTCGTGACAGTTGCCAACCGCTTGAACCATATTGATATTTATCGTTGGGATGGCAGCGAGCTGACTCTGGCAAAGCGTATTCCTTCGGGCAAAACCCCAAGCCATATTTGGATAGACAGCAAAAGCACCATCGCCTATGCCAGTATGCAAGACAGCAACGAATTGGTCGCGGTCGATTTAGCTACCCAAACCATCAAGTGGCGTTTCAAAACCGGTGAGATGCCGGCCGATGTGTTTGGCACAGCGGATGACAAATACTTGCTGGTTGGCTTGACGGGTTCGGATGGTGTCGAAGTTTTTGACGTGTCTGGGCCGCAACCCAAATTGGTTAAAAAAATTCCTACTGGGGAAGGTGCGCATGCATTTCGTGCCTTGGGCGATGGTCGTCACGTTTTGGTGAGTAACCGCGTGGCCAACACCATCCACAAAATTGACTTGACCACCTTGCAGTCGGTCGCGCAGTTCAAAGCCCCGGGTGGTCCTGACTGCATGGAAGTAACAGCTGACGGAAAGTTGCTTTTGGTGTCATCCCGCTGGATCAAGAAGATGAGTGTGATTGACCTCGCCACTGGCCAATTGGTTCGCCAAGTCAAGGTGGGTAAATCGCCTCACGGTATTTGGACGCTTGACCATGCCAAGCGTTTTTAAACGCGCACTTTTAACTTTTGCTCTGACGGGCTTGTGCATAGACGCTTTTGCGCTTTGCGCAAAGCCTGTGTATTTAACTTTTGATACAGGCCATATGGGCGTCGCGCCTTTGATTGCAGATGTTTTGAAACGCCAGCAAGTCAAAGTTACTTTCTTCGCTGCCAATGAACCCACCCAAGAGGGCGATGGCACTTTAGGTGAGCACTGGGCACCTTGGTGGCGTGCCCGCGCTGAAGAAGGCCACGCTTTTGCTTCACATACCTTTGACCATGTGTATTGGCAAGCCGACCATGCGCCAGAGGGTTGGAAAATGAAACCGAGCGCTGGGCCTAACAAAGGCGTCTCCACTGTTTTGAATGCCAAGCAGTACTGCGCCGAAATTCAACGCTCCAACACCCGTTTGCAAGAAATCACTGGCAAAAAACCTTTGTCTTTGTTTCGCGCGCCAGGTGGCAAGACGTCACCGTCTTTGTTAGCTGCCGCCAAGCAATGCGGCTTTGGCCATGTGGGCTGGGCTGATGCTGGGTTTTTGGGCGATGAACTACCCAGCGATAAATTTCCCAACGCGCAGTTGTTACAAAACGCGGTTCGCAAAATTCAATCGGGTGACATATTGATGGCGCATCTAGGCATTTGGTCGCGCAAAGATCCGTGGGCACCGGCGGTGCTAGAGCCCTTAATCGAAGGCCTGAAATCCAAAGGCCTTTGCTTCGCTACTTTGCAAGAACATCCACAATTCGCGGCATGGACGCACTGATCGATCTTTTTGCTAACGCCCAAGAGGGTTTGTTTGAAACGGTTTTTCAGCCCTTGGCTTTTGCTTGGGGCTTGGCCAGTCGTCTAGAAAATGTGTATGACGCCACTGGGTGGTTGTTGATCGGGTTGTTACAAATAGCTGTTATGTTGACGGTGATTGGCCCCTTGCAGCGCTGGCGTCCCGCTGAAGTTATCACCGATACATCGGCTGTCCGAACCGATGTGCTCTACACACTGATACATCGCCTAGGACTTTTTCAATTGGTTTTGTTTTTTAGTATCGATCCGTTGATGGACGAACTCATGGGCCATTTGCGAGCTGCGGGCATTGGGTCCTTTCATCTGGATGACTTATGGCCTAGCGTGACCGATGGCCCCATCGTGAGTTTTGTGTTGTATTTGGTGCTGTTTGATTTCGTCAATTACTGGATGCACCGCGCTCAGCACGAATGGAATTGGTGGTGGGCTTTGCACGCTGTCCACCATTCACAACGCCAGATGACGCAGTGGAGTGACAACCGCAACCATTTGATCGACGACTTACTTCGCGCCGTGATTTGGGTGGTGGTGGCGCAATTGGTGGGCATTGCGCCAAGCCAGTTTGTTGCTGTAGTGGCTCTCACGCAGTTGAGCGAGAACTTTCAGCATGCCAACTTACGATTGAGTTTTGGGCGTATTGGCGAGCGCCTCTGGGTCAGTCCACGTTTTCATCGTCTGCACCATGCGATTGGTTTGGGGCACGAAAGTCTCAACGCAAAAGGCCAAACCGTATTGGGTGGGCATAACTTTGGCGTTCTTTTGCCTTGTTGGGATGTGCTTTTTAGAACCGCCAATTTCGACTCGACATTTGAGGCCACGGGGATACGTGACCAAGTGACAGAAGGCCGTGATTACGGCAAAGGTTTTATAAGTCAACAAATATTAGGTATTAAAAGACTCTTTTCTGCATTGGGATTGTCTAGCCACACCTGACTGGGTGGGTTATGCTTTTCTACATGCGATTGTTTTTCGATTCCCTTTGGCGCGCCCTGGCATATTGCTTCATGCCACGCATCATGGCCTTGGCCTTGTTGCCGCAGGTCATGTTGCTCGTGCTGACCCTGAGTTGGGGGTATTTTTATTGGCAGCCAACCCAAGACTGGGTCAGTGAATTTCTCGCTTCTTGGCAGGTCATGCAAAGCATGATGGATTGGATGCAATCCCATGGTGCCGTTGATTTACAGGGTGTTCTCGTGCCTTTGGTGGTGATTTTCTCTATCACGCCCATTTTGGTAGTGCTCTCTCTGTTGGCGGTTTCTCTGATGATGGGCCCCGCTTTGGTCAGCCTGGTGGTGCAACGCCGTTTTGCCCATTTGGCAATGCGGCATGGTGGCTCTGTGGTCAACAGCATCGTCTGGACGCTCGTTTCAACTTTCTCGGCCATGCTGGCCATGGTTATTTCCTTGCCACTGTGGGTCGTACCACCCTTGATGTTCATCGTGCCTCCCATTATTTGGGGATGGCTCAGCTACCGCGTGATGGTGTTCGATGCTTTGGTCTCTCACGCGAGCCGTGACGAACGCATTGAGATCGGGCACAAACACCGCTTGCCGCTGCTTTTAATTGGGGTCCTCACAGGCTTTTTAGGCGCTTTACCCAGCATGGTCTGGGCCTCAGGCGCTCTATTTGCAGCCGCATTTGTGGTTTTGGTGCCTGTGGCCATCTGGATTTATTCCTTGGTATTTGCTTTCACAGCCCTGTGGTTCACCCATTACAGCTTGGGTGCTTTAGAGATCATGCGTGCAGAGGCGAACCCGGTCGTGGTTGGCGCTTCTGTGCCCTTACCTGCGCTAGCATTGGCAGATGAACCAAGCAACTCACCCCCCACGCCCTGAAATTGGCCTGATCATCGTTGGCGATGAAATCCTTTCCGGCAAACGCGCTGATAAGCACCTTCCTAAAGCCATTGAACTCCTTGCCGCCCGAGGCTTGAGCCTCGATTGGGCCGACTACGTGGGCGACTCGCCTGAACGCATCACCCGCACCTTAAAGCGTGCCTTCACTAGCAACAGCATTGTGTTTTCTTGCGGCGGCATAGGCGCTACGCCAGACGACCACACCCGCCAATGCGCAGGCCGTGCTTTAGGTCTGGAATTGAGTCTGCATGCTGAAGCAGAAGTATTTATCCGCGAGCGCATGAAAGACATTGCCAAGGAGCAAGGCGTGCCCTATGAACCTGAGCACCCCAATAACGTGCACCGTTTGAATATGGGCATGTTTCCAAATGGGGCCGAGATCATTCCCAACCCTTACAACAAGATTCCTGGATTCACCTGCCGCGGACCAGGCGGTGGCGCGGTGCATTTCGTTCCAGGCTTTCCGGTGATGGCTTGGCCCATGATCGAGTGGGTGCTAGACACCCACTACCAAGACTTGTTTCTTGAGTCGGCTTGGGTAGAAAAGTCGATCATTGTTTTGGGTTCGATGGAAGCCATGCTGACACCCTTGATGGAGCAGATGGAAAAAGAGTTTGAAGGTATCAAGGTATTTAGTTTGCCCAGCGTGGACCATCCTGAATACGGACGCCACATTGAACTTGGCGTCAAAGGTGAGCCTTCTTTGGTGGATCGGGCTTATCCAGAACTTTTAAAAGGTTTGAATGCCTTCGACCTCAAATTTGGCCCCGAATTGGTGCGATCCTAAATAATCACCAATTTAGTGCGTTTATGTGGTGAATGCACCATAATAATGCATTTGAATGTATCCGCTGTTTTGGTGAGAAGTTGATGCCGTTGCGCGAAACGTGGTCAAAGTCAGGGCAAAATAAGCACCAAGAAGCCATCGCTGGTAGGTCGTTTTTTTAGCGCCCACTGGCATAAATAATGCTTCGAGTAACAGCGTACTTTTAGATAACCAACCCACCCCTGAAGGAGAGCCTAATGGCCAAGACCGTCGCAGACGTGATGAAGATGGTGAAAGACAACGAAGTCAAGTTTGTTGATTTCCGTTTCACCGATACCCGAGGCAAAGAGCAGCACGTGAGCGTGCCAGTGTCTGCGTTCAATGAAGAAAAATTCACAGAAGGCCACGCATTCGACGGTTCTTCTATCGCTGGTTGGAAAGGCATTGAAGCCTCTGATATGTTGTTAATGCCTGATGCGATGTCAGCTTTCATCGATCCCTTCTTCCAAGAGTCCACCTTAGTTTTGAGCTGCGATGTGCTCGAGCCAGGTGACGGCAAGTCTTATGACCGCGACCCACGTTCTATCGCCAAGCGCGCTGAAGCCTACTTGAAGGCCTCCGGTTTAGGCGATACCGCCTACTTTGGACCAGAGCCAGAATTCTTCATCTTTGATGACGTGCGTTGGGCCAACGACATGTCCGGTGCTTTCTTCAAGATCGATGAATACGAAGCACCTTGGAATTCCGACAAAGTGATGGAAGGCGGCAACAAAGGCCACCGTCCGACCGTCAAGGGCGGCTACTTCCCAGTACCTCCCGTCGACAGCATGCAAGACATGCGCGCCGAGATGTCTTTGATCTTGGAAGAAATGGGCATCCCTGTTGAAGTGTTCCACCACGAAGTGGCTGGCGCTGGTCAAAACGAAATCGGTACCAAGTTCTCTACTTTGGTTGAGCGCGCTGACTGGACCCAAAAACTGAAATATGTGGTCTGGAACGTGGCCCACTCTTTCGGCAAAACAGCTACTTTCATGCCTAAACCTTTGGTGGGCGATAACGGCTCAGGCATGCACGTGCACCAGTCCATTTGGAAAGACGGCAAAAACCTGTTTGCAGGCAAAGGCTATGCTGGTTTGAGCGATACCGCTTTGTTCTACATCGGCGGCATCATCAAGCACGCACGTGCTTTGAATGCGATCACCAACCCAACGACCAACAGCTATAAGCGTTTGGTCCCTGGTTTTGAAGCGCCAGTGAAGTTGGCATATTCAAGCCGTAACCGCTCTGCGTCCATCCGTATTCCTCACGTGGCGTCTGACAAAGGCCGTCGCATTGAGGCACGTTTCCCAGATCCAATGGCCAATCCTTACCTATGCTTCTCAGCTCTCCTGATGGCTGGTTTGGACGGTATCGAAAACAAAATTCACCCCGGTGAAGCCGCTACCAAAGACCTCTACCACTTGCCACCTGAGGAAGACGCGTTGGTGCCAACCGTGTGCCACAGCTTGGACCAAGCTTTGGAGTATTTGGACAAAGACCGCGCGTTCTTGACCAAAGGCGGTGTGTTCACCGACAGCATGATCGATGCGTACATTGAACTCAAAATGCAAGAAGTCACACGTTTCCGTCAAGCCGTGCACCCCGTTGAATACGACATGTATTACTCGCTGTAATCGGTCGCAACGCTGTTGCAGAGAAAGGACGGCGCAAGCCGTCCTTTTTTTTACCGCTTCATCTAAACCATGACTTCGCATCCCTACACCCATGCCTTTGACTTATTGGCTACCTTGGTCGCGGTGGTCCGTGTTGATGGCAAGGTAGTTTTTGCAAACTCTGCGCTTGAAGACGTGCTGGGTGTATCGAAGCGCCACATCGTTGGCAATTCTCTGTCGCAACACTTCGTCAAGCCCGCTGGTTTTGAGAGTGTTTTAAAAGGTGCCCAAAGAAACGCTTTTGCCGTGATGCGTTATGACGCCTATTTGCACAGACCCTTGACGGAACCATTGCCAGTGCATGTGATCGTTGCTCCGACGGATAACGACAACGAAGTACTGGTCGAGTTGCTGCCCCTTGAGCAACAAGCGCGTCTCGAGCGTGAAGACCGCTTAATTGACCAAGCGCAGGCGAATAAAGAACTCATCCGCAACTTAGCCCACGAAATTAAAAACCCGCTTGGTGGTATTCGTGGAGCGGCGCAGTTGCTTCAGATGGAAGTAGCAGGACGCGACTTGGTGGAATACACCCAAGTCATCGTGCATGAGGCGGATCGGCTGCAACTTTTGGTGGATCGTCTTTTGGCACCACACCGTCGCCCGCATGTGGTGGGGGATGTGAATATCCACGAGGTGTGCGAGCGTGTGCGCTCTTTGGTACTGGCTGAGTTTCCGCGCGGTCTGAAAGTGGTGCGCGATTACGACATCTCTATCCCAGACATTCGGGGGGATCGTGAGCAGTTGATCCAAGCGGTGCTCAATATCGTGCACAACGCAGCCCACGCCTTGTCTGAGCGAATCGTGGATGGAGATGCGCAAATTGTCCTTAAAAGCCGTATCAACCGACAAGTCACTTTTGGCAAAAACCGCTACAGGTTGGCACTGGAATTGCATGTCATAGACAACGGGCCAGGTGTCCCAGAAGAAATCAAGGATCGCTTGTTTTTCCCTCTGGTATCAGGCCGAGATGGTGGATCGGGGTTGGGGCTCAATTTAGCCCAAACCTTTGTCCAGCAACACCATGGGCTGATTGAGTGTGACAGCGAGCCAGGACGGACAGATTTCAGAATCGTGATCCCCTTGACTTGATACAAAAGAAAGTAGCGCTGAGATGAAACCGATTTGGATAGTTGATGACGACCAGTCAATCCGCTTTGTGCTGGAGAAGGCCTTGTTGCGCGAAAACTTGCCAACGCGGAGTTTCACATCACCGCGTGAAGTGCTGCAAGCTTTGGACAGCGCAAGCGAAGACGATCAACCACAAATTTTGGTCAGTGATATCCGTATGCCAGGCGGTTCTGGCTTGGAGTTGTTGACCAAAGTCAAAGAGCGCATGCCGATGTTGCCCGTCATCATCATGACGGCGTTTTCTGATTTAGACAGTGCGGTATCGGCTTTTCAAGGCGGTGCATTTGAATACCTCCCCAAGCCTTTTGATTTACCTAAAGCTGTGGAGTTGATTCGAAGAGCTGTAGACGAGAGCCAGCGCGAACAAGCCCAAAGCGATTTGCAAGATGAAACGCCAGAAATGCTGGGCCAAGCGCCTGCCATGCAAGATGTGTTTCGTGCGATTGGACGTTTGAGCCAAAGCCATGTCACGGTGATGATCACTGGCGAGAGTGGTTCTGGCAAAGAACTCGTAGCGCGTGCTTTGCACAAACACTCTCCTCGCGGTGACACCGGAACCAAAGGGCCTTTTGTCGCCATCAATACAGCGGCTATTCCCAAAGATTTGCTAGAGAGTGAATTGTTTGGGCACGAACGCGGTGCATTCACAGGCGCACAAGCCACCAGAAGAGGGCGTTTTGAACAAGCGGAGGGCGGCACGCTTTTCTTGGACGAAATTGGTGATATGCCGTTCGACTTGCAAACCCGTTTATTGCGTGTGCTCAGCGACGGCAATTTCTACCGTGTTGGCGGCCATAGTGCCATCAAAGCCAATGTACGTGTGATTGCTGCCACCCACCAAGACCTCGAGAGACGCGTCAAAGAAGGCGCGTTTCGTGAAGACTTGTTTCACCGCTTAAACGTGATTCGTTTGCGCTTACCCGCGTTGCGCGAACGCAGAGAAGACATCCCTACTTTGACGCGCCATTTTTTGCAACAAAGTGCCCAGCAATTAGGGGTAGAGCCAAAGCGCATTTCCGATGCTGCGGTGTCTCGCTTGAACCAATTTAATTTCCCTGGCAACGTACGCCAACTTGAGAACATTTGCCATTGGCTCACCGTCATGGCGCCGGCCCAAGTGATTGAGCCTAAAGATTTACCGCCAGAAGTTTTGGGTCTTGCCAATGAATCAGGGCCTTTGGCGCAACATGTCATGGATGACGACGCAACTTACGCGCATATTCACGACGATGGCGCGCAAGTGGCGAATGCTACATCCACAATGTCCCCCGTAGTGCTCAATTTACCGGGCGCGGATTGGGAGCAAGGCTTCGAAGCAGAGGCCATGCGCTTATTGGTAGCAGGACGTACCGATGTGTGGGACGCTATGGTCAATCGCGTCGAAGCACGGTTGATTCAAACTGCGTTAGCCAATACCCGTGGACGGCGCATCGAAGCAGCGCAAAAACTCGGCATTGGTCGCAACACGATCACCCGCAAAATTCAAGAACTAGGAATTGAAGAGTAAGCGCTTAACTGAGCGTCACCACTACTGGCGTGTGATCACTGGGGCGCTCGTTTTTTCTCGGTAATTTATCGATCACGCATGCAGTCACTTGGTCCTTCAATGCGTGGGAGACCAAGATGTGGTCGATGCGCAAACCTCGGTTGCGTCTAAACGCAAATTCGCGGTAGTCCCACCAAGAGTAGCTTTTCTCGGCTTGGTCAAATAACCTGAATGCGTCGACCATGCCTAAATCTAGCAATGCTTTGAAATGGGCACGTTCTTCCTTGGTGCAATGGATGGTGTCGGCTAAGGCTATCGGGTCCCACACATCCGCATCGTCCCAAGTGATGTTGTAGTCCCCCATCAAAACTAACTTTGGGTGTATCAGCATTTCAGATGTCAGCCATTCTTTAAGAGCCGTGAGCCACTTCATTTTGTAAATAAACTTGTCGCTATCAGGTGCTTGACCGTTGGGAAAATAAGCGCCAACCACGCGAACACCATTGATAGTGGCGCTGATCACGCGCGCCATCTCGTCTTCGAAATTCGGTATGTTGTGGACAACTGCTTCGATAGGATGCGTTGCAATCAACGCCACACCGTTATAAGTTTTTTGCCCAAAAAAAGCGACCTGGTAGCCGGCTGATTCAATGGCTTCGCGTGGAAATTTATCGTCTGTGGTTTTAGTTTCTTGTAACGCCAACACATCGATACCGCCCTCTGGTTTTTGTGCCTCCAGCCAATCGAGTACCTGCGGGAGTCGCACGGTTAAAGAGTTCACATTCCAAGTGGCGAGTTTCATATTTAGTGTGTATTTCTTTTTTGCAAGGTCACCAAGTGATAGGCAAGGCCTTGTGCAGAGATATGCGAAGTTCTGTGCGTTTCAGCCCAATCATTGGGTGAAAGCAAGGGTGCATATGCATCGCCTTCATAGTCAGCGTCGATCTCTGTCACAACAATTTGCGATGCTATGGACAAGCCCTGTGCGTAGAGTTGTGCACCTCCAATTAACCAAATGATTTCAATAGGTGGAAACAGCGCCATGGCGGCTTCTAATGAGGAGACCACTTGCGCACCTGGTGCAGTGAAAGAGGTTTGCCTTGAAACGACGACGTTGCTACGACCTGGAAGTGGACGAAATTTATCAGGCAAAGATTCCCAAGTCACACGCCCCATCACCACAGGTTGTCCTAGGGTGGCGCGCTTGAAGTGCGCTAAGTCTTCAGGCAAATGCCAAGGCAGTTGGCCTTGTTTGCCGATCACGCCATTGCGCGCACGCGCATAAATCATGTGTAGCGGCATTAGACCGCGACAGGTGCTTTGATAGCACCGTGGCATTGGTAGTCACGTACTTCAAAGTCTTCAAATTCGTAGTCAAAAATAGAAGCGGGTTGACGTGCAATATGCAAAGTGGGATAGGCGTAAGGTGCGCGACTGAGTTGCAACTCCACTTGATCATGGTGATTGCTATAGATATGACAGTCTCCGCCAGTCCAAATGAAGTCGCCCACCTCTAAGTTGCATTGCTGTGCCAGCATATGCGTGAGTAATGCATAGCTAGCAATATTGAAAGGCACCCCTAGAAAAATATCCGCACTACGTTGGTAAAGCTGACAGCTCAAGCGGCCTTTTTCGCCTGCGTTTTGTGCAGGTGCTACATAAAACTGAAAAAAAGCATGGCAAGGCATGAGCGCCATTTTGCTGAGTTCGGCAACATTCCACGCGCTCACAATCATGCGGCGTGAGTCGGGGTTGGTTTTGAGGGTTTGGATTAGCTCTGAAATTTGGTCGATATGTTTGCCATCGGGTGTTGGCCAACTGCGCCATTGCACGCCGTACACAGGGCCTAAGTCGCCATCTTCGCGTGCCCACTCGTCCCAAATGCTGACGCCGCGTTCTTTCAGCCAATTGTTGTTACTCGATCCCGTTAAGAACCACAGCAACTCTTGAATGATGGAGCGCAGATGCACTTTTTTGGTGGTGACTAGCGGAAAGCCTTCGTTCAAATCGAAGCGCATTTGGTGTCCAAACACGCTTCTAGTACCAGTGCCCGTGCGGTCGGTTTTGGCAACGCCGTGTGTGTAGACATGGCGCATGAAATCTTCGTATTGGCTTCTGATGGGGCGCATAACAATTCAGTTTTTCAATAAGTGGTGGAGTTTAAACACTTTGGCTCGAACAGCCGAAGCGGCCAAGCTAACGCACCACACGTCCAGGATTCAAAATTCCTAAGGGGTCGAGTGCTTGTTTAACTTGCCGCATCAGTGCTAGAGCGGTAGGGTCTTTGTAATGGGGAAGGGTATCTACTTTCAAGCTACCAATTCCGTGCTCAGCAGAGATGGACCCGCCAAAATTTTTGACTGCGTCATAGACCAAATGGTTGACCCGTTCTTCGTAGTCTTTGAGAAACGCCGCATTGTCATTGCCCTCTGGAACTTGGACGTTGTAATGCAAATTTCCGTCACCCAAGTGACCGAAATTCACCAAACGCACACCGGGAATTTCTTGGGCTAATTGGGCATCGGTTTTTTCTACAAACGCAGCAATCGAAGAAACCGACAAAGAAATATCGTGTTTGATATTCAGGCCCTCTTGTGCTTGCGCCATGGTGATACTTTCGCGGATATGCCAGAAGTTACGCGCTTGCGAAAGGTTCTCTGCTACGACTGCGTCTGAGACGCAACCTTCTTCCATGGCGACCTCTAGTAAATGCTCAAAGCGCGCGCGTGCATGTTCTTGTGATTCGGTGTCCGAGTTCTCTAACAAAACGCAGTAAGGCGTTTCATTCCACAAAGGAATACGCATTTGCGCAAAGTGTTTGTTCACCAAGCCTAATGAATACTGGTTCATCATCTCGAACCCTGTCAGGCTTGCGCCTAAATGTTGGTGTGCAAGACCAAGTAACTTCACCGCAGCAGTGACCGTAGGCACTGCTGCCCAAGCAGTGAGTGTGGCCGCAGGTTGCGGGAAGAGCTTCATCGTGGCGGCGGTGATGATGCCTAGGGTGCCTTCGCTGCCAATCATCAAATTACGCAAGTCGTAGCCGGTGTTGTCTTTGCGCAAGCCGCTCAAGCCGTGCATCACTTCACCCGATGCGGTGACTACTTCTAGGCCTAAACATAATTCACGCGCATTGCCATAGCGCACAACTTGTGTGCCACCCGCGTTGGTCCCTAAGTTGCCGCCTATGGTGCAACTACCTTCTGAGCCTAAGCTCAATGGAAACAAGTAGCCTGCTTCTTCAGCGGCGTCTTGCACACTTTGCAAGGTGCAACCAGCTTCGACGGTGATGGTGAGGTTGTCTGCATCTACATTCCGCAAGCGCTGCATACGCTGCATGCTCAAAACTACTTGGGACCCCGTCTTGTCAGGAATGGAGCCCACCACCAAGCCAGTATTTCCACCCTGCGGCACTATGCTCACTTTGGCATGCGCACAGGCTTTGACAATAGCAACGACTTCTTCGGTATTGGCGGGGCGCACGACAGCCAGTGCTTTGCCGCGTGAGCGTTTGCGCCAGTCTTGTTCGTAATTCGACAAATCGCCGTCCACCAGAACATTGGCCGAGCCAATGGCTAGTCGTAAGGCATCTAGTAATGCAGAAGAATTGTGATCAGACATTTTCTATAGATTGAAATCTTAAGCGAACGTGCAATGCGCAAGCGATGAATAAAACTACGCAAAGCACCACTTCTGCAAAAGCAAAGTAGCAACTGGGTGCAGCGTCTCCCCATGCGCGGACCACACCCTCTGTGAAATATAACCATATGAACAAACTAACCCAGCGGTAGGTGTACATACGGTTTTTAAGGAGCCCGGCTAGTGGAATGCAAAGGGGCACAACCTTTAGAGCTAACAAAGTGCCACCGGGGCGAAGAGGCGCCAGCCAGAGTTCCCAAACCAGTCCTAGGACAATCAAGCCCGTCAAACTGAGGACTGCGAGCAAGCGTGTGCGCGATACATGATTAGGAAGAGTGGTCATAGATGCTGGCATGATGTAGTCCATGATTGTCTCGCATCTTCAAAAATTCATGGCGCATTTGGCGCAATTTCCTTGGGCCAACACTGCGCGCGTAGTAGCTTTGCGTTTTCGTGAAGACCGCCTAGGTCAAACGGCTGGTAGTTTGACCTTCACTACCTTGATCGCATTAGTCCCCTTTGTGACTTTGGCATTGGCTGTTTTCACAGTCTTTCCTATATTCAGCGACTTTCAGGCCGTGGTGCAAAAGCGATTGGTGGAGAGCTTGGTGCCAGACAATATTTCACGCCAAGTTCTTGGTTATCTGACTCTATTCGCCAATAAAGCGAGTCGCTTAGGCGCAGCAGGTGTGACGGCATTGATACTCTCTGCGCTGGCATTGGTATTCACCATTGACCGCACTCTCAACGCGATTTGGCGCGTGAAGAAAAGAAGGCCATTTGCACAAAGGTTGTTGTTGTATTGGACGGCGCTGACTTTGGGGCCACTATTGATGGGTGTTGGTATTGTGATGACCACACAATTTGTGAGTTTCTCGCAAGATTTCTCACCTGCCGCTTTCGGAAACGTAGGTTGGCTTTTGAGTTCCTTGGAATATGGCTTGTTTGTCTGGGGTATTGCGGCGCTCTATCGTTACGTTCCCTACACCCAAGTACCTTGGAGCCACGCTTTAGTGGGGGGCATTTGGGTGGTAGCGGCCATCACCGTTGCACGCAATGTGTTGGCTTATTTCTTTGGAAAGATGTCTACCTATTCGATGGTCTATGGTGCTTTTGCAACCTTACCAATTTTGTTTGTGTGGATTTACTTAGCGTGGACCATCGTTTTGATGGGTGCGGTGTTCGTTGCCAATTTACCAACCTTATTGAGTGGCGTAGCCCGTGATTTACGAACTGCAGGTTGGCGTTTTGAATTAGCCTTGGAAGTTTTGCAGTATCTCAACCAAGCCAGACTCAGCGAAGCACGCGGAGCGAGCCTTTTACAGTTGTGTAGCGATTTGCGGTTAGACCCACTGCAAGTCGATGAGGTGCTGGCGACTTTGGTCGACATGGATTGGATTGGACGTTTGAGTGAATCAGCAGATTCGGCACACCTTGCAGTAAGTGAGTCGCGCTTCATCTTGTTGGTAGATATATCGCAAGCCTATTTAGCGCCCTTGATGGCCCGTTTGCTTTTGAAACCAAGTTCGCATAACCAACGCTTGTGGTCGCAATGGCAAACATTGCGTTTGGCCGACGTTATTTAGTTACGGTTTTTTCACCCCTAAGTGATCAAGAACGACAGGGGGACGACCGGGGAATTGGGCAACCAATTGCAGTTTTCCTCCTAAGCTTTCGATATAGAGGCGTAACGTAGAAAGAAGCATGTCGCTTCGCTTTTCTAGGCGTGAAATAGCGTCTTGGCCAACCCCAAGTGCTAACGCCATATCGGTCTGTGTTTGTTGGGCGGTTGTGCGAAGTTCTTTGAGAGTGGCCAGCTCTTGGGCGCGACGCTCGATGCGAGCTTGGCGTTGCACAGGTAATTTGACCAACAGGTCTTTTAGTTTTTTAGTCATATCGCTACTCCTTTATGTTTGTTTGGTTTAAATTTTGCAAATGCTCTTGATACCGTTGCTCTGCAACGTCAATCAATCGCTTGTAAAAACGGCTTTGGTTGACGCCGCATTTATTGCCGCCAACCAGCAAGATGGCTTGTCTGTGAGGGTCAAAAGCAAATGCCACTCGCCACACTTCTTGCCGCCAACCAAAGCGCATCTCCTTCATATTGAAGTAAGACGAGCCTTTCAATGTGTCAACTGTCGGTCGCCCCAGATGAGGCCCATAGTTGGCTAGCAACTTAGCGTGTGCGAAGAGCTCGTCTTGCAAGCCCTCGTCAAGCTGCTCAAGCTCTTCGGTAAATGCATCGTGCAAAAGCACTTCCCAGTTCGATGGCATAAATTATGTTCTTAAATACATATCGTGTCAAGACCTTTTGTTAAATATTTTTAGAAAATACTAAAAACTATTAACCTAAGGTGAAGGCCTTTAAAAGCCCACAAGACAACAACGATGTAGGAGTTTTTGAAAGACTAGAAGTTAAAGCGTCTTCTAAAAACCAGGTTTAACTTTTGCTCAAAAAATGAAAAGTAACACCCAAAAAATAACGGTTTATCCCAAGAATTCTTTCAATGCTTGTAATGTTTCTTCAGGTGTTTCACCCATTTGGTGGTGCCCCATGGATAGCTCTACCACTTGATACTTTTTATTGAGGGTACGCGCGGTATCTATCAAACCCTTGGCGCCTTTGGGATGCGTCATTTGGTCTTGTTTACCAAGCAAAAAGAGAATAGGGCACGTCACAGCCTGCATAGCTTCTATGCCATTTGTGTACGAATCACAGGCTTTGAAACCTCTGTGAAAGACATTGACCTTGGTGTTGCTAGCCAAAACGCGGCGACCCAGTGCCATGGAGGTGCCGTATACCCAAGTGCCTGGGCCCAACACAGACGGAGGCGCATTTAAGGTGGCCCGTGAAAACACATTCACCATTTGCAGGGCCTTCATGGGTTCATTCAGCGATGCTTCCATGAGTGCAGACGAGACGGGCATAGGAAACGCAACACCCACGAGTCCCAAGTGCGTGATGCGATCACCCAAACGTCCCGCCGTCTCTAGCGCGATCAGGGATCCCCAGCTGTGCCCAACCACTGCAGCTTTTTCAATACCCGCTGCATCCAATAGCTTTTCAATAAAAGCGGACGCTGCCTCCACGCTGTCAGGCGCATCGCCGCCGCTTCGGCAGTGTCCTGGCAGGTCAACAGCTAATACGTTGTACCCATGGTGCGCAAGATAGCGGCTTTGCAAAATCCAGACACTGTGGTCATGCAATACGCCATGAATAAACACCACGGTGGGTTTATTCGCATCAAACGCCTTGCCCCCCGTGTAGGCATAGGCTTCATAAGATTGACCGTCTGGAGTTGGGATAGAAAATTTCATAGTCGTATCCCTTTCAAGCAGATGCCGGTTTCACTGGTGAGCCACCAGTTTTTTCAGCGGCTTTTAATGCACGCTTTAAATCGTCAATCAAATCTGCTGGGTCTTCTAGACCAATCGACAAACGAATGGTGCCGGGACCGATGCCAGCGTTTACCAAAGCTTCATCACTCATCCTGAAGTGCGTAGTACTAGCGGGGTGGATCACCAAACTACGGCAGTCCCCCACATTAGCCAAATGGCTAAAAAGTTTCAGTGCCTCAATGAATGCGAGTCCTTGTTCACGTGAACCTTTGATATCAAAGCTAAATACCGAGCCAGCACCACGTGGACCAAAGCGCAATAGTTTTTTCGCCAGTGCGTGGCTAGAGTGGCTTTCCATCAAGGGATGACCCACACGGCTCACCAACGGGTGGCTGGCTAAAAACTCCACCACTTTCTCGGTGTTCGACATATGGCGTTCCATACGTAAGGGCAAAGTTTCAATGCCCTGCAAAATCAACCAAGCACTGTGCGGGCTCATGCAAGCACCAAAGTCACGCAAGCCTTCACGGCGCGCACGCAATAGAAATGCGCCAACGGTGCTTTCTTCAGTAAACACCATGTTGTGAAAGCCTTCGTAACTTTGCGACAACTCAGGAAACTTGCCGCTGCGCTCCCAATCAAAGCTACCGGCGTCCACCACAACGCCACCAATGACCGTGCCGTGGCCGCTCAAAAATTTAGTAGCGGAGTGGTAAAGCAAATCTGCACCTAGATCAAAAGGTTTAAGTAAATAGGGCGATGTCAACGTGCTATCGACCAACAAAGGCACACCCGCCTCGTGCGCGATCTGGGAGACGGTTGGAATATCCAACACGTCAAGACCGGGGTTACCTACCGTCTCACCAAAAAACAATTTGGTGTTGGGCCGAACCGCTTTTTTCCAACCATCGATATCGTGTGGATGCACAAAGGTCGTCTCAATCCCAAAACGGCTCATGGTGTAGTGCAACAAATTGTGCGAGCCACCATACAAAGCGCTGCTCGAGACGATATGTGAACCTGCTCCCATCAAAGTAGCCACACTCAAATGCAAGGCGGCTTGTCCGCTAGCGGTGGTAATCGCACCGATTCCACCTTCCAAAGCTGCAACGCGTTGTTCCAGCACGGCATTGGTGGGATTGCTGATGCGGCTGTAGACATGGCCTGCACGCTCTAGATTGAATAGCGAAGCTGCATGGTCACTGGATTCAAATACAAAAGATGTGGTGAGGTGAATCGGTGTGGCGCGCGCGCCAGTTGTCGGGTCTGGGCTCGCTCCTGCATGCAATGCAAGGGTGTCAAAACTTGGGTCGTTATAGCCAGGCATGGTTTCCTCGGGTGTAAGAAGTGGTTTTTAAAGCGCATTGTGGGCTATATTGGTACATCCATGCGAGGAGGTTCACCATGAAAGTCAGCGATATTTTGCGCGTCAAGGGCGATAGCCCTTTATTCACTATCGACCCATCTGAGTCACTCTCTCATGCTGTCAACACCATGGCAACCAAAGACATGGGCTCCTTGCTGGTCATGGAACATGGCAACCTCGTGGGTTTGTTGACTTTTCGTGAAGTGATCTTGGCTTTGCATCGCCATGGCGGTGCTTTGGGTGACTCCAAGGTCAGCAGTGCGATGGATGACCATCCATTAACTTGCACGCCTGATCACGAAATCGACCAAGTGCGCCACATGATGGTCGAGAGCCACTCGCGCTACATACCGATTGTTGAAAACGGCAAACTCAAAGGCGTCATCAGCTTTTACGACGTAGCCAAAGCTGTGCTCGATAGCCATAACTTCGAGAACAAAATGCTCAAGGCCTATATCCGCGACTGGCCTAGCGAAGATGCTGGGGCCGCAGCGCAGTCGGCAAAAGGCTAATTGCTCTCTCAGGCGCGGATGGGATAATCGCGCCTTATGAGTGGAAATACCTTCGGAACCCTTTTTTGCGTCACCAACTTTGGTGAATCCCATGGCCCCGCCATTGGTTGCGTGATTGACGGCTGCCCACCGGGCATGGCGTTGACAGAGGCTGATATTCAGCACGACTTAGACAGGCGTCGTCCAGGCACCAGTCGCCACGTCACCCAACGCAACGAACCCGACCAAGTGCAAATTCTCTCGGGTGTTTATGAAGGTAAAACAACGGGCACGCCTATAGCCTTATTGATTCAAAACACCGACCAACGCAGCAAAGACTACGGTAACTTGTTGCAGACTTTCCGCCCAGGCCACGCTGACTACACCTATTTCCAAAAATTCGGTATCCGCGATCCACGTGGTGGTGGTCGTTCATCTGCGCGTTTGACGGCGCCTACGGTTGCCGCTGGTGCAGTTGCCAAAAAATGGCTCCATGAAAAGTTTGGCACCCAATTCAAAGGCTGCATGTCTCAGCTTGGCGATTTACCCATTACGTTCGAGAGCTGGGACCATGTGGGCCACAACCCTTTTTATGCACCCTGTGCAGACGTGCAAGTATTTGAAGATTACATGGACAGCTTGCGCAAAGCCGGCGACTCATGCGGCGCACGTATTCGTGTTGTGGCAACTGGTATGCCTGTAGGTTTGGGCCAACCGCTTTATGACAAATTAGACGCAGACATTGCTTACGCCATGATGGGCTTGAATGCTGTCAAAGGTGTTGAGATTGGTTCTGGCTTTGCCAGCGTCGCGCACCGCGGCACCATGCATGGCGATACCCTCACTCCGCAAGGTTTTGCGACCAACCATGCCGGTGGTGTGTTGGGCGGTATCAGCACTGGGCAAGATCTTGAGGTCAGCATTGCCATCAAGCCCACCAGTTCTATCGTGAGTCCGCGTGATTCGATTGACCAAAAGAGCCAAGCTGTTGAGGTGGTGACCAAAGGACGTCATGACCCATGCGTGGGTATTCGTGCCACACCCATCGCCGAGGCACTTTTGGCTTTGGTGGTCATGGACCATGCTTTGCGCCATCGCGCGCAATGCGGTGACGTGTATGTGGATATGCCCGCCATCGCGGGACGCATCGCTTAAACGTGTCGTCTGTGGAAGCTTCAGAGCCGTCAAGGCGTAATACGCTGTTTCCGTTTGCAGCGCTGTCTGCCAGTTACTTTGCGCACATCGGCTTCTTCAATCCCTATTTACCTTTGTGGCTCAAGTCCTTGGGCCTTTCTATCACCACGATTGGCTTGCTCACGGCTGTTCAATCTTTGACGCGCATCTTGGCGCCCTACGGTTGGGGTTGGTTGAGTGACCATAGCGCAGACCGTATCAACCTATTGCGTTATTGCGCAGGCGCTGCCTTGGTATGCGCCATGGGTTTGTTTTTTCAGTTCGGCTTGCTGTGGTTGGCAGTGGTGTTGCTCTGTATGTTTATTCACACCAGCGCCATGATGCCCATGAGCGAAGCAGCCCTGGCGCAATGGGTGAGTAGCGAAGGCAACTTCAATACCAAGCGCTATGGGCGCATTCGGTTATGGGGCTCTATTGGATTTTTAGTCACTGTGTTTGTAGCTGGTGCTTGGTTTGACCACCAAGGTATGGAGAGCTTTCCCACTTGGGCCGTAGGTTCCTTGATTGCGCTGAACGTCAGTGTCTGGTGGTTACCCAAGCATGGTGAAGTTGCGCACCATGATGAAGTCTCTCCACCTGTTCTTGGTGTGCTCAGACAAGCCAAAGTGCGCTGGTTTTTTGCTACGGTGTTTTTTCATGTGTTTGCGCACATTGGTATTTATGTTTTTTTGTCTTTGTACTTAGATGCATTGGGCTACAGCAAAACCATGATTGGTATTTTGTGGGCGGTATCCGTGGCCACAGAAATCGTGTGGTTCTTCACGCAAAGCCGATGGCTTCCCCTGTTTAGTTTGTCTGCGTGGTTGGTTATTTGCGCATGTGTGATGGTGCTGCGTATGGGCTTGACTACTTGGTGGGCGGATGCATTGTGGGCTTTATGGATCGCCCAGATGTTGCATGCTGTTACCTTTGCTACCCATCACACGGTGTGCATTTCTATATTGACCAAGCACTTTCCAGGACGTTTGCGCGGCAGAGGACAGGCTTTGTATGCGTCGATTGGCTATGGCATACCCGGCGTGCTAGGTGCACTTCTGGGGGGGGTACTGAGTGAGAGTTTTGGGCTGGCGTCTATTTATGCAGCGTCCGTTGTCGTGGCGTTGATTGCCTGCTTTTGTGCATGGCGCACCCATCACTTGAGCCGTAAAGACAGCTTTTTAAATTGATGGGTAAACCAGTGGTGCATGGGCAATTCAGCTTTTTCGTATAAGAAAAGACCCAAGCCCATGCTGCATAACCAAGCAAAGATGCTGATACCTAGCGCCGTCGATGCCCCTTTGAACTGACTAACTTTCCACATATAGCTAAACACCACAATCACGCCGAAGTGCGATAAAAATTGTGCATAGGCACTGTTAGAGAGTCGGTGCAGCACCCGTTTCATAGGCGTCCAGTGGTCTGTGCCTTTGGGGCGAATAGCCAACCAAGTGGCCGTTATCAATGCCAGGGCTAAACGTGTACGTGGGTCTATCCACAAAGCACATAGAGCCATCGTGACAACACACCAAAATATGATGGCATCAAATTGTGAGCGCCTCGACCATGCCGCAAGTACACCGAGCCCATAGACGCCAAAAAAGTAAATCGCCCAGTTGTCATACAACTCAAATCGGTTAAACCACAGCATAGAAGCGGCGCAGACCATGGCTACACCGATGGATAAAACACGTGGCCCACCAAAGCGCATCCAGTTTTTAGGAGTTTGCAAGGTGTAGGCCAGCGTGATCAGCACCACGTAGAGCTGAAAATCGATGGCCACATACCAAACGCCACTCGAGAGTGCTGGAATATTCAATATGGCATGCAGCAGAAAGAAGTGCGCACCTAATTCACCCCAGGTGACAGGTTCAGGGAGCCATTCAGATTGGATAGTGGGCCGTGTCAAGGCAACAGCTAATGAAATTAGCAAAATGACTAAAAAGTAAATGGGCGTTAAGCGCAAATACCTTTTAAAAATCGGCGACGCAAATTGGGTGACAGGGCGGTTATTCACAGATTGAGCCGCTAAAAACCCGGCAACTACCAAAAATATTTGTACGGCTAAACGTCCGTCATAGTAAAGGTGTTCAATAAGGTGCGGCCATTGCCGTTGAATCAATTCTGTCATCGGGCCATAGGCTGCCAAGTGATGCCAAACAATCAACTGAGCTGCCAAAACTTTCAGAATATCAACTGTGAACGAGCGCTGAAACACTACTTAATCTTTAGGGCGGAAACTGATCACCAGGGGGGAGTGAATACGGCCATCGATATCGCGTGGCAATATTTCAGTTTTGTCGATCGCCTTCAAAACTGCATTGTCCCATGCAGCATTGCCACTAGATTTGATGAGTTTTTTTCCTACGATGGTGCCATCAGGCGCGCAACGCACTTCTACCTCGGCGGGCGCATTAGACGCAATATCTTCGGTAAATGTGATGTTGGGTTTGATGCGTCCACGGATACGTCCACCATAACTATCTGAGGGCCCAGCGGAACGCTGAGCGGTGCCCGTAGCATTCTCATCGCCCGTGGCGCCTGCCATACCAGCAATGCGCTTCATATTTTCTTGCCGCATGGCTTCTAGCTTTTTGACATCAGCAGGTGATGGTTTAGCGTCTTTTTGCTCTTGGAGTTTTTTAGCTTCTTTGTCCTTCAGTTCTTTTTCTTTGCGCTCTTTCTCTTTCTTTTCTTTTTCCTTCAATTCTTTTTCTTTCAGCGCCTTGTCTTTTAGCTCTTTTTGTTCTTTCTCTTTAAGCTTGGCTTTTTTCTCTTCTTCTTTTTTTAATAGTTCTTTTTTCAGGCGCTCAGCTTCAAGCGTCTCTTGTTTCTTTTTATCTTCTTCTAATTGTTTTTTACGTTTTGCCAAGGCAATATCTGCATCTACATTGGAAGTAGGTTCAGGTGGCGGCTTCACCATTTCTTTCGGCGCTGGAGGCGGTGGCGGGGGAGGAGGCGGAGGTTCTGCTTCCACAAGTTTGGGTGCGACAGCCATGGGAACAGCGGCCCACAACTCAGCCTCGACAGAGAGGCTGTTGTCTTGGTTCCATTGAATGCCGGCGGTGAGGGCCACCATTAAAAGTAAGTGGACGAGTAGGGCGAGGCCCAGTGAGCGACCCGTGCCCGGAGGAGGTGGAGGCGCAAACTCGAGATACGCAGGCGTTGCAGTCATCAGTCTGTAAGTTGCACAGACAAACCTACGCGGGCAATACCAGCGCGTTGCAAGGTGTCCATGGCTTTGACAACAGTTTCGTATTTGATGGAGCGGTCGGCCGATATCACCACCGGCGCATCGGTTGAATTTGCAGTGAGTTCGCGTACATCACGCACGAGGTTGCTGATAGAACTGGGCAAGGACTTCGTGACAGTACCGGTGCTTTTAATGATGATTTTTTCATCCTTGCTGATTTCGATCTGCACGACCTGTGTAGGCACGTTAGAGGCTTTACCCACCGTGGGTAGGTCAATCACACTAGGAGAAATCAAAGGCGCTGTGACCATAAAAATAATCAACAAGACCAACATCACGTCGATAAACGGCACCATGTTGATATCGTTCATAGCGCGACGGCCTTTGCGGCCAGAGCGAGAGGAGATAGAAGCCATCCGTCAGCGCCTTGCTCAATGGCCCGAAGGGCTTGCGCTCACATTGCGCTGCAAGATGTTAGAAAACTCTTCAATAAATGTTTCTAATTTGTTGGAGATGCGATCGATGTCGCGGGCAAAACGGTTGTAGGCCAGGACTGCAGGAATGGCCGCAAACAAACCAATGGCAGTTGCCACCAACGCCTCTGCGATACCAGGCGCAACTTTGGCAAGTGTGACTTGCTGCATGCTGGCCAAACCCGTAAACGCATGCATGATGCCCCAGACCGTGCCGAATAAACCCACATAGGGAGACACCGAACCGACAGACGCCAAGAAGGAGAGGTTGGATTCAATCGCGTCCATCTCGCGTTGGTAACTTGCGCGCATGGCGCGGCGTGCGCCGTCCATCAACATGCTGGTGTCATTGATGCGGCGTTCGCGCAGTTTTTGGTATTCACGCATGCCGCTGGCAAAAATACGTTCCATAGGACCCGAGAGTTTGGCGTTTTGGGCGGCAGCTGCAAACAACTCGTTCAAACTGGCACCAGACCAGAAGTCGCGCTCAAAAGTCTCGTTCAAGTCTTTGATGCGACCAATCGCAATGATCTTGCGAAAAATAGCCGTCCAACTGGCGATCGACACCATCAACAAGATGGCGACAACGGCTTGCACCACCCAACTCGCATTGAGTAATAAATGAATGATGGAGAAATCTTGGTTCATGGCGCTCGTCTTATTAGTGAAGAAAGAATTCTCGCAGGCTTTCAGGCGCTTATACCGCTGGGGTAGGTATTGCGTCTTCAGTGCGACGGTCAGACTGCACTTCTGTAATGCGCAATTTAGGTGCCAAACTGTTGAGCACAGCATTGACATACTTGTGTCCATCTGTGCCACCAAAAGATTTCGCGAGTTCGATATATTCGTTCAACACGACGCGCCAAGGCACATCTATGCAATGCTGAAACTCATAAACCCCCATCCACATGACGGCGTGCTCGATAGGCGAAATTTCATCCAACTTGCGGTCTAGCAAAGGCAAGATGAGTGCATCGAGCGCAGTGCGGTGTTCAATGCAACCAAATAAAAGTGCGTCGTAGTGCACGGAATCAGATTTATGAAAACCGCTTAAATCGCGGGTAAACACATCGATATCGGATGCCTCGTTGCGACCCACCAAATATTGGTACAAGCCTTGCAAAGCAAACTCACGTGCGCGACTGCGTCCCGACTTGGAAGCGCTTTTACGCACGGGCTTGGTGTCGGCGCTCATGCCAGTTGCTCCAGCAACAAGGCCATTTCAACTGCCACGCGCGCGGCGTCACGGCCTTTGTCAGTTTGGCGGGCCACCGCTTGGGGCATGTCTTCGGTCGTCAAAATAGCGTTGGCAACAGGCACATGGAAATCCATGCTGACACGCGACACGCCTGCGCCAGATTCGTTGGCTACCAATTCAAAGTGGTAGGTTTCGCCGCGGATGATGCAACCCAAAGCGATCAATGCGTTGTAGGGTTCTGGATCTTCAATATGGGCCAAAGCTTGAAGGGCCAAAGGTATTTCTAATGCGCCTGGCACATACACATGGGTGATGCGGTCTTGTTTGACACCCATCAACTCCAACTCGGCTAAGCAGGCCTTGGCAAGTGCATTGGTTATTTCGGGATTGAAGCGGGCTTGCACGATGCCCACTTTGAGCGCGCTACCGTCTAATTGGCTAG
>JBBAOY010000012.1:31779-40903 GCA_040401095.1 Limnohabitans sp.
TTGAAGCGGGCTTGCACGATGCCCACTTTGAGCGCGCTACCGTCTAATTGGCTAGGAGTTTGTGGGTTGGGTGTGAACATATTCTTTTATTCTTTGCTGACGTAGCCTGTGATTTCAAGCCCATAACCCGCCATGCTGGGCATGCGACGTGGGTTTCCCAGCAAGCGCATTTTTTGTACGCCGCAATCACGCAAGATTTGCGCGCCAACGCCGTAGCTGCGTAAATCCATGCGGCCACGCTCTGGTGCATGGGCTGAGCGCGCAGTACCGTCAAACTGGGCAAGTAATTGGGCACCGCTTTCGCCGCAGTTCAGCAGCACGATGACGCCGGCACCTTCTTTGGCGATACGGCGCATGGCGGCGTCTAGTCCCCAAGAATGCATGATGCGGTCAGGTTCTAGTGCATCTAGTACCGACAGAGGTTCATGCACGCGGGCGAGAACAGGATGGTCTTTGTCCCATTGGCCTTTGACTAGCGCTAGATGCACCGCACCGCTTGTGCTGTCTTGGTAGGCCACGGCTTTGAATGCGCCGTGCGCGGTTTGCATGGCGCGTGAACTGATGGCGTTAACCAAAGATTCAGTGCGGCTGCGGTGTTCAATTAAGCCGGCAATCGTGCCGATCTTCAATCCATGCGCGGCAGCAAATTTTTGTAGATCAGGCAAACGTGCCATCGTGCCGTCGTCATTCATGATTTCGCAAATCACGGCAGATGGCGAGCAACCTGCCATGGCGGCTAAGTCGCAACCAGCTTCGGTGTGGCCTGCGCGCATCAAGACGCCGCCAGCCACCGCCTGCAAAGGAAACACGTGTCCGGGTTGCACCAAATCGTTAGCTTGGGTATTTTTGGCAACCGCTACTTGGATGGTGCGGGCGCGGTCCGCGGCAGAAATACCAGTGGTCACACCCTCAGCAGCTTCGATCGATACGGTAAACGCAGTGCTGTAGACCGTTCCGTTTTGAACCGCCATCGGTGGTAGTTTGAGGAATTCACAACGCTCGCGTGTCAAGGTAAGGCAAATTAAGCCTCGGCCAAAACGCGCCATGAAGTTGATAGCTTCGGGTGTGACATGGTCGCTGGCAAGGACCAAGTCGCCTTCGTTTTCGCGGTCTTCTTCGTCCACCAGAATCACCATGCGACCAGCTTTGAGCTCGGCGACGATTTCTTCTACGGGAGAAATCACAGCGGGCGTTTTGGGGACAAGTTGTAGAGGGTTAGACATAAGAGGCCTTCAAACAGCAGGATTTGTTGTGAGCAATTTTTCAACATGCAGCATGCGTTCAACATAGCGCGCCACGGTATCGATTTCTAAATTCACGGCGTTGCCTGATGTCAAGGTGCCCAAGGCGGTGTTTTCTACCGTGTGGGGGATCAGGTTGATGCTGATCTCAGAGTTTTGTAGTTCGCCCTTGTCTTGGTGGTCCTGCACGTCGTTAACCGTCAAACTCACGCCATTGACGGTGATCGATCCTTTGTATGCCAAATATTTGGCCAGCGCCACAGGCGCTGTAATGCGCAATTCCCAGCTCTCGCCCACTTGGGCGAAGTAGCTGACATGGCCAATGCCGTCGACATGGCCTGAGACGATATGTCCGCCGAGCCGGTCGTTGGCGCGCAGGGCTTTTTCTAAGTTGACGCTGCCAAGCCCAGTTAAGCCACTGGTACAGGCCAATGATTCAGCAGAAATGTCGATGGTGAATTGGTGGGTAAGAGCGTCAAAACTGGTGACTGTCATGCATGCGCCGTTCAAGGCGATGCTGTCTCCTAAGCCCACGTCAGACAGGTACCCGACAGGTGCCTGAATTGTCAGGCGCTTGCCGTGGTGAAAAGAGCTTCCCAGGTCGTGGACAGCGGTGATGCGCCCCACGCCGGTAATGATTCCGGTAAACATCTGTATATTTTCGCAGGTTTCTTGTGTTGGTTGTGTTTTTGTAGGGCTATCGACCTTTGACGTGTGCAATTAGTCGAACATCGTCTCCGATGGTTGTGATGTTTTGGATATCGAGTTTCAATGCGTGGGAGAGCGATTCAAAGGGTCCTAAATTTGCCATGCCCAGCCCTTGGCCAATCAACAGGGGTGCAAGGTAGACCAGTAATTCGTCGACTACGCCAGCCGCTAATAAAGAACCATTGAGCTTGAAGCCGGCCTCGATATGCACCTCGTTGATAGCTTTTTGGCCCAGATCTTGGACCAAGGCGATCAAATCGACTTTTCCTTGCGCATTGGGCAAGCACGTAACGCGTGCGCCTTTGGCCTCTAAGGCGGCTTTGCGATCAGTGTCTTGTGTGGCGCAATAGATCCAGACCTCGCGCTCTGTGAGCCACAGCTTGGCGGTTAAGGGAGTTTCAAGCTTGCTGTCGACGATGACCAAGGTGGGTTGGCGAGGCGTATCGATATCGCGCGCATTGAGTTGGGGGTCGTCTTCCAGCACAGTTCCAATGCCAGTCAGCACTGCGCATGCACGTGCACGCCATGCATGTCCATCCTGTCTAGCCGATGCAGAGGTAATCCATTGGCTTTCGCCATTGGTAAGTGCGGTCTGTCCGTCTAGCGATGCAGCAACCTTCAGGCGCATCCAAGGCAAGCCTTGGGTCATGCGTTTGAAAAACCCGGGGTTCAATGACTTAGCTTTGTCTTCCAAAACGCCAACATCAACTTGTATGCCTGCCTGATGCAAACGGGCAATGCCGTTGCCATTGACTTGCGGATTCGGATCTTGGACAGCCACCACCAGCCGCGACAAGCCCGCATGAATGAGCGCATCGCAGCAAGGCCCAGTGCGTCCTTGGTGGCTACAAGGTTCTAAGGTGACATAAGCGGTAGCGCCCGCCACAGAATGGCCTTGGCTTTTGGCATCTTGCAAAGCCATCATTTCCGCATGCGCTTGGCCAGCGGCTTGGGTATGGCCAGCGCCTAGCAAAACACCTTGGGCGTTGACGATGACACATCCCACCCGAGGATTAGGGGTGGTGATGTACATCGCTTTTTCAGCCCAGGACAGGGCAAGCGACATCCAATGGGCATCAGATTCGGGAATGGGCATACCCAGATTATCCAATGGGGGTGTCATGCCAGTAATTTCCAACTGTGCCATTGGATGCTTGGAGATGTTTCAGTGGCGCGCGACCAGATGGCTTGCATGACCAAGGTATGGGGCTGGGGCTTGGTTAGTTCGGATGCCGTGGCGGGTGAGGACTCTTGCACGAGCACTGTTATGCGGTAGACAAAAGGTGAAGCTTGTACCGGCTGTGATGCACTTGCATTCAACCAGACCTCAACCCAATAAAAAGCCGTGATGTCTTTGATGGGCAAATCAGCCGCATTTACCTGCTGTGACTGACCTAACAAGTTACGCCATTGTTCTGCGTTTAAATTGACCAGGGTTTTGGGCGCGCAAATGCCGGCTTGGCACATGGCGGCCCCTAAACGCAACTGCAGTTTGTCGCGGTCTTGGGCGGTGTAGGGATAGACAGCACGGGTTTGTGCATCTGTGACCGCCAAAGCCATTACCCCTTCAGCAATTTGTTGGTTACGAATCTGGTGGAACTGCGCGTTCAATAGCTGTTGGTTGACCCACTGCATGCGCCAAACAGTTGCACAGGCCAAACTTGTGAGCGCCAAAACCCCCAACACGGCAGGCAAGGCAAATCCGTATCTTTTACTTTTACCCATAAGCACCCAGACGATTGCGCAAAGCCATGACGCGCCGGAAAACCCGCCGTAACTTGCCATCTGCAGAAATAGTCTCGCCGTTGCAACCTATGTTGGGACCCAAAGCACCTTTCAGCGTGACTCCTAAGCGGATAGTGCTAACCAAGCGCACACACACTTCGATGGCCACAATGTGTACGGGTCCAAAAACCTCTGCTGCATTGACCCATTGCAGGGTATTGAGTACGGGGTTGACTTGCGCAAACCGCGTTTGTAAATCTTCTATACCCTCGGCCAAGGCTTGGTAGCTACTGCCTGAGGCGTTGATGTCTTTGCAGGTCAACTCTTTATTGGTGCTGCGCTTAAAACTATTGCTGATCAAAGCGCTTGGGCTTGTGCCAGAGTTACCTTGGCAATCAAACGGGTCGGCGCCGGCCCAATGCGACAACACCAAGCCTTCGCTTGGGTTGCTCATGCTGGGGTAGGGAATAGACAGGAGCACATGGTTATCCGATGCGGCTAGAAGATAGGCCGCGCCATCTAATTCGGCTTGTTTGCGAATAGCCCGCAAGGCGACTTGTGCATTTTGGTAAAGCGCATCGGTGGCGCTGATGGTTTGCCAAGACTGGCGCGAAAGTTGGTAGACGCTCAAAGCAATGGCCACCACCAAACTGCTCAGACCTAGCCCAATGAGTAACTCGGGTAAGGAATAGCCTTTGTTGTTCATCTCTGAGGCCTTACCCAAATATGCCAGCATTGCAAGCGCGCTGGGCACGCTGCGCTGGCATCAGTCATTTTGTTGGCGGACCACCCGACGCTGATGCCCCACCATCCTGCTGGCCCTGGCATGGGGTAAACCGATGCGTCGCCCTTGGGCAACTGTGCGCGCAATGTCTGTTGCCACTTGGCTATATCCCACTGCGCCAATTGCGTCCAATTGCAGGCAGAGGCAAAACAATCTTGTGAGATTTGGCGCGCCTCACCCCATCCCAAGGCATAGAGCGCACTTTGCGAAGCGTTAATTCGCATGCGCTCGGCTAAGTCGTCAGCCAAACCCATGGCAATGAATTGGTAGATCTGTTGCTGTTGTCGCAATGTGGCTTGTTGTTGCCACCATAAAACGCCCACCGCGCCGACCGCGAGCACCAGCAAAGCGGCAATGGCTTCGAGCATGGCCAACCCAACAGAGGACCGCCGCGCAAGCGTGCGAAGGGTTAACTGCATGTTGCCGCCTCTACCCAACGAATACGCCCCGCACTGTTGATGCATAAAGAGCGGGCGAAGTTCACACCGGCACCGCGCGACAGCACCGTCCAACGGTCACCGATCGTTCCTAAGTCGCCTTGGGCAGAAATAAAAAAGTCCGTGCTTTTGGCGAAGGTGACTTGCACCGATGCATCTAAAGACGTAGTGCTAATTAATTGGCTGGTTCCCGAGTTACCCGATAGCGTGCTGACTTGCCATCCGCAACTCCAGTCGGTTGCACTGGCACTAACGCTGGACTTAGAGCAAGCCGTCACTCTGCTCATTTGTAAACGCTGCCCCCATTGCAAGGCACGCACCCTGGAGATTTGCAAGTCGTTAAAGAGTTGCTGGCGCACGCTGTCAATGCGCGCGCGCTCTTGCCAACGCCAGACACTAGGTAGGGCAAAACCTACCAAGATGGCGGACACACTGAGGCACACCATGAGTTCGACCAAAGTAAAACCATGGAAATTGGGCTTAGGCAGATTTGAGGAGAACCGCGCCAAAAAGAAAAAACCTAGCAAGTACATAAGCACATGCTAGGTCGATCGATTTAAAAATGTGTAAGCAGCACTTACAAATTATTTGCTTACCTCGTCCACCAAACTCTTGAATTCGTCGATATCCTCAAAACTGCGGTAGACGCTGGCAAATCGGATGTAAGCCACCTTGTCTAGCCTTTTCAATTCCCGCATCACTAACTCGCCCAAACGGGTCGAAGGCACCTCGCGCGCGCCCAGGCTCATCAACTTTTCTTCAATTCGCTCTACCGCGTTGTCTAGCTGCTCGGTGCTCACAGGGCGTTTGCGCAAAGCCAGTGCCATCGAACTCATCAGTTTGCTGTGCTGAAACTCGGTGCGCCGACCGTCTTTTTTCACCACGTTGGGATAACTGACGTCTGGGCGCTCGTAAGTGGTGTAGCGCTTTTCGCAGGCACCGCATTGGCGGCGGCGGCGAATCGAATCGCCGTCTTCGGACATGCGGGTCTCGACCACTTGGGTCTCAAGGTGACCGCAAAAAGGGCACTTCATCGCTTACTTGTAAACGGGAAACTGAGCTGTCAGGGTATGCACCTTGGTGCGCACGGCGGCAATGTTGGCTTCGTCATGGGGGTTGTCCAAGACGTCAGCAATCAAGTTGGCGGTTAAAAGAGCCTCTTCATCCTTGAAACCGCGGGTCGTCATAGCGGGGGTACCGATACGTACGCCGCTGGTAACGAAAGGCTTTTCTGGATCGTTCGGAATGGCGTTTTTGTTGATCGTCATGTGCGCAGCACCAAGCGCAGCTTCTGCTTCTTTGCCGGTGATCTTCTTAGAGCGCAAATCGACCAGCATCACATGGCTTTGGGTGCCACCGCTGACAATGCGCAAACCGCGATGGGTCAGGGCCTCGGCAATAATTTGGGCATTCTTGAGCACTTGCTGTTGGTAGGCTTTGAACTCCGGCGCCATGGCTTCCTTGAAGGCGACTGCTTTAGCTGCAATCACGTGCATCAAAGGCCCGCCTTGCAAGCCAGGGAAAATCGCGCTGTTGATGGCTTTCTCGTGCTCAGCCTTCATCAAAATAATGCCGCCGCGCGGGCCGCGCAAGCTCTTGTGGGTGGTCGAGGTCACCACATCGGCGTGGGGTACAGGGTTGGGGTAGACACCAGCGGCAATCAGGCCTGAATAGTGCGCCATATCTACTAAGAAAATCGCCCCCACATCTTTGGCGACTTTGGCAAAACGCGCGAAGTCGATATGCAAACTGTAAGCAGAGGCGCCGGCAATGATCAGCTTAGGCTTGCTCTCGTGGGCCTTTTTTTCCATCGCGTCGTAATCGATCTCTTCCTTGGCATTCAAGCCATAGGACACCGCGTTGAACCATTTGCCACTCATATTTAGCGCCATACCGTGGGTCAGGTGACCGCCTTCGGCCAAGCTCATACCGAGGATGGTGTCGCCGGGCTTCAAGAACGCCAAGAAAACTGCTTCGTTGGCTGAAGCACCGCAGTGCGGCTGCACGTTGGCGGCATCTGCGCCGTAGATTTGTTTGATCCGGTCGATCGCAAGTTGCTCTGCGACATCGACGTTTTCGCAACCGCCGTAATAGCGCTTGCCTGGGTAGCCCTCGGCATATTTATTTGTGAGTTGGGAACCTTGGGCTTGCAAAACCGCGGGGGAGGCGTAGTTTTCGCTAGCGATGAGTTCGATGTGGTGTTCTTGACGGGCGTTTTCAGCCTCAATAGCAGCCCAAATTTCAGGGTCGGTTTGCTCGATCAAGACATTGCGGTGGTACATGAGAAATAGTCCTTGGAAAAAATAATCGGGAATTCAAAAATTATTTGGGTTCTTCTTCGTCTTTGTCTTTGCCAAAAGGCGTCAAGCGCTGGGCTTTTTCCCACAGGCTTTCGAGACGGGCAGTGGCTGCTTCAGCCGCTGTAGAAGGAGGCGCCGAGGTAGGCACTTTAACGCCCTTGGCCACCAATTGAAGGCGGGCGTATTCGCTCATCACTTTGGCGGCGTAGCCGCTGTCGTCCTTTAAATTGCCAGCGCCCACATAGAGTTTGAGCCCTGCCTCGGTCGAGCCAGCGCGGTTAATGCAATCTTTCAGCACGCTCACTCCCACGCGCAAGTTAGCGACTGGGTCAAAAGCTGCCAAAGCACCGCCAAATCCCACATACTTTTCTTCGTGGACCTTGGTCATCACTTGCATCAAACCCTGCGCCCCCGCATTGCTTTGGGCGAAGGGGTTAAAGCCAGATTCCACGGCCATCACCGCCAAAATTAGCGACGGTTCGATTTGGTTGCGGGGGCCCAAGTCATAAGCCTCGGTCACCAATGCGCTCAAGGGTTCGGGGGCTACGCGGTATTTCTTGCTGAGCCAATAGGCCAAATTTGCCTGTTGGCGCGGTAAATCGCGCGGGTCAACCGCAGTTGCGCGGTCCACGGCTTCGGTATCTGATTCCATGCCGGTCGAATCGTATTGGCGCTCTTGCAACCAGTTGATCAACTTAGATTCGGTCACGAGGCGCAGGTCTGGGCGCACGGCCAAAGCCACAATGAAAAAGAAAATAGACAGGCCCAACACCGCCAACCCGTTATGGGTGATGGCGAAAAACCCCTGCACTACGTCTGTCGCAAACATCCGTAGCCCGAGGTTTAGACGGGCGAGAAACTGTTTCAAAGGGAATCGTTCAAAAAGCGGTAGAAGCGAAAATTTTAAAGCCTCAGCGACAATGTAGGGATATTTAGATATTGAGCCGTCACCGTGACCCACCCAGAAAATAAAACTCCAGACCTCGCCGCCCTCGATACATTGACCGCTGGCGCCTTCACCGTAGCCACCTCGGGCGAGCGCATTGCGCTCTTACAAGCGTGGTTGCTCACTGAGCCCAGCCTGTCAGCCTTGCAAGACGTCTTCAAAGAAATGAGCCACCGTGACAAAGGTGCCGCCAAAGTCTTGCGCGACAGTATTGAAGAAAAACGCCGCAACAGCGAACAAGAAGCTTTGGCCCTGACCTGGGCTGAAAAAGGCGTTGCTCTGCGCGATGCACCCCGCATCAACATAGCCGACGCCATGGCCTGGCAACGCGACGCCGCCAAAGCTGGCGCCCCTTTGTCGCGTGAACCACTGGCTGGTCTCAAAACTGCCTTGGCCGACCGCGTCAAAGCCATCGAAGATCTGCAACACCAGTCACAAGTGCAGCGTGAAGCCGCTGTTCTATTAGCGCAACGTGTTGAAGTTCTCTCCACCAAACCTTGGCAAGACGCCCAAGCCCAGCGCGAAGCCTTGCAAGCGGACCTAGACCGGTGGCACGCCCAAGCCCAAGGGCTGACTGACGACGCGCAGTGGTCAAACGTAGACGCCAAATTCCCACCCGCATTGCAAACTAGTGCCCAACAACTGCAAGCCGTTTGGCTGGCGTTTGGCGATGCTTTGCAACTGACCGAAGCTGCTGCGGCAGATCCTCAAGCCCCATTGCCAGCAGTGCCTGCTTGGGCGGAACAAATTCGTCAGGGGCGCAACCCTTCGCAAACGCAAACGCAAACGCAAGCTGCAAGCCAGACTGTTGAGCCCTCGCAAAATGCCCCTACTGCTCCTGCAGCAGGCGTAGCCAGCGAAGCCACCCGCAAAGTCAAACCCATGGGCGACAAGGTCTTGATAGACCAGCAGCGACTCGAACTCGCCATGCAGGCTGAAGCGCTGTTCAAGCCTGCCTCGACTAAAACAAAAGAAAAAACGCC
>JBBAOY010000012.1:41003-49890 GCA_040401095.1 Limnohabitans sp.
CCATGGGCGGCCGCAAGATGCAAGAGACCTTGCGCAATTTGCGTGAGGAATGGAAAAAAGTTGACAAACAAGCTGCGCCCAATCCTGCTTTGTGGAAGCGATTTGATGCGGCTTGTAACAAGGCCCATGTGGTGGTCGATGCCTGGCTCAAAGAGGCCCGTGCCCAAATCGCAGCTAACAAAGCCCAGCGTTTGGCTTTGATCGAAGAACTCAAAACCTGGGCTGCAGAACACGCCCAAGGCCCCGACTGGAAAGGCGTTTCCCGCCAGTTGTACCAATTCGCCCAACGCTGGCGCGAAAGCGGCCACTTGAGCGAAAAAATGTTCGCTGAATTGCAACCCCAGTGGAAAGCCGCTATCCATGCAGCGCACGAACCCTTAGAGATCGTGCAAAAAGCTAGCTTGGAACGCCGCAATGTTTTGATTGCTGAGGCGCAAGCTTTAGGTGCCGCCCCCACATTGCGTATTGATGCCGTCAAAGCCTTACAACAACGTTGGCAAGAAGAGGCCCAAGCCGTAGTGTTGGACCGTCGCTTGGAGCAAAAACTCTGGGACGCTTTCCGTCAACCCATCGACGAAGCTTTTGCCCGTAAATCCAATGTGCGTGAGCAAGCGCAAGCAGCACTCACCCCACAAGACAAAGCCGTGATCGACGCGTCTAAAGCGGTGGAGTCGGCCGTGGCCAAAGGCGATGCCTCCGCTATTCGTGCTGCCATGCAAAACTTAGAGCGCGTCAGCCTTGGCGAGTTGCCTTTACCAAGCCCAGCTCCTGCGGCTGCGACAGAACCCCCAACAGAAACCAAAATAGAAGCCCCAACAGAAGCCGCACCAGAAATCACACCAGAAGTAACAACAGAAGTAACAACAGATTTACCAGTTGAATCTGTAGCTCCCCCCCCAACTCCCAAAGCAGCCCCTCGTCCCGTTGTCGCTGTCCGCGGCGACGATCGTCCTGGCCAAAAACGTACCGAGTTACCGTCGCAAAGTGGCCGCGGTCGAGACGGCAAACCTGGCGCTAAAGGCGCAATGGGTGGCAAAGCAGGCGGCAAGTTTGGCGACAAACCAGGTGGCTGGCGCGACCGCGAAGATGCCGCACCGCGTGGACCGCGTTTAGGAGAAGCCGCTTTCCGTGCCCAACGATTCGCCATAGAAAACGCCCAAGACGCGTTGCGTCGCTTGGCCGCGCAAGCCCATGGTGAAGTGTTGACCCAACTCTTGCATGCTTGGGAAAAACGCGATCCAGAACAAATGCCTGCCGCGCAAGCCATTGGTAACAAACTCAATGCTGCCCAGCGCACGCAATGGACCCAAGCAGTTGGTATGGCGCCATCTACTGATGCGACGCAAGCTTTGTTGCGTATGGAGATGGCGGCCGATTTGCCTACACCTGCAGCCCACATGGACGCACGTCGTGCGCTTCAGTTGCAGTTACTTACTCGCCGAAACGACCCTTCTCCGCAAATGACGTGGGCCGCAGATGCTGCTCAGGTTTTGTCTAGTGGGTACGACGAAGCAAATGGCAGACGTTTGCAATCTGCTTTGAAAGTTTTGCTGAAGCGATAGCCTTTGCTAATGCGATAACCATTGCTAAAGCCATAGCCTGTATTGAAGCGATAACCCTTGCTCTCGCCATAGCCCTAGACAAGCTAAATTCAAGGCGAGGGCATCAGGTGTTTAAAGCCACACGGGCAAATTGTTTTGTTTCTTCCGTCCAACGGAGCGCCTCTAACCTAGGGGGCGTTGCATCGGCTTCCCAATCACTCAATACGATGCGACTGAGGCCATTGCCCAAATCGTGTGTAGCAGGGCGGTGGGTATGCCCATGAATCATTAACTTGCAATCGTTGTCGCCTAGCCACATGCGTGCGGTGTTGGCATCTACATCCACATAGTCGGTTTGCGTTTGCTGGCGTGCCTTACTTTGCGCGCGCAAGTCTTTAGCAATTTGCTGGCGCTCTGACAAAGGTTTAGCTAAAAACGCTTCTTGCCATGCGCTAGAGCGCACTTGCTGGCGAAACGCCATGTAGTCGGTATCGTCAATGCACAAGGCATCGCCGTGGCTTAACAATACTTTTTGCTCGGCGAGTTCCAAAACGCAAGGATCTTGCAAGCCTTGCACACCGGTTGATTGCAACCATTGCTTGGCCACCAAAAAATCGCGATTACCGCACATAAAAAACACTGGCATGCGTTTAGCAGTGGCACGCAACACTTCCATGCATTGCAAATGGAAGGGGTCTTGCGTGTCGTCCCCAATCCATACTTCAAACAAATCGCCCAATATAAATAGGGCGTCTGCAGGTGTGGTGTTTAAGTGATGGGCCCAAGCATTGAACGTAGCGAGTTCACTCGCGTCCAAATGCACGTCGGACAAAAAGTCCACCATGCGCCAATCGGGTGGCGCAATCATTTAGAGGGCGACAGCCTTTTCGATGATGACGTCTTCTTTTGGCACGTCGTCATGGAAACCTTTGCGTCCCGTTTTGACTTTGGCGATTTTGTCGACCACGTCAATGCCTTCAACCACTTTGCCAAATACAGCGTAGCCCCAACCTTGGCGTGAAGGCGCTGTATGGTTCAAGAAGTCGTTGTCCGCTGCATTGATAAAAAACTGTGACGACGCAGAGTGCGGCTCAGATGTACGCGCCATGGCCACGGTGTAGTGGTTATTCTTTAAGCCGTTATTGGCTTCGTTCTCAATAGGCTCATCAGAACCCTTCTCAGTCATGCCGACTTCAAAGCCACCGCCTTGCACCATAAAGCCAGGGATTACGCGGTGAAAAATGGTTTTGTCGTAGTGGCCTTTGTTCACATAATTCAAAAAGTTTTGTGTGGAGTTAGGTGCTTTGTCGGCATCGAGTTCAAGCGTGATGACGCCGTGGTCCAAGATGTGTAGTGCGACGCGGGGGTTACTCATTGGGGGGGTCCTTGTGAAAATGAATTAAGGCAACACAGTTGCTGATTTGATGACGACTTGTGTGCGGGGCACATCCGTTGGAAAAGGTCCACCAAAACTGGTGGGAGTGGCGCGAATGCGGTTGACCACATCCATGCCAGAGACGACTTTTCCAAACACCGTGTAGCCGGGTTGTTGTGGGTTGGGATCAAGAAAGCCGTTATCCACCACATTGATAAAAAACTGGGCAGTAGCGGAGTTGGGCAAATTGGTGCGCGCCATTGCCAAAGTGCCCACGGTGTTGCGGGGGCCGCCCTTGCTGAGAGCATCAAGGCCTTCGTGCATGACAGGAGCGCGAGTTTGGCGCTCTATATAACGCGCGTCATAGCCACCGCCTTGGATCATGAAGTTAGGAATCACGCGGTGAAAAATCGTGCCTTCGTAGTGTTTGTCACGCACGTATTGAAGAAAGTTTTCTACAGTCTTGGGCGCTTTGTCGGGATAGACCTCGGCCACAAACTCACCCATGTTGGTGACAAATTTCACCTGGGGGGCGCCAGCGGTTTTGGGTGTGTCTTGGGCTTGTAAGGCTTGCATGCTTAGCAAGCCCAAAGCTAGTGCCAAAGTAGTTAGAAGGTGTCGAATTAGGGATCTTGAGTTCATGGCTTAACTTGGTTAATTTCTAAAGATGGTTTGAGAATGTTTATCTTGCGACTCACACCACGTTGTGCGGGATTGATTTGTAGTGAACGTTTGAAAGAATAATTAGCCAGTTGAATCAGCACATCGCCCATATTCTCATGCGCATCCGCGTAATTCGGATTCGCGCGCAAAGCAGCATCTAAGGCTTCTTTGGCGACGCTAAATTGCCCTTTGGCGGCATACAAAACGGCCAAGTTGTTGAATGGTTCTGCAATCTCTGGGTAGTCTTGCGTCAAGCTCAAATACATATCGAGTGCGACTTGCTTGTCACCCGTGCGGTCGGTGATCCACGCTTTCCAAAAGCGCATTTGTGGGTCACGTGGGTTGACGGCCATGAATTTGTCTACCAAAATTTCAGCGCGTTCAAACTTTTCTTGGCGCAACAATTTTTTGACTTGGTCGTGTGGATCGCTTTGCACCGTAGGCAAAATATTCTGGCCAGGCGTCCAGTCATCTGCCACATTGTTTTGCGCATTTGACGCACTTGTTAGAAAAAAGGCCACTAAGCCAAACGCAAAACATGAAAGCCGCATAGTGAGTGTTCGCTTCCAATGAATTGTGTAAAAAAGAGAGTCAGGGTTTGTCATGTGCTTTGTATACTGTTGTCATTGTAAAACAGGGGTTATGCGTAACCCCTTCTTCATTTATTCGCACGCGCTAAGACTGACCGACTGCTGCAGTCACTAACATTTCACCCATGACGCTTCGCATTCATAACACGCTCACGCGTGCGCTGGAACCCTTTTCTCCGCTAGAACCTGGTCATGTGCGTATGTACGTATGCGGCATGACGGTATATGACTTATGCCACCTAGGCCATGCACGCTCCATGGTGGCTTTTGATGTGGTGCAGCGTTGGCTCAAAGCCAGTGGTTTGCGCGTGACCTATGTGCGCAATGTGACCGACATTGACGACAAGATCATCAAGCGCGCTGTAGAAAACGGTGAAACTATTCGCGCCCTGACTGACCGCATGGTCGACGCCTTACACCAAGATGCCGATGCTCTGGGAATCGAGCGCCCCACGCTAGAGCCACGCGCTATGGACTACGTGCCGCAAATGGTTTCGATGATTGGTAGCTTGCAAAACAAAGGTTTGGCCTACCAAGCCAGCAATGGCGATATGAACTTTGCGGTGCGCAAGTTCCCTGGTTACGGCCAACTCTCTGGTAAATCGTTAGACCAATTGCAAGCAGGCGAGCGCGTAGCAGTGGACGACGGCAAACATGACCCGCTTGACTTTGTGTTGTGGAAGTCTGCCAAAGCCACTGAGCCTGATGATGCCAAGTGGCCAAGTAGCTACGGTGTTGGCCGACCTGGTTGGCATATCGAATGCTCAGCCATGGCTTGCGAATTACTCGGCGAGAGTTTTGACATACATGGTGGCGGTGCTGACTTGCAGTTTCCACACCACGAAAACGAAATCGCCCAAAGCCAAGGCGCGTTTGGTAAACCCATGGCGCAGGTGTGGATGCACAACGGTTTCATCAATATCGACAACGAAAAAATGTCCAAGAGCTTGGGCAACTTTTTCACTATTCGCGATGTGCTCAAAGTCTTTGAAGCAGAAACCATTCGCTTCTTTGTTGTGCGCAGCCACTACCGCAGCCCTTTGAATTACAGCGATGTGCATTTAAATGATGCACGTGGGGCTTTGAAACGCCTTTACACCGCTTTGAGTTTGGTTAAGCCTGACGATGTGGCTATCGACTGGAGCAACCCTTTCGCCCAGCGGTTCCAAGCTGCGATGAACGAAGACTTTGGTACCCCTGAGGCTATCGCGGTGTTGTTTGACTTAGCAGGTGAAGTTAACCGCAGCATGTCTTCGCAAATGGCCGGACTCCTCAAAGCCTTGGGCGGCGTATTGGGTTTGTTGCAAGAGGATCCACAAGGTTTCTTGCAAGCGGGCAGTAGCGATGTTGATGAATCTGCCATCCAATTGCAAATTGCAGCGCGTGCAACTGCTAAAGCCGCTAAAAACTTTGCCGAAGCAGATCGTATTCGCCAAGAGCTCACTGCGATGGGTATTGTGTTGAAAGATTCGCCAACGGGCACCACCTGGGAGCGTGCTTGATGTCGCCCGCCAAACCTATCAGCGTGACACCCGACTATTGGGAAGAGGCGTGTAAACATCTCGTCAAAAAAGACCGCGTGATGAAGCGTTTGATTCCGCAGTTTGGCGACGCCTGTTTGCATTCGCGTGGCGATCCTTTCGTTACCTTGGCCCGCAGCATTGTGGGCCAGCAAATTTCTGTCAAAGCAGCGCAATCGGTATGGGACCGCTTTGCTTTATTGCCCCGCAAGCTAACACCTGCCAATGTCTTGAAACTCAAAGTAGACGATATGCGTGCGGCAGGCTTGTCTGCGCGCAAAGTCGAATACTTGGTCGACTTGTCTTTGAATTTTGACAGCGGTAATCTGCAAATCAAAAAATGGGCTGAGATGGACGATGAGACCATCATTGCCGAGTTGGTGGCCATCCGTGGCATTGGCCGTTGGACCGCAGAAATGTTTTTGATCTTCCATTTGTTGCGTCCGAATGTTTTGCCATTAGACGATGTGGGCTTGATCAACGGTATCAGCAAAAACTATTTCTCTGGCGAAGCGGTTAGCCGCAGTGAGGCGCGTGAAGTGTCTGCGCCTTGGGCGCCATATCGCAGCGTAGCGACTTGGTATATTTGGCGGTCTTTAGATCCGTTGCCAGTCGATTACTGAGCAACCAAGGAGCACATGCGTTTTGGCTAAGAAAAATTTTCTCGATTTTGAACAACCGATTGCCGAGTTAGAGGGCAAGATCGACGAATTGCGTTATGTGCAAACCGAGTCAGCGGTAGACATTTCAGACGAAATTGAACAGCTCAGTAAAAAAAGTCAGCAGCTGACCAAAGACATTTATAGCAACCTAACGCCTTGGCAAATCACTAAAATCGCCAGACACACCGAGCGTCCGTACACGCTCGATTACATCAACGACATCTTCACCGACTTCGTCGAAATGCACGGTGACCGCCACTTTGCAGATGACTTGAGCATAGTCGGTGGCATGGCCCGTTTCAATGGCAATGCTTGTATGGTGCTAGGGCACCAAAAAGGTCGCGACACCAAAGAACGCACCGCTCGCAACTTTGGCATGAGTCGTCCAGAGGGATATCGCAAAGCTTTGCGATTGATGAAGACGGCAGAAAAATTCAAGCTTCCTGTCTTCACTTTTGTTGATACACCTGGGGCTTACCCGGGCATCGACGCTGAAGAGCGTAGCCAAAGCGAAGCCATTGGCCGCAATATTTTCGAGATGGCACAACTCGAAGTGCCCATCATCACCACCATCATTGGCGAAGGTGGTTCAGGCGGTGCATTGGCTATCAGCGTGGCTGATCAAGTGTTGATGTTGCAGTACTCGGTGTATTCCGTCATCAGCCCCGAAGGTTGCGCCTCAATTTTGTGGAAAACCTCTGACCGCGCGGAAGACGCTGCAGAAGCTTTAGGTATTACCGCCCATCGATTAAAAGCATTAGGCCTGATTGACAAAATCGTCAACGAACCAGTAGGCGGTGCACATCGCGACCCTAAACAAATGGCTGCTCAACTCAAACGTGGCCTCAACGATGCATGGCGCCAAGTCACAGATATGAAGGTCAAAGAACTGCTTGATCGACGCTACGAGCGACTGCAAAGTTATGGCCGATTCAGCGACACCAAAGCCGACGCCCGCTAACTTTCCATCGCTATACGCGCTAGCGCATCTCCCCGCATGGGCTGTTGCACTTAGCGGCGGGGCTGACTCCACAGCACTCCTTATCGCCAGCGCATCACGCTGGCCCAACAAAACCCACGCTATCCATGTGCACCATGGACTGCAAGCTGCTGCCGATGGCTTTGCAGCCCATTGTGAAATTTTGTGCCAACAATGGCATGTGCCCTTGATCGTGGTTCGCGTGCAAGCTGCACACGCAAGTGGTGAAAGCCCAGAAGACGCTGCAAGACAAGCGCGTTACCTTGCATTTGCTGAAGCACTCCAATCCAACTGGGGTGGGGCAGTCCAACACATCGCCTTAGGACAACATGCCGATGACCAAGCGGAGACTTTGTTGTTAGCGCTTTCGCGAGGTGCGGGTTTGCCTGGACTCGCCAGCATGCCAACCGTTGTCACGCGAAATGGTGTGACCTACCATCGCCCTTGGTTAGACATAACAGGTGCCACACTAAAACAAGCCCTCAAAGATTTAGGGCAGCCATGGGTAGAAGACCCCACCAACCAAGACACCCGATACACCCGCAACAAAATTCGTGCAGACATTCTTCCCGCTTTAGAAAAAGCATTTCCTGCATTCAGACAAACCTTTGCCCGCAGTGCTGCGCATGCGGCACAAGCACAAAGCTTGTTGCAAGAATTGGCGGAACAAGATTTGTTACTTGTGGGTAACCCGCCAAACATCAAAGCCTTGCAACGTTTCAGCGCTGCCAGACAAACCAATGTGTTGCGCCACTGGTTGGTGCTAGAGAACATGCAAGCCAGCGCCGCCCAAATGGAGGCTTTGTTGGTGCAAGTGAAATCGTGTACCACACGTGGCCACGATATACACATCAAGGTCGGAAGGGGCTTTGTGAAGCGCGACGAGGCTACCTTGCGTTGCTACAATTGAAGGCTTTTTTAGCAATATCACACCTTAAATTTCTGCAATGTCTTTGATTGTTCATAAATACGGCGGCACATCGATGGGCTCGACTGAGCGCATACGTAATGTCGCCAAACGCGTCGCCAAATGGGCCCGTGCGGGTCACCAAATGGTTGTAGTGCCCTCAGCCATGAGTGGTGAGACCAACCGCTTACTCGGGCTTGCTAAAGAACTTGCGCCTACCCACACCGATACCCAGTACGACCGCGAACTCGATATGTTGGCGTCTACGGGTGAGCAAGCCTCCTCTGCTTTATTGGCCATCGCATTACAAGCCGAAGGCATGCAATCTGTCAGCTATGCGGGTTGGCAAGTGCCTATTCGCACTAACAGTGCATTTACCAAAGCGCGCATCGAGTCGATCGATGACAAACGTGTGCGTGCTGATTTAGATGCTGGCCGCGTAGTCATCATCACAGGCTTTCAAGGCATGGATGACAACGGAAACATCACCACCTTGGGCCGTGGCGGTTCTGACACCTCTGCCGTTGCAGTGGCCGCTGCGCTCAAAGCCAAAGAATGTTTGATTTATACCGATGTCGATGGCGTTTACACCACCGACCCACGCGTGGTGCCTGAGGCCCGCCGCTTGCAAACCGTGAGCTTTGAAGAAA
>JBBAOY010000013.1:0-47996 GCA_040401095.1 Limnohabitans sp.
GGCTTTTCACGTGCACCATAGGATCGATTAACTCACCACGCATCACGTAGTAAAACGATTTGTAATACAGCTTGATGTCGTGGAATGGGTCAGTGATGATTTTGAAAGCCCAAGCCAAACCGGCTTGGAGGTTTTCCTTAGCCCAGAGTTGCATGACGCGAAATACCAAACCTGCAATACCTAAAAATAACCAAGCAATACCTGTCATACGGATTGGTGTGTCTTCATAAGCTTCAGGAACAGCCCATGTTAGGTACTGAGGCATGAAGTAAGCGGTAACGGGAATCAAACCACAGACTGTGAGCAGCACAACTTTGCGTTGTAAGTTGTAGCCTACTTTGATCTCTTCTTTGTGCTCATGCGTAGCTTGGTTGACTTCGTCAAACCCTTTGGGTTCAAAAAAGAAGTGACCAATTTGACGCGTAGTCATGGAAACCAGCCAAGCAATCAAGCCAGCCATCACGGGATCGATGAATAAATAGACATACGAGACCAAAAATGAAATCGCGCTGATCAAATGGAGAGACTGGTTGATACGGCTGTGGTGGTAGTAACGGTGGTCATCCCAGCGTTGAATTCTGAGAGTTTCGAAAAAATCTTGCATGTGGGTCTCCTCTGGCAAGTGTTGGTAAGACTTGTGTGCTGACAAAGTTTTGTCGGCACTTCAAGTGCATGCCGAACTATGCGCAATCAAGATGAAAATTTGATGACACCTCATCTTTAAAAAGTCATATTTGTTTCATCAAACTGTTGCAATCGCAGGTCATAGTATTGAATATGAACGCTCCAGAAATCCGCCATTTGTATCCTGCAATAAATACTAAAACTCTCTTGCATATTGCTGTTGTAACGGAAACCTATCCACCCGACATCAATGGCGTGGCGCATACGCTTTCAAAAATTGTGCAAGCGCTGACATCGAATGGTCACACAGTCTGCTTGGTACGTCCTCGCCACGCATTGCATGATTTTCCGAGAAATAAAGATAACTTTAGCGAATACTTGGTTCAAGGGTTCCCCATTCCTTTCTATAAACAGTTGCGTATGGGCTTGCCAGCCAAAAAGGTCTTAACTCGGCTTTGGACAGAAGCGAGGCCGGATGTAGTGCATATCGCCACTGAAGGCCCCTTAGGATGGTCTGCATTGAAGGCGGCGCAAAGCCTCAACATCCCAGTGAGTACCGACTTTAGAACCAATTTCCACACCTATAGCGAACATTACGGCGTGGGTTGGTTGGGTGGAATCATCATGGGTTATTTGCGCAGATTTCATAACGCCGCAAACAGCACCATGGTGCCCACCAGCCAGCTGCGCAAAGAGTTGCTAAGCGCAGGCTTCGAGAAATTACACGTGGTCCAGCGCGGGGTAGACACACATGTGTTCTCACCCATGAAGCGTTCCAATGCCTTGCGAGCCGCATGGGGTGCTACAAAAGCCACCACCGTAGCGATATGTGTTTCACGCTTGGCTGCAGAGAAAAACCTCCACTTGGTCATACGCGCTTTCCATGCGCTCAAGCTCAAGCAACCTGACTCTAAATTGGTATTCGTTGGCGATGGTCCTATGTTGGAGCAGCTTAAATTGGATGCACCTGATGTCATATTTGCCGGATTTAGAACCGGCGAAGATTTAGCTACACACTACGCTAGCGCCGATATGTTTATGTTTGCCAGTTTGACTGAAACTTTTGGCAATGTGACGATTGAGGCCATGGCCAGTGGTTTACCGATTGTTGCTTTCAACCATGCTGCAGCTGGCGAAATTATTGAATCTGGCTTAAATGGGCTTTTGGCAAATTGCAACGATGAAGCTGGCTTTATGGATGCTTCTATCCAACTGGGCCAAGATTCAAATATGCGCTCCATCTGTGCGCTTGGTGCCAGAGAGAAAGCGCTTCAATTTAGCTGGGAATCCATTGTGAAAAAGACGGAAGACGTTTTGTATGGAGTTTGCGCCACCGAGAAATCAGCGCACTAGCTAGCTTTTTTCATAGGTTTTTTTAAGCGTAATCTTTCAATGTGTTTCAAAGACACAAAGGTGAGAGCGCCCACCAAGGCGGATCCTAGAAGAAATGAACCGTAGGCAATAGGCCAAGGCGTGCCTTCGGTCATCATTGAAAACTCGGACATGCCACCAATTCCAGCCAATATGTTGATGGGCATAAAGACAACACTAAATACCGTCAGTTGGTTCACGCGCTTGTTCTGGTTGATATTGATGAAACCAATCGTGGCGTCCATCAAGAAGTTGATCTTGTCGAATAAAAAAGCTGTGTGGCTGTTGAGAGACTCAATATTGCGCAAAATTTGCTTGGAATCAGAAATCTGATCGGTAGTTAAAAGACGGCCGCGCATTAAAAAACTCAGGGCGCGTTGCGTGTCCAAAATATTGCTACGAATGCGTCCGTTTTGGTCTTCTTCTTCAGCAATATCCGCAAGAATGCTGGCAGCCTCTTGGTCGGTAATTGCTTCGCTTAATACGTGGCGTCCAACAACACCAAGCTTGACATAAATATTTTCTAGTGTGTCTGCTGATACCTCAACGTCAGCACCATACAAATCCAAAAGCAAATCAATGGAGTCTGATACGTATCCGGGTTGAGCAAGCGCACGACGTCTTTGTAATCTAAAAACTGGCAGCTCTTCATTACGGATTGAAAACAGCATGCCCTTGTGCAAGATAAAAGCGACCGGTACGCTTTTAGAGCTGCCATCTTGATCGTGTAAAAAATTTGAATGCAGATGGATATCATCGTTTTCTTCAACTTGAAAACGTGCACTGACCTCAAGATTGGTCGCTTCTAGTGGATCAGGCAGCTCGACTCCAAAATGCGAGCCAACGAACAAGCGCTCAGCTTTTGTTGGATTGATTAAGTCAATCCATACAGGTTTAGCGCCTTCCAAATCGTTTCTGCCCAGGATGGGAATATTTCGAAGACGACCTTCTTGCAATTCGTAAACATTGATTTTGCTATTTTGAAAATCTGGTTGACGGTCACCGGCTAACTCAAAGCGCCTTTTGTCGCTCAACTCCCAGAGCAGATCATTTTCTCTTTCCTTTGGAATTTTCATCCAAAGTTTTAAAGCATCTGCCAGGGGTAAGGCATCAAGGTGCCCACCTAGTTCGGTTGTGCTTTGCGTTGCAATGTAATTTTGAAGTTCTACGCTGTGTTGTTTTTGAACCAGTGATTCAATCACTTCATGCTTTTGCATATTTTGATTTTGAACCATGCTTCCAATCAACTTTTGCTTATTTAAGATGTCGACCAACTGTTTTAGGGACATTCGAATGCCAAGTTATAGAAGCCTATTAGCATTAAAAGGAGGCTAAGTACATGTTTAGTTTGTCAATGTGCTGGCGTAGTAAGCTGCAGCGAAAGTTTTGGATTTACCCATGTAGTGCCTGTCAATACGCCATTCTTTCAATACGTCGATGGCAAGATCAAATTCTTCAGGGGGCAGTTCGTATAAGTCTTTGATATGAAAATCATCGTTTGATTCGAGAGAGAGAATCAAGTGCGTGAGGATTTTGGCAAAAGGCGTGGTGATATCTTTTTCAATTATTTTTTCAGCTTTTTTGATGGCTCTCATGGGAGTCCTCTTGTAAGTAAATTAACGATTTTTAGAGAAATAAATTCTTTGTGGGCTCTGCTCGGATCGAACACGCGACCAAAGGATTAAGAGTCCTCTGCTCTACCAACTGAGCTAAAAGCCCAAAAGCGAGATTATTCTTACACATTTTTTTCAATTAAAAATGTAGTCGAAAAAAACTTACTTTTTGAATTAACGCAGATCTACTTTAGATGCTTGTCTTGACTAACCTGATGTCTCTTTTTTTTCTCCAAAGTCCAGTGGTGGCAAATTTAGAGTTTTGCTTTTGACCTTGTTGTAACTTCTGATAAAGGTCGTGAGGAATTTCTTCTAATGAAATGGTTTGCTTTAAACAGAGATCAATTCCATCTAGGGCTTTCTCATAAGCATCTGACTTTGGGCTGAGATATTGGTGTGAGGACTTCATAAAAAAACCTTTCAGAATAGGTTTGCCCATAGTAGGTTTACAAAGGTTGTTCTTGATGACGCAAACTGACGCAAAGGGGCATGCGTATACACAATGACAGTCCTGACGCTGAAAAGGCTTTTAAAAAGCGTTGAAGATTCATGAATATGTCATATAAAACTTATACAAACTACCTATTGATTCAAATAAATGGATGGCTAATACATTTGGATTAAAACTTGATTTCTGAATTCGTAAAAGTTGCATATCCCAAAAGGAGGTTGCCAATGGACACGTCAGTTACTTCAGTAGAAGCGATGGCTAGAGAATTCGGTGAAACGCTTTTCCAGAGGGGATTTTCTAAAGGAATCTTCCAGGAGTTCAAGCCCTATCAAACCACCGATGTCTTATTTGCAACGCATGCCGTGATAGGCTTAGTTTTAAATGGTGAGCTTTTATTTCAATTTCAAGATTGCTTAATCATCAATGGAGTTGGTGACCAATTCTTTGTACCAGCAAACACACATTACCAAATTACAGCAAGCCGAGAGGGCGCCCAATTTTTATACGCTAATCATTGCAATCTGGTAGCTGTCATCTATTGAAATTAAATCTTCCGAAGTACCTACAGCTTGGCGCGAGGGGCAAAGAGTCTTGTAATTTCTTTTGGCATTGTCAAAAGCCTGTCACATAGCTTGAAGACACTATTTTTGATAAACAATTACTTAGAGTTTCTCGCCATGGCGCTTCTCATTCAAAAACTCGACAAACATTTCGCCAACGGCAAGCACGCTCTGCGTGACATTAATTTATCTATTGGTGACAGCGAAATGGTGGCACTTATTGGCGCATCTGGTTCTGGCAAATCTACTTTGCTTCGCATGGTGGCGGGCTTGTTAGAAGCCGATGCTGCACCGGGCTCATTGATTGAAGTCAATGGTCTGTGCGTCCAACGTGATGGCCGTATTGCCAATAATGTACGCAGCATTCGTTCGCAAGTGGGCTTTGTTTTTCAACAGTTCAACTTGGTCGACCGGTTGCCAGTATTGATCAATGTATTGGTGGGGCGTTTGCATGCCATGCCTTGGTGGCGTGGCGTGATGGGTTTTTTCAATGCCCACGAACGGTCAATTGCACTTGATGCCCTCGACCGTGTAGGCATTCTTGATTGTTACACCCAACGCGCTTCCACCTTGTCCGGTGGCCAACAACAACGCGCAGCCATTGCACGGACCTTGGTGCAAGGTGCAAAGCTGGTGCTTGCCGACGAACCCATTGCCTCCCTTGACCCCGAATCGTCACGCAAGGTGATGGAGATTTTGTCCACCATCCAACGCGAAGATGGCCGCACCGTAGTGGTGTCGCTCCACCAAGTGGACATGGCTATACGCTATTGCTCGCGCATCATTGCCTTGAACCAAGGCCAAGTGGTGTACGACGGCCCTTCTGCCAATCTCACGCCCGCGTTGTTACGTGACTTGTACGGCATGGAAGCCGATGAGTTTTTGAGTGGCGGCGAATTGCTCTCCTCTTCACCTAAACAACACCCTTCGCCCACCTTGGCTTGGTCCAACTCCGTAGCGCAAGCAGCTTGATTTTTTGTTTCTCGTCTTTTTTCAACACCTCTGGAGTTTTTAGCAATGTTTAAGAAAACCCTTACCGTCTTTGCCTTGGGCCTGAGCTTCGCTACGGCCATGGCCCAGGACATCACTTTTGGCATCATTTCCACAGAGGCAACCCAAAACCTGAAGGCTGACTGGCAGCCCTTGTTGGACGACATGGAAAAGCAAACCGGCTTTAAGGTCAAAGCCTTTTTCGCACCAGACTATGCCGGCATCATTGAAGGAATGCGCTTCAACAAAGTGCAAGTTGCTTGGCATGGCAACAAATCAGCCATGGAAGCTGTGGATCGTGCCAATGGTGAAGTATTCGCCCAAATGGTCAATGCCGACGGCACACAAGGCTACTACTCGCACCTGATCGTGCACAAAGACAGCCCCTTGAGCAACCTGAACGACATGTTCAGCAACGCCAAAAACCTGAGCTTTGGTAATGGTGACCCCAACTCCACGTCCGGCTTCTTGGTCCCCGGCTTTTATGTGTTCGCACAAAATAAGTTGGATGTTAAAACGACCTTTAAAACTGTTCGTAGCGCAAACCATGAAACCAACGCTTTGGCTGTCGCAAATAAGCAAGTGGATGTGGCCACAAACAACAGCGAGAACTTGGACAAGATCAAAGATCGTCAGCCAGAAAAATTTAAAGATATTAAGGTCATCTGGACTTCTCCTTTGATTCCTCTGGACCCCTTAGTCATGAGCAAGAACTTGCCAGAAGCCACCAAGGCCAAGATCAAGACCTTCTTTTATAACTACGCCAAGACCGATGCGCGCGAAAAAGAGATCGTCATGAAGCTCTCTAAGTTGTCGGGCTTCAAGCCTTCAACCAACGATCAACTCAAGCCAATTCGCCAGTTGGACCTGTTCAGCCAACGCAACAAGATCGACTCTGACACCACCATGTCTGACGCCGAGAAGAAAACCAAACTGGCAGATGTAGACCAAAAATTGGCAGCATTGAAGTAATTTCTCCGTTCCACAGATCCGACGGCTTCTTCCTGCGCTGCGCGTGCAAGAAGAAGCCGTCTTTACTTTGAGTGAAGTCCCTATGTCCCGAATTACCCATCCACCCTTACACGCACTGGCTCACACGGCTGGTACGAAGAGAAGCCTTACTTGGTATTTGACTTGGGGTTTCATCGTTGTGTTGTTGGCGGCCTCTTGGCAAGGTGCTGACATGCGTCCTGTCGAATTGTTTCGCGATTCCAGCAACATGGCCAGCTATGCCGCTGACTTCTTTCCGCCCAACTTTCGCCAATGGCGACTCTACATAGACGAAATGGTCGTCACCCTACAAATCGCTTTGTGGGGTACCGCCTTGGCCGTCATCACCGCCGTTCCTATGGCATTACTGGCCTCATCCAACATCGTGCCTTGGTGGGTGTATCAACCTGTGCGCCGTTTGATGGATGCTTGTCGCGCTATCAACGAAATGGTGTTTGCTATGTTATTTGTGGTGGCGGTGGGCCTGGGGCCATTTGCGGGCGTTTTAGCCTTGTGGATTCACACTTCGGGCGTTTTGGCCAAGCTTTTTTCTGAAGCGGTTGAGGCGATTGATCCTCAGCCTGTGGAGGGCATCCGTTCTACTGGCGCTTCTGCCATGCACGAAATTGTGTATGGCGTCATTCCGCAGGTGATTCCTCTATGGACTTCATTCACGCTCTACCGTTTTGAATCTAATATTCGTTCCGCTTCGGTGGTAGGCATGGTGGGTGCGGGTGGCATTGGTGTGGTGCTGTGGGAAATCATCCGTGGCTTCCAGTACGCCGAAACCTGTGCGGTGATGATCATCATCATCCTGAGCGTGAGCGTGATCGACTTGGTATCTGCGCGTATTCGTCAATACTTTGTTTGAGGTAATTTGTGTTCGTGTCTTTCCAAATAACGGATATTTGAAACTGTCGGTTCCCTCTGATTACAAAACACGCATACCTTCACGCCACACTGACTTCACGACCCCGTGGCGTTTACCGTCTGGTAAATCAACCAACCTAACCTGAATTAAATCTGCCCGCAGACCCACGGCTATTTGTCCGCGGTCATGCAACCCCGTTGCTTTTGCTGCGTGGTGGCTTACCGTTGAAACCGCATGGGGTAAGTCCAAAATTTCATCGTCTACCAAACGAACCACTGCGCTGAGCAAACTGCCTGGAACGTAGTCTGAAGAAAGAATGTCTAACAAACCGTGACGCGCTAAATCAGACGCAGAGACATTGCCCGAATGCGAGCCCCCACGCACTACATTGGGCCCGCCCATCACAGTGAGCATGCCGTGCGCATGTGCAGTTTGAGCAGCTAGCAAGGTCGTAGGAAATTCAGACACTTTGGCCCCCTCGTTGTGTGCTTGTGTAACGTGTGCGGGCGTAGTGTCGTCATGGCTGGCCAAGGCAATGCCGTGGGTTTTGCAATAGTCAACAAAGAATTGACGATGTGGCTGTGCATAACGTGCCTGTAGCTCTTCGGCCAACTGGATTTGCCTATCGAACTTCTCGTTAGACCAACCTTTTTTACCCGTGTAATAAACACGCGCGACTTCGATGTTTTCCCATTGACGTTGACCAGGCGTATGGTCCATCAAAGAAATCAAAGACAAACGTGGATGGCCTTGAAAAGGCTCGAACAAGTCAATCGTGTTGGGTGCTGGCAATTCGCAGCGCACGTGGATATGGTGGTCAGCACGTAACAGGTCTTTCTGGCTACATGTTTCTAGAGTTTCGAGTACAGCGTCCCAGGTGCTGCCGCGCAGACTGTCCGGATCTCCATCGCCCACACCTAATGCATCAAACACGGTGGTAATACCCGCTGCTGCAATTTCAGCGTCATGCGCCAGCAAGGCGGGCATTTCTGCCCATTGCACCTTGGGGCGTGGCATCAAATGGCGTTCAAAGTTGTCGGTATGAATTTCGACAAAACCAGGCATCAAATAATCGCCCTGCATGTCCCAGCCACCTGTATGGCTAGCGTTGCCTTGGTCCACAGATTGGATTTTTCCGTCTTGAATGCAAACGCTTCCATCCACTACTTCATCGGCTAAGACCAACCGTGCATTTTTAAAAACTGTGGGGCTCATTGGGCGCTCCTAAATTGCGTGACATCAATATGGCGGGTAGCAACCGCTTTACCCACATGGGCATCGTGAAAAATTCCTACCAAGGCCGCACCGCGGGCCAAAGCTTCATGTATCAAGTCGATCACAGTCTGCGTGTTCGCAGCATCGAGGGAGGCGGTTGGTTCGTCTAGCAACAAAATAGGCCGAGGTTTGATCATGTTGCGGGCAATATTGATGCGTTGTTGCTCGCCACCAGAAAAGGTGGCGGGGGGTAATTCCCATAGCCTTTCAGGTATGCGCAAGCGTGTTAGTAATATTCGCGCTAGTTCACGAGCTTCCTCAATTGCTGAAATATCTTGTGAAGCATCTTCCATCAAAGGCTCTGCAACAACGTCAAGAGCAGAGACTCTTGGTATCACTCTTAAAAATTGACTGACATAGCCTACGGAGTCTCGGCGCATGCGAATGAGTTCTCTCGGATCTGCTTGGGTCAGTTCGAGCATATTGCCGTCAGCTTGGATTACTTCAATTTCTCCACTAGTAGCTCGGTAGTTGGCATAGATAAGTTTGAGAAGTGTGCTTTTGCCCATTCCAGATGGACCATCAAGCACAACACATTCACCCGCTGCAACGCTCATATCTACATTGTTTAGAACGTTAAGTTGAACGCCATGCTGGTGGTGAAGCGTGAATTGCTTAGTTACCTTCTTCAATTGAAGCATCATCGAGTTACTTTCAATTTCAAGGTTGTAGAACCGAAGACACCAAGAGTTGGGTGTAAGGGTGTTGGGGGTCGTCCAATACTTGGTCAGTCAAGCCTGCCTCGACCACAACGCCGCGTTGCATCACCATCATCCGGTGTGCCAATAGTCTTGCAACAGCTAAATCATGCGTCACTATGACTACAGCTAATTGCATTTGCCTTGTGAGTTGTCTTAACAAATCTAATAATCTAGCTTGCACAGATACATCTAATCCAGATGTAGGTTCATCCATAAAAACCAAGCGAGGCTGCGTAACTAGGTTGCGTGCGATCTGAAGACGTTGACGCATACCACCTGAAAATATTCTGGGGGTGTCATCGATACGCGTTGGGTCAATTTCGACGCGCTTTAACCATTCCTCCGCTGTATGGCGAAGTTTTCCGTAATTGCGCTCCCCTAAGCCCATCAAACGCTCACCTACATTGGCACCTGCTGATACATCCATGCGTAAACCGTCAGCAGAATTTTGGTGCACAAATCCCCAGTCGGTCCGCGCTAGCAACCGTTGTTGCGCTTCGGACATGGTGTAGATGTCTTGGAATTGACCCTGCACATTTAAATATTCCACATGACCCGCATCGGGTCGACTGCGTGCAGCAATAGCGTTGAGAAGCGTAGTTTTGCCAGAGCCTGATTCGCCAACAACCGCCATGACTTCACCGGGCCATAAATCAAAACTGGCATCGGCTAAAGCCACGCGGTTGCCAAAACTTTTGTAAACACCGCGCACGCGCAAAAGAGGAAGTGTGTTGTCTTCGCTTTGCATATCAGACTAAGTCCTGACGTTCTTGGCAATAGTCGGAATCAGAGCACACATGCATGCGTCCACCCGCGTCATCCGTGATGATTTCATCTAAAAAGGATTCCGTAGATCCACATTGCGCACACACCGTATTCCATTTTTGAATTTCAAAAGGATGGTCTTCAAACGCCAAACTTTCGACAGCGGTGTAGGGCGGTACAGCGTAGATACGCTTTTCACGACCCGCTCCAAATAATTGCAAAGCAGGATTCATATGCATTTTGGGGTTGTCGAACTTCGGATTAGGCGAGGGCGACATGATGTAGCGGTGGTTGACCAACACGGGATAGTCGTAGGTCGTGGCAATGTGACCAAAGCGTGCGATGTCTTCATACAGCTTGACGTGCATCAGCCCATATTCGGCCAAACCATGCAAGGTGCGCGTCTCAGTCTCTCGCGGCTCCAATCGCTGCATAGGCTCAGGCACAGGCACTTGAAAAACAATAATTTGACCTTCCACCAACGGTTTTTCTGGAATACGGTGGCGCGTTTGTATGAGCGTTGCTTCTTGTGTGCGTGTAGTTGTTTGCACTCCTGCAGTACGCTCAAAAAAGCGACGGATATTGACGGCATTGACCGTGTCGTCTGAACCTTGGTCTATGACTTTGAGAGTATCCGTGGGACCAATCACCGAGGCCGTAACTTGTATTCCGCCTGTTCCCCATCCATACGGTAGCGGCATTTCACGCGAGCCAAAGGGTACTTGGTAACCGGGTATTGCCACTGCTTTAAGTATGGATCGGCGAATCATGCGTTTGGTGCGCTCATCGAGGTAAGCAAAATTCACCTCGGGGGCAGTATCAGGGGCCTGCATCGTTTGTGAGTCGTTCATGATGGGTTCTGCGATTTGTTGTCGAGACTATCGCTAGCATCTGAATGGTGTTGGTTCGCGCGCATCTTGCGAACTAGCTCCAATTCAGACTGGAAGTCCACGTAATGCGGCAACTTCAAGTGCTGCACAAAGCCAGAGGCTTCCAGGCTATCGCTATGGGAGAGAACAAACTCCTGCATCTGCGCGGGTGACTCAATAGTCTCGCCTAATTCTTCAGCGCGCAAGGCGCGGTCTACCAGACTCATCGCCATCGCTTTGCGTTCACTATGGCCAAAGGCTAATCCGTAGCCCCTTGTGAACTTTGGCGGTTCCGTTTTACTACCTGCAAACTGGTTGACCATTTCACACTCGGTAATTTCAATATCACCAATAGAAATAGCAAAGCCCAATTCTTCCGGCTCAATTTCAATAGCCACTTCGCCTAAACGCACTTCACCAACAAAAGGGTGGCTATGGGAATACCCGCGTTGGGTGGAATATGCCATGGCTAATAAGAAGCCCTCATCACCGCGCGCAATATTTTGCAGGCGTGTGGCACGGTCTGCAGGGAAGCGCAGTGGTTCACGCGTTAAATCTTTGGGTAATGGATCATCTAGTGGACATTCAAATGTTTCGATTAAATTTTCTTGATTAAGAAGGTCGATCACACGTGGAAAAGACTCATGTTCCAAAGACGCTAAGGGCTTTTTTGAAGGTTGTGGTGGGTAACTGTTTCCCTCTTGTGCATTAGCCAGCAAGGTGAAGTCAAGCAAGCGTTGCGTGTAGTCGTATGTGGGCCCGAGCACTTGCCCACCTGGTAAATCTTTGAAAGTCGCAGATATTCTTCGCATAAGTTGCATGCGAGAGGTGTCAATGGCGCAGGTGTTGCCTAAGCGCGGTAGGGTGGCACGATAGGCGCGTAATAAAAAAATTGCCTCGATTAAGTCGCCACTTGCTTGCTTGATGGCAAGCGCCGCTAACTCGGGGTCATACACCGATCCTTCGGTCATGACTCTGTCGACAGAGAGTTTGAGTTGTTGGCGAATTTGATCAACGGTAAGTTCAGGCAGAGATGGATCGCCCCGGCGTTGCGCGTCTAGCAACTTGTAGCTGTTGAGGATGGCGGTTTCCCCACCTTTGACGGCTACGTACATATCAGTCTTTCGCTTTTCTTGTAATGCTGGTGGTTCTCGGTAACCCCACAATGTGCGTCGCATCGGTAAAAAATACGTCTACACCTCTTGGAAACATCCCGTGATTGCTTGCCCAATGGTCTACAAATGCTTCAGGCAATCCCATGACATTTAATAGACGCTCACCATCAATACCCGGGCCTTGTAAAACTAAATCTGCAACACCATTATCAAAACCTTGCGTCTCAATAATGCACGTAGCAGACTGATCTGGATATGCGTCGCTGCCCAACATCAGGTTAGATATTTGTGGCAAAGAGTCGCCGTAAGCAACCCATATAAATTGGGCTGCATGGACATCTTCTACCACTTTGCACCCAGTATGAAAACGAAGCCATGGTGTTGCATCACTATGCAGGACTGAAGGAGACATCCACAATGTGGTGTCGGAATCTAGCAGACCAAGAAGCAAGGCCGCAGCCGCGGCTTGGCCATGAAGAGGTAAAGCGCAGTCAAGTGGTATTTCTATTGGACGACCTGGGTAAGACAGTGCATTGAGTGATGTTCTAAACACAGCTTGGCTACCAAAGGCTTCATGCGTGAAACCTGCGACTACGTTTTGTAATTCTTGCGATTTCAAGAGAGTTCCCCATCTTCACCCGAACTCGCTTCACGGGCTACGGTGAAGAAATCAACTTTGGTGGTTTGTGCACGCGCGTCTTGGGTAGATTGTTTTTGCTTCAAAAACTGACGGACGGGCTCTAACAACTTAACTTCTAAATCGCCATGATGCTTAGCGTCTTGCAAAAGGGCGTCTGCTACTGCGGCAAGTTGTGCTTGTTTGTGATCTCGCCCCAATACATATGAAACGCCAACGGGTGACGCATCATCCATTTCACCTAAACGTAATGCACAACGCGTGACGGTGACTTCCCCAAGATTAAAACGTTCACCAGATCCACCCACCCTAGCTTGAATCATCATGAGACCAGTTTCTGGGCGTCTTAACCATCTAGGTTGCGTGGATGCAATATGCGGCCCGACAATGTCATTCAGTAAGGTATCGGGTGCACGTGCTAACAATGCCATCCATTCTTTTCTGATGGATATGAATTCAGGTGAGGTATTGTCAAATTTATGCAACATTGATAAGGCAACCTATGCCTAAGCGAAAACTTAAATAATTGGTTCGACTTTAAGAACTTCATGTTTAAATTTCGTGACAAAAAGTGTCTTTCACCATGCCGATTTGATACTGAGTCAACTGTCGAATCAATTCACCTACCTATAGACCTGTGATCAGCGCCCAACTTCCATTTCGCTATGCGGTGTATTTTTGCCCTGCACCTGATTCAAATTGGGGCTTAGCGGGAGCGCAATGGCTTGGACGATGTGCCATCACGGGTAGAAAAGATACACAACCTCAATTCTCAGGCATCGATTCTGAATTGTTTCATTCACTTACTTCAGACCCCAAAAGATACGGGTGGCATGCCACTTTAAAAGCACCCTTCAAGTTAGTGCCAGAGCATGAAGTTGGTGATTTGCTGCTCAAAATGCACCAACTCGCTAAATCACTGAAGCCATTTGATTTACCAAAACTAGAGGTCAGTACAACGGGAGGCTTTTTATCCCTTAGACCTAGGGAAGTTTCTGCTCCACTCCATGCGGCTGCCTCAATGATTGTTAGAGACTTGCAAAGCTTTGCCCTTCCCTTAAATGACGCAGAGTTAGCGCGCCGTCGTAAGGCGAAGTTAACCCCAGAACAAGATGAGTTGTTGATGCAATGGGGTTATCCGTGGGTGCTGGACCAATTCCATTTTCATTTCTCACTGACGGGGTCGTTGCATTCCATTGATTTACCAACGCAACAAAAATTAATGCAAGCAGCCCAACAACACTTTGGACACTTGAGCCTATGCCGATTTGATCGCATTGCGCTTGTGATAGAACCAGAAGCAGGAAAAGATTTCGAAGTGATAAAACTTTTGGAGTTATATCCATGAACTCCCGCTTGATTTACGTTGTTGGTCCTTCTGGTGCGGGCAAAGATACTCTGCTGACATGGCTTAAATCTCGGGTGCGTACCTCATCACTCCTGCATTGGGCGAGACGCACGATTGATCGCCCACCTTCTACCAAAAGCGATTCAGAGCAACATGAAAGCATTGACACATTTGGATTTGAAAAATTGCTAAAAGAAGGTGCATTTGCAATGCATTGGCAAGCCAATTCGCACCGTTATGGAATACGCTTTCAAGAAATTGCACCTTTGTACCAATTCAAGTGGGTCATTGTGAACGGGTCACGCGGATACTTGCCCACAGTAGCAAGTGACTACCCTGGAATGACCATACTTCACATCACTGCAGACAAAGAACTGCTCCGCAAGCGCCTGATAGACCGAGGCCGTGAAAGCAATCAGTTAATTGAAGAGAGACTGAGAAGAGAGGTGCCGATCATTTCTCCACCCGGAAGTAGTCTCATTGAAATAATCAACAACGGCTCATTAGAGTCCGTTGGCAGTTTATTGTTGCAGCGTCTTGGCGAACTGGAGTCAACCATCTTGATTGCTGATCCTTTTCCGAGTTAGCCTTCTATGGTGCTGCCATAAAAAGCTGCAGCAAAAGTTTTAGACTTACCCATATAGTGCCTATCAATTCGCCATTCTTTGATTATTTCTATCACCAGATCGAACTCAGCAGGGGCTAAGTCGTAGAGCTGTTTGATTTGAAAGTCTTCCTCAGACTCAAGGGAGAGAATCAGTTTTGACAGAGTCTTAGCAAATGGCTTAGAAACATCTTTTTCGATGATTTTTCTGGCTTTTTTTATCGCTTGCATAACAACCTCCTAGGTACTTATTTCGAATTAGGTTAAACCCTAATATGTGCTTGCTTCATGCATTGTTGCATGAGCACAAAATATTATTCCTTGTCCTAGATCATGTGTTGGTCACCCACTTATGAACTTTATGTCAGAGAAAGTACTTTGTCATAGTAGGTAAACATCTAATGGTTAATATTTCAATTATCAAAAACAGCCATTTGGAGCAGGCATGTCTCTTACTTTGCAGGATATTTCTAACCTTTTAAATAGCAGGGCAACCACTTGGTACGGACAAGAGGCAGTTAGTCAATTGGAGCATGCACTGCAATGTGCGCATCTTGCAGAAAAGGCTAACGAAACACCTGAAACTATCGTTGCGGCACTTTTGCATGACTTAGGCCACATCTTGATCAAAGAGAACCCTGATGCATTTACAGACGAGGCTAAGCCACCAACGAAAGATGACTTGCATCAGTATGTTGCGTTGCCTTTTTTAAGAGGCGTTTTTTCGGATGCAGTGTTAGAGCCGATCAAACTACACGTCGAAGCTAAGAGATATTTGTGTGCAGTTGATCCGCGCTACTGGGATTCCCTCTCGCCCGCATCCAAACATAGTTTGGAGTTGCAGGGTGGTATTTTTGATGAAAGCCAAGTCAAAGTTTTTGAGGACTTGCCTTACGCAAGCCAAGCCACCCGGCTAAGACGATACGATGACTTGGCCAAGGTAGCAGGTTTATCTACGCCACCACTTTCCCATTACGAAGAGTTGATGCAAAAAATTGCTACGTAATCAGCTGGCCTGAATCTTCAAAAAATGGATGTGGCCCGTCAAAGGCATCGCTATTGACATGGTGGGTCACTAAATGTTCTCCATTCCACCAATGCAGCAAGTAGCCCGCTGGTTCCATCTTAAACATAGGCGTTGCATTTCTCGCTATGTCTAATTGAACTGTATGTGCAGTGCTGTGAGCAGTCATGACAGCACGACCGCCCATCTTTGGCGATCCTAGTTGTGTCATCTCTAGCCATGAGTAGATTTTAGATTTTTGAACTAGTTGAATGTTAGTTGGCACTATGAATACACCACTTGTATTTATTTTTAAAAAGAATAGAGTGATCACTTCTATATTAAATCTCGAAAGGATTTAATGAAAAATACTTTTAAGCGTACGCGCTTGTTCTTTATAAAGTCATTTCAACGCTTATCTGAAATGCTTTATGTACCGAGCCAGACTGGCTCACACGATGTGGGGGAGCAATACATGGGTGATGTGGCTAGCACATATGTGGATCATAAAAATTTCCCAGAGGCAGCACGCTCGCCATTTAGAGGCGTTGTAATCCCAAAGCGTGTCTAAGAGCTAGTTGCCTTTTCTTCGTAGTCAAAGCTCATAAAGGTTACTCTTTTAAGCCGACTCCATAAAATGCAGCAGCAAAAGTTTTTGACTTGCCCATGTAATGCCTATCGATGCGCCAATCGTTCAGTGGGTCATTGTTACATGACTAAGCGATGAATTTTTTTGTCATCTGACCTACATCTATGACTCTTAACATTTGTAAATTATTAGGCGCGGTAGGGTACAGATTGATTTGAGCAAACACGCTCTTTTCATTCCAAGCGGGTTCAACTCCCGCTCGCGTCGCCACCCAGCATTTCTTATAAAAAGTTAGACAGTTATCTTGAAATGCTCTAACCCTTGTTCTGTCCAATGAATACCATTGCGTTCTTCAACTTTGAACCAATGCCCAGCATCAGAGTCAGAGGGTTCAGACGCAATAGTGGTTATGGGGTTGGAACCTGCTTCACTGGCTCGTGTATGCGGAGAACCAAAGTACATGCTTGGCGACTGATCGTCACTTGAATATCTAAACGCCCACATTTCTTTGCCATTGGTAAGTGCACAAGATATGCGCATGGGTTCATCTGAATTGCGTTTTTCCATGATGCTGGTCACATCGCGCAAGGTTGCTTGAAGGGCGGTGACGGGGTCGTGAATTAAGCCCTTGCTAAGGGCTACTAAAAATAATGCTTCACTGTCTGTTGTGCCTTCCCTATGTGGGTAGTGCACATGGTCAATTAAGTCTTCTACATCTTTGCGGCAGTTGTGCCAGTTGCCAATCTTGCCGTTATGCATGAAGGTCCAGTTTTGCCAAATAAACGGATGGCAATTGCTTCTGTTAACAGCAGTGCCCGTGGTAGCGCGGACATGCGCAAAAAATAGCCTTGTTCGAATGTGGGCAGCAAGGGAGCGGAGGTTGCTGTCGTTCCAAGCTGGCAAAACATCTTTAAATAGCCCGGGTGTGGTGCGTTGGGTGTACCAAGCCACACCAAACCCATCGCCGTTGGTGACCCAACTAGATTGGGTTGCAGCAAGGCTTTGACTCACTATAGAGTGCTCTTGGTGAAACACTAAGTCTTCTAGGTAAATTTCTGGACCCGCGTAAGCAACCCATCTGCACATGCTGACCTCCGTTAATGGATTTGCAAGTCTATTGCATTCGTAGGGTGGTAAATTAGGTAACAGGTCATTGGGCTGACATAAATTACTATTACAAAAGCTCATATGAATGGCGAGATAGCTAATGAAGGCTATTTCAAAGTGAATTCCTGATTGATTGAAAGTTGCAGATCCCAAAAGGAGGTTGCCAATGGACATGTCAGTAATTTCAATTGAAAGTTTGGCTATTAACTTTAGTCAAACACTTACCTCAAGGGGCTTTTACAAAGGAAGCCTCAGGCACTTTAGACCTTATCAATCAAGTGGCGTGCTGCAAAGTAACCGAGAGGTGCTTGGTTTAGTCCTGCTAGGTGAGCTATTGGTTGAGTTCTCCGATAGTCAATGGGTAATCGACATGGGGACTGAGTTTTTTCTGCCACCAAATGTCTATTTCCAAGCTACTGCTGGAGAGCAAGGTGCACATTTTCTTTTTGCTCGACAAAGAATACAACTTGACTATTAGATTTGAAAATTAAGAAATGAATGCTTAGCAATGTCAAATCAAGTTTGGCTGCCTGAAGATGCAGCATTATTGAAAGAGCTGCGTGAAGCGGCTCAAATTGATATTTCAGCTTTAGCAGGTGCTTACTTATTATCTAAAACGCAAATAAAGCAACTTGAAGAAGGTGGCGATAGTAGCTTTTATAGTCCAGCAATAAAACTAGCAGCAGGACGCAAGCTGCTGATGCATTTTGGTGTTGATGACTTGCCTGTCGGTAAAACAGACTATCCAAATCAAACTCCAAAGATACTAATTCCATTAGTAAATCTTCTAGAAGAAATGGAGAACAAAAAAACTAAAAGTTATTTGCGTTTGCAAATTATTGCTGCAGTATTGACACTTCTAGGCTTTGCGGCATTGAATGCTTATTTTTCTGATATGAACACTCAATCACTTTTAGAAGGTCTTCTAAATAAGTCATCACTCACTATGCAAAGTGATGCAGCGACTCTTAAAGGAATTGCTAATGGGGCACCCGCAATAACCTCTAAAGAAACGACTGGAAAAACTATTGCCGTTCACCTCGAAAAATGTAAATGGGGGAGTGAACCTGTATCCATTATTGGCCACCAGCCTTATAAATCAGGTGACTATGTATACATAGTTGCAAATATCGACGCAGATATCTGCATAAGAGATTTCACCGGTAAGTCGCAAATATTGCAATTAAAAAGCGAGCAATCGCAGACAGTAAGGGGCCATCCACCTTTTGAAATTTTCAGCGATAGTTTGAGTGAATTCAAAATCTTTTATCAAGGTAATCTTTTAAAACTACCCAGAAATGGCATCGTAAATATTACTTTGAAAGAACAAAGATATGAATGAAAAAAAAGCTGCTTTAGAAAGTTTGGAAATCAGTCATAACATCGTCATTGGGCAGGGCGTAACGTTTGTGGGTTCGATATCGGCAAGAGGTAAGGCTTTCATCAACGGTAAGGTCACGGGTGACATGTCTGTGGATGATTTACATGTTGGCAAGAGCGGGATTATCAAAGGAAAAATCAAATCCCGCGAAATGGCTATACATGGCGAAATCCATGACGATGTTTCATGTGCAGAGCATGTGCTTATTCATTCGACTGGATTGATAAATGGCAAATTGATCTATGGCGAATTAGAAATTGAAAAAGGTGGTCGCGTTACTGGTTCTATGAACCAAACAAACAACCGTCTCAATAATTCAAGATAATTTTCATATAAATTTAATTGCTATCTTCAATGGATTATTTTTGAAATGTAATGAGTTATTTGAAAATATATCCAAAGCGCATTTTTGCTCCCTTAAACGCTGATGGCATCTTTGAAGGCGTGTTCACATTTCAGCTAGAGCAATATGGATTGCAGGCCGACGATAAGAAGTGTGATGTAAAGATTTATCGAGATATTGGCGAATGGCACATCTGGTTACAACCATTTGCTGGTTTAGACACACCTCAATTCAAGCTGTTTGCTGGAAGCCTAAATGACTATGTATTTTCAGTTTTGAAGGTGATCCCCATCCAAGAATCAAAAGGTTCCGAGCTGCCTTCGGTGGATGTGTTCTTCGATGATATTTACTTTGACATGACAGGGCAGGAGCCAGTCATACAGAAGGTATCAAATTAGCAAATACTTGATCTAAAAATTGCTGACGATGTCCGCATTGGCACGACAAACTCTTTGTGCCATTACTTTTGGAGAAGTATCGGTATGGACAGTCCCTTCTCCAACTGGGCCTTTATAGTTGTATGTAGGTGTGGAAACACCATCTATTAATTCTTCTGATGCGTGCAACCAGTACTTTGGGCCGTTGAAGCAGTTTCCTGCAAAAGTGAACTCGGTTTCTTCTTTCAATGTCGCTACATTTTTTTCTTTCATCATTGCTTCTAATGCAAAAGGAACAAGCAATAGTGCCAAGATGATTGAAAAGAATAGTGGTGCACGTTTTTGTGTATTCCAAGAAAAATATTGCATAACTGTTTCTCCAAAATTTATGCACTTATCTTGCAATTCGATAATGAATGAACTGTGACAAGTATGGCCAAATCCAGAATGTTTTCTGGAAAACTCCATACATATCATTTCATTCCAAGCAGGTTCAACTCCCGCTCGCGTCGCCATAAGATTTTGTAAATACCGTAGGTAGGTCATTGACCTGACACATATTGTTATTACAAACGTTTTTGTCGATATCGAAATAGTAAGTTCATGCCAACCATAAGGAGTAATGCAATGTCGGAACACAAAAATGATGAAGTACTTGAGATGGACACAGAGTTCACGGACGACTTAGAAAGCCCTAGCGAGAGCCACCGAATGGCTGCATACCACTTCAAACAAGCCTATCTGCAGCATGAACTTGCTGCATCTGCTTTTGACAGTGGGGACCAAAATGCAACGGATATGCACGCATTTATCGCATATCGCCATCAACTCAATGCAGTGCAATTTGCTGAAATTGCAGTCATGGAAGTTCAGGGCATTGACGAAATCGAAGAAATTGAAGAGTAATTAGGCATTCCATGGGGGTGGGGTGAAGCATGCATTGAATCACGCCCCCAATTTATCAACAGTGTCCGTGATGATTCCATCCGTTTCAAGTGCATTAAGGGAATCTGCAATATCTGGCTCGTTCACCGTGTAACTCAAGCACTGCATACGTTGAGCATGCACGGTCGCAACCAGCTCTTGGTTCCATAGTTGGTAATTGCAAACAATCGCCACACATTCAAGATCGAGCGCAGTTTCTAACCATCCATCCCATAGAGAATGTAAAAGTAGTCCCCTAGGCAAAAATGGTGCTGCTTGTTTAGCAGCTACCAACGCTTCTGTTTTGAATGAAGTGAGTAGTGGAAGTATGGATTCACCATGCCATAGACGCATAGCCTCCTTAGCAACGGTAGTGCCTGTAAGAGCTTCTATACCTGCAGTGGGTTTAATCTCAATATTTAAAAAATAACCATGGCTGATACAAAAATGCGCAACGCTTTCAAGCGTCGGTATGGCCTCACCTGCATAGGCCGCAGAGTGCCAACTTCCAGCATCTAATTGAGAAAGATACGACCACCCATGCGAGCCAGCAACACCAGTGCCGTTCGTTGTGCGTTCCAAATGTTCATCATGCAACAAGAACACCACACCATCAATACTTAGTTTTGCGTCGCATTCAAACATGCGGTAGCCGTGTGTAGCACCAAGTCGAAATGCAGCTAAGGTGTTCTCAGGAGCTAGTTTGCCGGCGCCGCGGTGGGCAATCCACTTGGGGTAAGGCCAGGGTTTCATAGACTGTGGATGCAGTGAGTAGCTACAACGCGCTATTTTGATCGATGGCAGCTTGTTGCTCCGCCAACTCCCATCGAATTTTTGACAAAACCCAGAGGCTCGCCAAAAAAAGTAAAGCGGTGCTTGCAATAGCTAATCGTTGTCGCCCGTCACTCAGATAAGTAATCAAGCCATACAGCACCGGGCCTAATATAGAAGCAATACGAACAGCAAAAGACCACAGTGAAAAAACTTGTGCACTGCGGTCTGGCGGTGTCAGTCGCCCCACCATTGCGCGCCCCACCGATTGGCTTGCGCCCATACACAAACCAGCAAATGCAGCAGCAAACCAAAAATAAAAAACACTAGGACTTATGGCGGCAATTACACAAGCCAAGACCCAGCCAACTAATGTCAAACGCAATGTTGTGATGTGGCCGATCTGGTCTTGCATCCAACCAAGCCCCCAGGCGCCCACCAAAGCAGCAATATTGAGCAAGAAAATCAACAACATGGTGTCTTGCTTACTCATGCCCATTTCACCCTCGGCATAAATGGCGGCAACCGTGATGGCTACTGCAACGCCTGCCTGATAAAGCGTGATGCATTTTAGAAGTTGCATAAATGAAGGTCTATCTTTGGCCCATTGCAGTGCTTCAACTACATCATTCCACCCTTTTCTTAGGAATTGGGTGGGGTCTGAATGGGGTTGGGGTGTTGCTCTTTCAGGCAATCGCCAAAAGGTATAACTGCTGGCTAATAAAAATATAACAGCTGTGATCCACATCGTTGGTGGGACTACTTCTGAGGTGGTTAATCCAGACTTCAGGCCACTGATGATCCAAAACAAACAAATGGCGAGCGTCAGCATGCCGCCAACATACCCCCAAGCCCAGCCCCAGCTACTGACTTTTCCCATCGAGTCGGTTTTTGCAAGTTCAGGCAAAAAAGCAGCGATCAATGACTCGCCCACACTGAAAGAGACATTGGATACGACAATCCAAAAAACAGACCAAGCCATATCGCCAGGACCAGACCAACCGAGTGCAGTAGTTCCAATGACACAGGTAATCGTGCTGACCATTAGTGCGCGTTTCTTCATGGCATGCCGATCACACCATGCACCAATGGCGGGCATGAGGAGCATGCTTAAAAGGTAAGACACGCTAAGGCTACTGACCCATAACAAAGTAGCCCATGCAGCATTACCAGCCACGATGCCCACAAAATAGGTGGCAAACACTGCGGTTAGTACTACCGTGGTGTAGCCAGAGTTAGCAAAGTCAAACATCGCCCAAGCAAATACCTCACTGCGTTTCACGCCAGGCAGAAGTGCAGAGTTGTTCATAGTTGCGTTTGGGTTCAAAAAAATTTAAAAGCCACTGATATTACTATCAGTGGCTTTTCTGCAGAGCTACTTTACTTAGCGTGCAGTCAAGAAATTACCTACATTCAAAATAATCAATTCATTGTCATCCGCCTTGTTAGGCTCACGACTTGAAGAGAATGGCAAGTTATTGTCGTTACCCACGATGATGTGATTCGCGTCGATCACATCCACGTTCTCAATTGTAAAGAAGGGGAATGTCAATACGCCGTTCTCTAGAGGCTTGCGTGAGATTTTGTTAGGGTCAGCAATATTGAGTAAATCCACATAGCCAATTTTTCTCACGGGACCATTCGCATTGGCGTCGGTCATTTCAACTTTATAAATGCGTTTGAATTTTGGTAAATCATGGAAGCAGTTTGGTTTTCTGCCGTCTGTACAAGCACTACTTACAACGCCTTCTCCGTTGTCTCTTTCAATGATGAGGCCGGTTGACTCATCAACCATATTGAAGTCACCAATGGCGTGGTTGTTAGCTTCGAGCACGTATTTCCAATGACGGCCTGTCCATTGACCGGCTTTCACATCAAATTCCAACACGCGCAAATATTGTTTGCCATCGACCATTTCGTAGGCTTTGGCTGCTTCATCCCATAAAGCACCTTCTAGCAACGCGTAGAGTTTGCTTCCGTCTTTTGAAACTGCCATGCCCTCGTAGCCTTTTGAGCGACGAACTTGAAATTTGGCGGAGTCTGTAGGAACGCCTTGGATGGTGACTGCAGGGTTATCTGGAGACCGAACAACTTTTCCGTCTACCAAGGTGTCAAAAACGGCAAGAACTTTTCCGTTCATGTCTGCTTTGATCAGAAAAGGTCCAAATTCATCCGCTATCCACAAGGCACCATCTGCAAATTGAAAGCTTTCTGTGTCGAAGTCTGAACCAGTGAGGTAACGCTTCTTGGTGCCTTCGGTCACGATATGAAACGGTACCTTTTTATCTGGGTCATGCAGAAATATGGTTCCTAAGCGCGTGAATTTATTCGTCTTGAAATCAACTTTGTAATGGTTGAGATACAGCATGAAGTCAGGTGAATTGGCTTTAGAACCTGCGCCGTTATCTGTCAACAACCAAAAGCTTCCGTCTGGCATTTTTTTGATACCAGAGTGTCCTTGAATAGGTTGGCCTTTGAACGGTAAAAAAATACCGGTAGGGCGTTCGGCTGAAAGTCCTTCGACGCTTCCAATTTTCTCTACCCGCTTGCCAGTCGTGAACTTGCCACTGGTTTGTAGGTTGTCTGGCGCGTCTTTAGGCGCTGCTATGAATGTTTGTGCTGGTAGAAAAGCGTGACCAGTAAGTTCTGCTTGAAATACGGTTTGGGCGCTGATTGCAAGTGGTAATGCCAGAGCAACCAGAGCCAAGGTGTGAATACGAGATGGACGCATTGAAAACTCCTTTAGGTAATGCAATGCGCATGCTGAACACCAAGTGTGTCAGTCCCATTAATTTAGTTAAGTCTCTCGTTAATATTTCTCTGGAACAATCATTTCGCCTGGCACAGGATTGCGTATGTAATCAGGATTTCTTACGCGTGCTGGCAAAGCAATTTCAGCATGTTCCACTTCGTGGTAATTGAACTGGCCCAGTAAATGGTCTATGCAATTAAGACGTGCGCGTTTCTTATCAACGGCTTGCACCACCCACCAAGGTGCTTCAGGAATATGCGTGCGCTCAATCATGGTTTCTTTGGCGTGGGTGTAGTCTTCCCAGCGGCGACGGCTCTCTAAGTCCATAGGGCTTAGCTTCCATTGTTTTAAAGGGTCATGGATGCGTCCTAAGAAACGTGCATGTTGTTCGTCGTCTGTGATGGAGAACCAATACTTCAATAAAGTGATGCCACTGCGGCCTAGCATTTTTTCAAATTCAGGAACGCTTCTAAAAAATTCTTCGTATTCGTCATCGGTACAAAAACCCATAACGCGCTCTACACCTGCGCGGTTGTACCAGCTACGGTCAAAGAGCACGATCTCACCTGCAGCGGGCAAATGCGTGACATAGCGTTGGAAGTACCACTGCGTTCTTTCGCGGTCGTTCGGTGCGGGCAAGGCTGTGACGCGACAAACACGGGGGTTGAGTCGTTGGGTAATGCGTTTGATCACGCCACCTTTACCAGCAGCATCTCTGCCCTCAAACAAGATGACGACTTTTTGTTTGGTGGCAACCACCCAATCTTGTAACTTGACCAATTCGCCTTGTAAACGCAGGAGCTCACGAAAGTAACTAACGCGCGCTTGCCTCTCTTCAGGGCTTGCAAGCGGATCATTTTCGTTTTCACCATCATCGATGGCCATTTCTAACTCTTCGTCAATCGAGTCCAAAATGTCTTCGCGAATTTTGCGTAATTGCTCTGCGTCGAATTGGGATTTGTCGGTCATATGCGGTTTCCTTTGTTCGAAATCATCTACTTTCTTCATGGCAAATTCATGACTTTTGTCACGATTCATTCATAAAAAATATGTAAAGTCGAATACTAAATAACTATCACGCCAAAATTCAATGCATAGATTTCAGCGTTTTGCCTACTACTGTGTGGTGCTGCTTTCTATCCAAGCGCTTACAGGATGCGCTGTTAGACCTTATGTGATGGACAAAGCTGCCGATGCTTTGGCTTCCCAAGGGCAATCAGACGAAGACGATATTCTTTTGGCGCGAGAGGCCAGTGCTTTTTATCTCAAGCTGTCGGAGTCCGTTCTCAAAGAAACGCCTGCTAATTTAAAACTGGCTGAATCAGTGGCCGCAGGCTTTACCCAATATGCCTATGCCTTTGTGGCTTTTGATGCGGAGAAGCTCGAGGCACAAGATGCCAAAGCGTCGCAACGTATTCGTGAGCGCGCAGCGCGCTTGTATTTAAGAGCAAATCAACATGCCATGCGTGCGCTAGAAAATTCATTGCCTGGATTTAAGCAAGCCTTGGTTCAAAACGATCCACAACTTTTGACCCGCTTGAGGCAAGACCAAGTTGGGGTGGCCTATTGGGCTGCTGCCTCTTGGGGTGGTTTTATTTCTTTATCAAAAGACGATCCAGACAAAGTGGCGGATCTTCCCCTAGCCATTAATCTAGCCACCTTGGCGTGGAAAAAAAATCCAGATTATGGTAACGGTGGTCTCACCAGTTTGATGGGAACGTTTGAAGCGTCTCGTCCTGGCGGTTCATTGACGCTCGCAGAAAAATATTACGACCAAGCGATTGCGCAAAGCAAAGGTCAGAGTGCGGGCCCTTGGTTAGCCAAAGCGGAAAATATCGCTCTCAAAAGACAAGATCGCCAAGCCTTTACCCAATGGTTGAATGCGGCGATTCAAATCAGCCAAGCCCATAGAAATTTAGAAAATGAAGTGATGCGCGAACGCGCAAATTGGCTGCTTGAAACGGTAGATGATCTTTTTTAAAGGTGGGATATGTTGATACGTGTGTTTTGTACCTTAACTTTTGCATTGGCTTGCCTGCTTACAGGCCATGGTGCTTTTGCTGCAGACAAGCCTTTTCGCATTGGAACGCTAGCGCCTAAAAATTCGCTCTATCACCGCCAGCTATTAGAAGTGGGTGAGGCATGGCGTGCGGCCCAAGGCGGTAATGCCAAGTATGTGGTGTTTCCTGACGGAAGCCAAGGCGGGGAGGCCGAATTAGCCCGTCGTATGCGCATTGGGCAACTGCAAGGGGCGTTGCTATCTGTTGTGGGGTTGAACGAGATAGAGCCCTCTATCAGTGCTTTGCAATCTATGCCGCTGCTATTTAAAAGTTGGGAAGAAGTAGATTACGTGCGTGAAAAAATGCGCCCTGCTATGGAGAAGAAGTTCTTAGACAAAGGCTTTATCGTTTTGGCTTGGGGTGATGCAGGTTGGGTACGGTTCTTTTCAAAAGAACCTGTTTTTCGCCCAGATGACTTTAAAAAAATGAAATTCTTTTCTTTTGCTGGCGAGAGCGAGCAGCAAGAAATCATGAAAAGCTTAGGCTACACGCCTGTTCCGTTAGAAACAGCCGATATCTTGCCGGCAGTCCAAACAGGCATGATCAATGTGGTGCCGTCTACGCCTTACTTTGCTCTGGCAACGCAAGTCTTCAATACAGCGCCCCATATGTTGGAGATCAATTGGGCCCCAGTCGTAGGTGCCTTGGTGGTGACCCAAAAAGCTTGGGATGACATGACACCTGCAGGACAGCAGGCGCTCAAAGCGGCTGGTGAAAAAGCTGGCGCACAAATTCGTATCAAAGCACGGCAAGAGGTAGAAGAAGCTGTTGACGCGATGAAAAAACGCGGCTTGGTTGTCAACAAGCCCAATGCGGAACAGCTGCGCGAATGGAATGACTTAGCCGAAAAGCTATATCCCCGTATTCGCGGAAATTTAGTTCCTGCAGAGACATTTGATGAAGTTTTCAAGCACCTCAAAGCCTATAGGAGCGGTAAAAAATAATGTATAGGTTCAACCGTATTGACGAAGCCATTGCCTCACTAGCCTTGGTGTTGATGGCGGTTATTCCGTTGGTTGAAATTTTGGCCCGTCCCTTCATGGGAAAGGGTATCGAAAACGCACCACTTTTTGTTCAACATATGGGCTTGGTATTGGCGATGTGGGGCGCTATTGCTGCAGAACGCTATGGACACCTCACCAGCTTGGGGCGCCTTTTTGATAGAGGCGAGCAATTTGCGCATATTGCAGCTGGTGTGATTTGCGGGGTTCTGGCATGGGCAAGTTGGCAATTTGTATTGAGTGAAATTGCCACTCCCAAAGAATTGGCTTATGACATTCCTGTGTGGTGGTTGCAAGCCACCATGCCCCTAGGGTTCGCCATATTAGGCGCCAAGCTGGCTGCGCGTGGGCAAGATAACCAGTGGGTGAAAGGTGCTTTTGCGTTGCTTTGGCCAATTGTGGGTATTGCATTTTCCTCTTGGTTGGACGGCGAAGTCATTCCCTTGTTGCCGTGTGTTTTGGTGTTGGTTGCCGCTTTGCTGTGTGGAGCGCCCATATTTGTTGTACTTGGAGGCTTAGCCCTAGCGCTTTTTGCGAGCGAGGGTTTACCTTTGGCTTCCATTGCGCTGTCGCATTACCAAATTACCGTCAATCCATCGCTTCCCGCATTGCCTTTGTTCACATTGGCAGGCCTGATATTCGCCAAAACAGGGGCGGCAAATCGCTTGGGCATTTTGTTCATGGCTTTCTTTGGCCACGGCGTGCTGGGAACTGTGATCGCTGCAACGGTGTTGTGTTCATTCTTCACAGCATTTACGGGAGGCAGTGGTGTCACTATTTTGGCTTTGGGTGGTTTGCTACTTCCTTTGCTGAGAAACGCGGGTTACCCAGAACAGCGCAGCATCAGTTTGGTCACTAGTGCGAGCGCATTGGGCGTGTTGCTAGCGCCTTCAGTGCCGTTGATCATGTACGCCATCATCGCGCGGGTGCCTATCAACACCATGTTTCTAGCCGGCTTGGTGCCTGCTGTGGTGATGGTGGTTTGCCTATTGCTTTTTGGTGGCTACTTGCGCGTTCAAGAAGAGCATCCGTCCAGCCATGAACCATCACTTGCTTTGGGTAAAGCGATCGGCCAGGCCAAGTGGGAAATCTTGGCGCCCTTGGTGGCTATAGGCTCTTTGGTGAGTGGTTTGGCAACGCCTACAGAAAGTGCAGCTTTGACAGCTATTTATGCGGTGCTCACGCAATCAATCGCCCATAAAGAATTAAATTGGCGGTTGATGGGTGAGTGCTTGTCGCAATGCGCGCAAATCATTGGTGGTGTGATGCTGATCTTGGGGATGGCCTTGGGGCTTACTAATTATTTAGTCGATGCGGGCATTCCAGATTTGGCCATTGATTGGGTGCAAGGCATTACACAAAATAAGTTTGTATTTTTGTTAGCGCTCAATGTGTTTCTTTTTGTTGCAGGCGCTTTGATGGAAATTTACGCTGCAATCGTGGTTTTGGTGCCGTTGCTTTTGCCTTTGGCGGTTAGCTATGGAATCGACCCGGTTCATTTTGGTATTATTTTTCTTGCCAATATGGAGATGGGGTTTTTATGTCCACCTGCCGGCATGAATATATTCTTTGCATCCGCAGTCTTCAAACAGCCCATAAAAAAAGTGGCTGTATCAGTACTTCCCGCACTACTGGCCATTTTTGTTGGGACTTTGATTATTTCTTGGTTGCCGATTGTTGCAACAGGCTTGCCAGAGTATCTCGGCCAAATGGCCAAATAATGGATCGGGCTAAAGTGCGCATAAACAAAGGTACATCATGGATTTAATCTTATGGCGCCATGCAGATGCAGAAATTGCCTCCGAAGGAGAGGATGACTTATCACGTGAGCTCACCCTCAAGGGCGAAAAACAAGCCGTACGAATGGCCGCTTGGCTAGATCGCCACCTACCAGAGGGCGTACGCATTTTGGTGAGCCCTGCGAGAAGAACTGAGCAAACTGCCAAAGCATTGAATCGCAAATACAAATTACGCGACGAATTGGTGCCTGAGAGCAGCGCTGATGAAGTGCTGGCCTTGATCAAATGGGATCTCGAAAAAGGCCCGCAAGGCAAGGGGCCTGTTCTTTTAGTAGGGCACCAACCTTATTTAGGTGAAATAGCAGCCAGACTGCTGGGCATGCAAGAGCACAGTTGCGCTATTCGTAAAGGTTCTGTTTGGTGGTTACGTTCGCGCTTGCGTGAAGAGTATTCTGAAATTCTGTTGCTCAATGTGATTAACCCAGACTTCATTTAACTATTGAAGTGATTCGAGTTGCGTTTGCACCTTGCTTTGAGCCAATTGCGCTAAGCTGCGTCGCGTATGACCATGGGACGCAATAGGTTCTGACACCACGACTTGCACCACCATGGGTGGTGCACAAATCACGCGGTGAAGAGATTGCAAAAATCCAATATCACCGACGAATGCCGGTGTAAGACTCATGGTGTGGGTTGCTTGGTCTTTGTAGCGCAAGCTCAGTGCAATCACTTCACACGAATGCGCTACAGCGACTTCAAATAAGTTCGAATGGAAAAGGCCAACTTGATGGCCCTCTGTGCTGGTACCTTCGGGAAAACCAGCGATACACAGGTTTTTTTGCAGAGCGGCCGTCATGCCTTGCACCATCATGCGGGCAGATCTAGGAGACCCTCGGTTGACAAAAACCACATCACAGCCTTTGGCGATGTGTCCGACCACAGGCCAACGGCTGACTTCTTGCTTGGCCACAAAAATACTGTGTTGCAATGTTTGGATTACCAAAGGGTCTAGCCAAGAAATATGGTTGGCTATCAATAACCGAGATGGGCTAGGTGCAGAAGAGCCCATCTCGCCAATCACTTCAACCGAAATGCCTAACAACTTTAGAGTGTCAGCCGACCATTGTTGAATTGCCAAACTTTGACCTGCTTGGTCTAAGCGTGGCAATTGAACAAACAAAACCCAAAATGCTTTTATAAAAGCACAGAGGAGGCGCAGGTAGGTAAGGATCACCAATTACTTAGAAGGAAATCCTTTTGGCTTGACCACACCTTTGACCGCTGCTTGTCCCAAGATAAAGAACACATCGGTGTTGTCCATGACCCCTGTGAAAGACCATGCGCCTGGACCAAAGGCAGACAGTGGGATATCACTGGCAGTATGCACGCCACTGTTTCCAGGGACTTGACCAGTCACCATGAATTTGCCTTCTGCATCACGTGCAGTGGGGTCAGTTGGGTAGACAGAGAGAGGTTCTGATTTATAAAAAGGTTGTTGGCTGTCTTGGATAGGACGGTCGTTGGTGCGCCAATCTTCATGGCGGTCACTGTTGGCGCCATATCCCACTAACAAACGGTTATCGACATTGGTGGTTTCAGGATAGCCATCGTTTGCGAGGCGGTATTTAGGGAAACCAGCTTTTTCATAGACCCCAACCACCTTATCGCGCAAATTAGCTACGCCACCATCTTTGGCTAAGTCTGCCAATTTGCTATCGCTCACGATAGAGCCACCAATCAAAGAAACGCCAGAGATTTCGTGGTCAGCGGTAACGATGACCAATGTGTCGCCACGCTTTTGCGCAAATGATTGTCCGACGCGAATGGCATTGTCAAATTCAATGGTGTCCAAAATCCAGCGCTCGGTATCCATGTTGTGGGCTTGCTTGTCGATAGAAGCACCTTCCACCATGAGCACAAATCCGTTCTTATCTTTGGACAATACATCCAGAGCTTTGACAGTCATTTCTTCCAGCATAGGCTGGTCAGGGAATCCAAAGTCATCTACTACGCTGCCTTTAACGCCATTCTTCTTTCCTCTACGGCCGTCGATTTTGTCTAAGGCCACGTTCATGTTGGAGTATGCGAATAGGCCTAACAACTTATTGGTTTGTGTGGCATTGACCGCATCCAAAGACGATTTGTCAGCAGCATACGCAAAACCAGCAGATTTGAATTCGGCAATCAAGTCACGGTCTTTGTCTAATTTGCCTGCACTAGCGCCCCATCTTTTCACGATGTCAGCCGTGTGCGCATCGGTGCTGGAAAAAGCGTAGTCATTTCTGTCTGAACGCTGTGAGCCAGGCACCGTCGAAGGCAAGAACCACTTGCGACCACCGCCCATTAAAACGGATAGGCCAGTCAAATTCCGGTCATCAAAAAACTGATCCACGATGCCGGTGCCAGCGCCACGATTGCTGGTGTGAACGGCATTGGCAGCCGGTGTTGCATCAAACACATCGGCAGTCGTTACGATGCCCAATGCTTTGCCTTGGGTACGTTTCAAGTATTCGCTTAAGTATTCAACACGCGGGTTGTCAAAGGGATCGACTGTGTCGTCAGGGAAAACGCCTTCTTCGTTGTTATTGCTTTTGTTGCCACTGACATAGGCAGCCATTCCAGGCGCTGAATCTGACACTATGGAATTTAAAGATATTGTTTTCACTATGCCTGTGACAGGGAAAGTGTCCATGGCCAGTGGCTTAATCGATTTTCCTTGCGCGAATCCGCCGGCAACGATACGTGCGGCAGATCTTTGCGCAATGCCCATGCCATCACCTAAAAAGATGATGATGTTTTTGACTTTTTGACCGCCGTTCTCGAACGGCACGATTTCAAAATTACCAGATGCCACAACCTTTTGGCCATCGCTTTGTGTGGCAGTTACTGTGAATGTATGGGTGCCTGGAGTCTTGATCGTGATAGCACGAACGCTTGCAACAGCACTATTTTTTGGAACGTTTGGCAAGCATCCAGTTGAACAATCGCGCAAAGCAGTAGATGCCTTGACCACTTGGTTATTGATTGCAAACTCTGCTTTGGTAATCGATTTGCTAGCGTCATCAGGTTTGATGGTGGCTTGCAGATCAAAGCGTTGCTCTGGCAAAAAGCGCGCAATGATGGGCGCAGGCTGGCCGTTGCTAAAGAGCTCACTGGGCGGCGTGAGGCGAGACACCACAGGCTGGGCAGATACATACGCGCTGGTTAGCAGCAAACCAACAAGGGTTGAGAGTGTCAGAGATGGAGAATTTTTTTTCATGATGGTGTGTATTTCCTGTAAAAAATTAATGGATAGGTAATTGAAGTTGGAACCAAGACACTGTGCCGTCTGAATCTTCATGTCTTCCCAATTGCAAAGTACCTTCTAAAACTATGGGACCGGCTTTATGGGGAATTGCCCAGCTGGCTTGGCTTGAATCCAACTTCACCAAAACAGTGGAGGCTGGTAGATCGTTGGCGGGGCCGTCAGCGTGCTCACTCATTTGTAAGGGCATAGGGGCAAAGTAGAACTGACCGATTGCGTCTTCTTCGCTTTTGACCATAAATCCACGCATCCGGACGCTTTGACCCTGCATGCGCTTTGCGGTAGGTGCTATTACTAAACCTAGGGGTCCGATAGGTTGCTGCAGTAAATCGCCAAAATTTAAGATGGGTGCGTCTGTTGCGTAAGCGTTGGGCAAAGTAGTAAGCAACATACCCAAAGTAAAACTCAGTATGAACCTGATAGAAGCCACATTTGTTCCTTAATTTGAAAGTTGCAGTCTAAAGCGCTCGCATGAATATTGTGTGACAAATTTATAAAATACACGTCTACCTGTGACAGCATTGAAACTAAAATGGGTTGGAGCAAAAATTTATGCATATACATTCCCCCCATCACGAAAAGCACCAAGCGCACGAATCGTCTTCTCCGTGGTTAGACAGAGATCTCAGTTTGCTAGCTTTTAATATGCGCGTACTCGACTGGGCCAAGAGAACCGATGTGCCTTTGCTTGAGCGCTTGCGCTACCTTTGTATCGTGTCTTCCAATTTGGATGAGTTTTTCGAAGTGCGCGCAACGCTCTACACAAGTCTGGCTAAACCCAAAGCAGTCCTTAGCGAAATAGATGCGCAATCACAAGCTTCCCTAAGCCACGCAGCGCACCAACTTGTACAAGAGCAATACGCCTTGTACAACGACTCACTGATGCCGGCCTTTGCCAAGGTAGGTGTTCGTATCTTGTCGCATAGTGATCGCAATCAGGCGCAACGTAATTGGGTAAAAAATTACTTCCAACGTGAAGCGCGGCCATTGTTGCTGCCTGTGGGGCTCGACCCTGCACACCCGTTTCCGCAGATCGCCAATAAATCTTTGAATTTCATTGTGCGTTTGTCCGGCAAAGATGCATTTGGGCGCGACAACGAAATCGCCATTGTCAAAGTCCCACGCATCCTTCCCCGTGTGATTCAGTTACCCGAAAAAATATCGGGGCGACGCTTGTTGTTTGTGTCAATTTCCAGCGTAATACGTGCGCATTTAGAAGATCTTTTCCCTGGTCGGGTGGTGGGAGAGTTTTCGCAGTTCCGCGTGACACGCCATTCTGATTTGGCGGTGGACGAAGAAGACGTTAAAAACTTGCGCACAGCACTCAGGCATGGTTTGGTGCATCGCAACTTTGGCCAAGCAATTCGCCTAGAGGTATCGGAAGGATGTTCGCAACATTTGTCAGACTTCTTGCTGCGCCAATTTGAGTTGCCCCACTCTGCTCTCTACCTTGTGCACGGTCCTGTCAATTTGGTTCGACTCAACCAGTTGATTGATTTGATCGATCGCCCTAAATGGCTGTTTCCTCCTTATCAGCCAAGTTTCCCAATGCAGCTAAAGGTCAACACCTCTATCTTTGACCAACTGCTAGCAGGTGACGTCTTGATTCACCAACCCTATGAAAGCTTTGACGGCGTGTTGGCGTTTCTGCGTGAGGCCGTTCACGATAAGCATGTGTTGGCTATCAAGCAAACTATTTATCGCACCGGTGCCGATTCTGAATTGATGGAACTATTACGCGAAGCTGTGCAACGTGGCAAAGAAGTCACGGTTGTTGTAGAGCTGAAGGCGCGTTTTGATGAAGAGGCCAACATCAATTGGGCGGAGAAACTTGAATACATCGGCGCCCAAGTGGTGTATGGCGTGGTGGGATTAAAAACACACGCCAAGATGCTGTTGGTTTCACGCCGAGAGGGGCGTTTGATTCGCCGTTACGCGCACCTCTCCACCGGTAATTACAACCCCAAAACAGCCAAGCTCTATACCGATATCAGCCATTTGACTTGTGACGCCAAGATCACCCAAGATGTGGAAACTGTTTTTAATTTGCTGGCAAACCAAAGCAAGATACCAAGGCTCAACAAGTTAATGCTTGCGCCTTTCCATTTGCAAAAAAACCTGATTGAGCTCACCAAGCAAACTGCGCATGCTGCACATGGTGGTCAAAAATGCCGCATCATTTTGAAGATGAACACCTTGACAGACGAGAGTTTGATGGAGGCTTTAGTCCAAGCAGGACAAGCTGGTGTGCAAATTGATTTGATCATTCGCGGCGCCTGTATGTTGCCTGCACAAAGACCTGGATTTACAGACAATATTCGCGTGCGTTCTGTGATTGGACGCTTTTTAGAACATTCGCGCGTGTTTTATTTTGCATCTGGCAAACAAGAGTCTTTGTATTTGTCAAGCGCCGATTGGATGAATCGCAATATGTTGCGACGGGTGGAATTGGCTTGGCCAGTGGAAGACCCCAAGCTGCGCCAAAGGATCTTTAATGAATGCTTGCAAACCTATTTGCAAGACTATGTTGACGCTTGGGTGATGAATGCCAATGGGCAGTATGTCAGAACAACGCCACCAAAATCTCGCAGCGTAACTCCGAAGATTCATACCAGTGCGCAACAGCAACTGATGGCCATTTACGGCGGCACTAAAAATTAAGCGTGTTGTTTGACGCGGGCGGCTTGTGTAAAAGCAAAGGTCCAAGGTGTCTTTTGCCAAGCTATGACTTCTTGGCGTAATAAATGTGCTGATTGCGGATAGCTTTCTATCCAATCAGCCTCTGCCTCCAAGGTAAATACTTTTGATTTGTCATGGCAGGTAAATTCCACGCCAGATTGGTCAGGGTTTTTGCGGGCATGGCACAAAATAACAGCGATGCGCAACGCAATAAGCATTTTGACAAATTCAGCTTCTTCAAAATCTGCTTCTAATTTTCTTAACTTGCCACGATGCCCTAACACTAGCAAACCCAAGCGGTGCAACTCTTGCATGCTAAAACCCAGCAAGTCAGCATTCTCCAAAATATAGGCGCCATGCTTGTGGTAATCCGTATGCGAAATACTGAAACCCACCTCATGCATAGCAGCCGCCCAGCTGAGTTTGCGTTTGAGTCTCTGGACTAGATGAAGTTCATGGTCCGCGTCTTGAATGGTCTTGTTAAAAAACTGCAAGGCAACGCGGCTTACACGGGAACTTTGGGTTTGGTCAATATCGAATTTTTGCGCTAGGCGTTGGATAGAAATATCGCGCACATCGGAAGTGTGGTCATCGCGCTCCACCATTTCAAATAAAACGCCCTGTCGTAAGGCGCCTTGTGCTACGTTGAGTTTGTCAATGTCTAGCAACTGCATCAGAGCGCGTAAAACACTCACACCACCACCAATGACAGCGCGACGGTCTTCTTTTAAAGCCAGCAAACGCACTTCGTCAACATGGCCAGCACGCACCAATTGCTTGATCAGCCAATTTAAACCGTCGATGCTGACTTCACCTGCTGGCCAACCTTCGGCTTGCAGGACATCTGCAACAGCACCCACCGTTCCAGATGAACCGTAGGCGGTATCCCATTGCGAGCGAGGGTATTGTTCCAGTGCTTCTTCTAAAACGGCTTTGGCAGCAATTTCTGCTTTGGTAAATGCTTGTTCAGTCAATATGCCATCAGGAAAATACTTCATCGAACATGCCACACTGCCAACGCGAAATGAGCCTGTGACGTGGGCTTGCAAGTTTTGTCCGATGACCAATTCGGTAGAACGTCCGCCAATGTCTATGACTAAACGCCGCTTGTGGTCGGTAGGTAGCAGATGAGAAACACCTTGGTAGATCAATCGTGCTTCTTCGCTGCCAGAAATCACCTCAATCGGAAAACCCAAAATGTCATGGCCTGCTTGGATAAAAGTTTCGCGGTTTTTGGCTTCACGCAGGGTTTGTGTAGCAACAGCACGCACCTGTGATTTGTGAAAACCTGCGATGCGTTCGGCAAAGCGCGCCAAACATTCCCAACCGCGCACCATAGATTCTTGCGAGAGGTTTCTGTTTTCATCGAAGCCACTGCCTTGGCGCACAGTCTCTTTGAGATATTCAATGCGTTGAATTTGACCGTGTTCGTAACGACCGATTTCTAATCTAAAACTATTGGAGCCTAAGTCAATGGCTGCCAATAAAGTACCTTGCTTCATAGTTGGATCGTAATGTGGTCTAGTGACAATTGTGTGTCGATTTTAGAGGCTTGCGCCGTATTGTCAGTGCATTGTTTTAATTGGCATTGATAAACTGTTGCATATGCAATCTCCATTAGCCCTTTGTAACCTTCGCGTCATCGAACTTGGCCAACTGATTGCCGGCCCATTTGCCGCAAAAACTTTGGCAGATTTTGGTGCAGACGTTATCAAAATAGAACCACCGACTACGGGAGACCCCTTACGCAAATGGCGTTTGCTAAAAGATGGCACATCGGTTTGGTGGCAAATCCAATCGCGTAACAAACGTTCCATCGCTCTAGATTTAAAACAGGCTGAAGCGCAAGACATTGTTAGGCAACTCGTCAAAGATGCCGATGTCTTGATAGAAAACTTTCGTCCTGGTGCGATGGAGGGCTGGGGTTTGGGCCCAGATGAATTGCTTGCGATCAACCCAAAGCTCATCATGCTGCGTATCAGCGGTTACGGACAAACAGGCCCTTACCGCGACAAGCCAGGCTTTGGTGTGGTGGCCGAAGCCATGAGCGGATTACGGCATCTCACCGCCGAACCAGGCCGTGTGCCTGTGCGTGTTGGGGTCAGCATTGGTGACACTTTGGCATCACTCCACGGGGTGATTGGTGTCTTGCTAGCTTTGCATGAGCGTCACACTAGTGGCAAAGGCCAAGTGATCGACGTCGCTTTGTATGAAGCGGTATTTAATTGCATGGAAAGTTTGTTACCAGAGTTCAGCGCTTTTGGTGCGGTGCGTGAGGCAGCCGGTAGCGCTTTGCCTGGCATCGCGCCTAGCAATGCCTACAAATGCCAAGATGGTGGTTATGTATTGATTGCCGGCAATGGCGACAGTATTTTTAAACGGCTGATGCACACCATGGGGCGCGACGATTTAGGCTTAGACGCTGGGCTGGCAGATAACGCAGGGCGCGTGCAACGTGTAGAAGAAATTGATGCAGCTATCGGCACGTGGACTGCAACACTTTCTGTTGCGCAAGTGCTAGAACTACTCGATGCTGCCAGTGTGCCGGCAGGGCGCATCTATAACGTGGCTGACATTGCAGCAGACCCCCATTACCAAGCACGCGACATGATTTTGCAAACCGTGATGGCAGATGGCAGCATACTGGCGTTGCCAGGCATTGTTCCTAAACTATCGCGTACACCTGGGGCGCATCGCCGCAACGCACCAGAGATTGGGCAAGACACCGATGCGGTGCTGCAAGATATCGGTTTGACTGCAGCGCAAATCCAAGCACTCAAAGACAAGGGTATCGTGCAGTAATACCCTGCAAGTCTTGCGTATGTAGTTACTCGATCTTGATGCCAGCAGCTTTGACTAGCTGCGCTGCAGACGCAGTTTCGCTGTCTAGGTATTTTTCAAAAGCATCTTGTTGCATTGGCATGGCTGCAGCGCCTAATTTTTCTAAGCGGTCTTTCACATCTGGCAAAGCCAAAACTTGCATCACACCAGCATGTAATTTGTTCACTATGGGCTTCGGGGTCTTGGCCGTTACGAACAAACCCACCCAGAAGGTGTAAGCCGCACTTGCGTAACCAGCATCGCTTATAGATGGCACTTGCGGCAACAGTGGCGAGCGTTGCGCAGTACTAACCGCTAGGGCTTGCAATCTGCCACTTTGTATCAACGGCAAAGCAGACACCAAGGGCGCAAAAAACCAATCGATGCGACCAGATGCAGTTTCTGTCAAAGCCTCAGGCGTTCCGCGGTAAGGCACATGTTGCGCTTGAATGCCCGTAGCAACGCGAAACTTTTCTGCGTTCATGTGTGTGGCCGATCCGTTACCAGCAGATGCATAGTTCAAAGCACCTGGTTGCGCTTTGGCTTTGGCAACCAAATCGGCAACATCTTTGTAGCCTTTGCTGGGGGAGACAACGATGACGTTAGGCAAACTGGCCAAGGGCGTAATGCCGTCAAAGTCTTTGAGGGTGTCGTAACTGAGTTTGGGATACAACGCAGGATTGACCACGTGCCCCGAGCTGTGCACTAGCAGGGTGTAACCGTCTGCTGGTGCCTTAGCCACCAAGGCCGCGCCCACTGTGCCGCCAGCACCCGTTTTATTGTCAATCACAATTTGTGCGCCAAGCAGGGGTCCGAGTTTTTCAGCGATCGTACGTGCTATGACATCGGTACCGCTGCCTGCAGTGAAGGGAACCACAAAAGTAATCGCTTTGCCTTGCGGCCAATCACTTTGGCCAAATGCCGACAAGGTAGTAGATGCACTGGCTGCCGCAGCCCATTGCAATGCATGGCGGCGAGTAAAAAAAGTGGTGTTGTCCATTACGTTGTCTCCCATCAATTAAGGATTAAAAACAATACGGCGTTTTGCGCCGCCTAAAACTTCTTTGTAAACGATCAATGCTTGGTCAAGCCGAAAAATCGCATCTGGTGCGACTTGAAAGGGTTGCAGACTGCCTGCTTCAAATCCATCGTGCATGGCTTGCATCAACGCGTTGGTGTGAATGCAGTCTAGGGCTAATGTATCAATACCCACATAGGTATGCATGCCACGGTAAAACGTGAAGATATCAAAAGGCACTGGGCGTTCAATCGTCGCGATAAAAATTTGTGTCGCGCCTTTGGCCATGGCAAGATTCGCCGCTTCAAAGTAAGGGCTACCTACCGTGTTGAAAACGATGTTGGCTCCTTTGCCCGTGCTCAGTTCACGAATGGTCTCGGCGACTTTGCCAAGCGACGCGTCTACATAGTGCACACCGTTGACGCGTTGGTCTGATGCTGCATCGCCTCTTTGCACCGCAATCACTAAAGCCCCAGCTTGGGCTGCTAGTTGCACTGCCGCTTGTCCGACTTTGCCGTTGGCGCCCATCACCGCCACGGTTTGTCCTGCTTGCGGCAAACCACTGCGGCGAAAGCCTTCGTAGGCCGTGATGAAAGGGACACCAATCGAGCCCGCTTCTTCAAAACTCAAGCGCTTGGGTTTTTCACGTAAGGCGGCTTCGGGTAACACCAACCAACCTGCATGTGAACCGTCACGTGTAATGCCTACATCACCTCCTGATCCCCAAATTTCTTTGCCAACCCAGTTGCTGGGGCCTTCGACCACCACCCCCGCATAGTCGCGACCAGGGGTGCGAGGAAACACCGCTTGTGGCATCAAACCCAAAGCGGCTTTGACGTCGCTGGGGTTTACTCCCGCGCTGCGCACACGCACTAAGGCTTCACCTGCTTTGTGCGCAGGTGGGTCTTGCGCCACGATCTGAGGAGCTAGTGCTTCTGCGTTCGCTGCTTTGGCAAGAACACGCACGGCGTGCAGTGTTGTTTTATCTACAGTCATGGAGAGGTCCTTAATTGAAGCATTGCACGCGCCTCGCTCGGTGTAGCCAATTCGCCGCCCAAGTCGTGGATGATGCGTTTGGCCTTGGTCACCAATTCGGCGTTAGTTTTTGCCAGTACGCCTTTCTCTAAATAGATGTTGTCTTCCATGCCCACACGTACATGGCCGCCCGCGCACATGGCGAGTGCCACGAATTGAAATTCAAAACGGCCAATGCCAAACGCAGACCAAATAGCACCTGCGGGCAACAAGCTGCGCGCATACATCAAGGTCTCAGGCGAGGAATTAAAACCATACTTCACGCCCGTCACGAAGGTCCACAAACCAGGGCCTTGCAATGTGCCGTCGGCAATCAGGTCGCGCGCGAGGTGGATATCGCCTGAATCAAAAATTTCTAATTCAGGTGTGACGCCGGCTTCGCGCATCACATTGGCCATGATGCGCACATTGCGAGGTGTGTTGATCACCACATCGGCACCTGAATTCATGGTGTTCAAGTCAAGAGAGCAAATATCTGGTTTTAGAACACGGATATGTTCCACACGCTTTTCAGGAATAACTAAGGTCGAACCCGCAGCAGCAACACGTGGGTCATCGTGGCTTGGAACAAATCGTCCACCAGGTCCTGTGGTGAGGTTGATGATGAGCTCGGGGTTGCCGCGCCGCACTTTGTCAAACACTTCGCGGTAGTGCTCTAGCTCCATAGAAGGTTTGCCAGTTTTAGGATCGCGCACATGGATATGCACTGCTGCCGCACCTGCTTCTGCGGCTGCCAAACATTCGTCCGCAATTTGAGTGGGGGTGATGGGCAGGTGGGGCGTTTGGTCTGGCGTGGTGATGTTGCCCGTAACCGCGCAGGTCAGAAAAGTTTTTTGGCTCATGGCTTAGTTCTTAAAAGTAAGTGATCAAAGGTGTCTGCCGCCATCGACCACGATGCGCGTGCCGGTGACATAGCGCATGGTGGTGGCGCAGGCCTGCACAACAGCAGCGACATCGTCGACGGTTCCGATGCGTTTGAGAGGAATGGTGCCCGCTACTTTTTCATTGAAATCTGCGCCACGTCCTGGCACAAACGTGGAATCGACGACACCAGGTGACACGGATATAACACGCACGAGAGGCGCAAAGGCTTTAGCCAATGCGTCGCCGACCACATCAATACTGGCCTTGGCTGCAACGTAAGCCAAGTTACTACCTGTGCCTGTGAAGCCTGCAATGGAGGAGATGTTGACGATCAAACCGTCTTCTGATTTTTTAAGCAAAGGCATAAAGGCACGGATTGTTGACATCACGCCGCGAAAGTTGACTTTCAAAATATCGTCGATCAGCTCGTCGGTGAGTGCTTCTAAATCGGCTGCTGGAACCGGCTTGGTATAGCCCGCGCTGTTGACCAAGATATGCACCACGCCGCATTGCTTTTCAATTTCAGCGGCAACACTTTTGAGTGCTTGGCTGTCCGTGATCGGCGCTTTGAAGCAGAGATGGCCGCTGCCAGGAAGCGCGGCTACTTTAGTGGCGGCAGATTCGGCTGATTCAGAGTTGTAAAGCAAAACACAGCGCGCACCCAGAGTGGCAAGTCGTTTGGCGGTGGCTAAACCAATGGCGCCTGTGCCGCCGGTGATCACCGCGATACGGCCTTGAAGAGAGTCAGTTGGTGCAAAAGTGGAGGGCATGTGCTGGCTTCAAAAAGAGTGGAAATGCGATTTTTATCGATAAAAATAATGGTTTTCGAATATTATCGATGAAACACCATATTGGCTTTTAAAGGAAATCCCATGCTAACCGTCACCGAAGCTGCGATGCGCAGTTTTGCCACTGCTTCAGACCCCCGTATGGGCGAGGTAATGGCCTTGTTGGTCAAGCATTTGCACGCTTTCGTCGCCGAATCCAAGCTCACCAAAGAAGAGTGGATGCGGGGTTTGACTTTTCTGACCGCAGCCGCAGACATCACCACCGAAGAGCGCAACGAATTTAGCTTGTTGTCTGATGTGTTGGGCATTTCCTCGATGGTCGACGTGGTGTCGCAACCTGTAGGCGGAACGTCGAGCAGCGTCTTGGGCCCGTTTCATAACCACGACTCACAGCTGCAACCCAATGGCGTCGATTTGACGAATGGCCAAGCGGGCGAAAGAACTTGGTTGCATGGCAAGGTCGTTGATGTCCATGGCAAACCCGTTACCAACGCGGAAATCGATTTTTGGCAAAACGCAGACAACGGGTTGTACCCAGCGCAAGACGCTGCGCAAGACCCGCATAACCTGCGTTGCAAGATCCATTGCGAGGCGGACGGCAGTTTTGAGTTGCTGACGATTCGCCCGCACCCCTATACCGTTCCGACCGATGGCCCTGTGGGCGCGATGTTGGCGGCAGCGAAGCGCAGTATTTGGCGACCCGCCCATTACCATGTGATCGTCAGTGCGCCTGGCTATGTGGGTTTGGTAACCGAGTTGTTCCCCGCAGGATCGGCCTATATAGACAACGACACCGTGTTTGGTGTGCGCGAAGGTTTGATTGTGGATTTCAAGCCTTGCCAGAATGTAGAAGTTGCCAAGCGCTATCACTTACAAGAGCCCTTTAATGAGGTGCAGTTTGAGTTTTGTTTGGTAAAAAATTAAATAAACAGGAGACAGTTATGAAAATCACGTATCCCTCACTACCCGCATTCAAAGCCCTCGCTACGGCAGCCTTGACTGCGTTCTTGTGTGTTAACGCATCTGCCCAAAGCGATTGGCCCAAAGCCAAGCCCGTAACCCTCTTGGTGGCTTTTGCGCCTGGTGCTTCGACCGACATAGTCGCGCGCTCACTCACGCAAAAGTTGTCTGAGATAACAGGTGGCAACTTCATCGTTGAAAACAAAGGCGGGGCGGGCGGCAATATCGCCACCACCCAAGTCAAACGCGCAGCACCTGATGGCTACACCATCTTGGTCCATAGCGTTGCGTTTTCGGTCAACCCCTCTTTGTATGCCGATGCTGGTTACGACGCCTTGAAAGATTTCATGCCTGTGGCTCTTGGCCCCAAGACGCCCAATATATTTACCGTGAACCCCAGCGTTGCTGTAAACACCTTGCCGCAATTGGTAGAGGCTGCCAAGAAGTCGCCCTTTAGTTATGCGTCGTCGGGCATTGGAACCACCACCCATTTGTCTATGGAGCGTTTGAAGTCGGCTGCGAAGGTAGACATCGTCCACGTCCCTTACCAACCTGCAGCCGCTATCAATGCGGTGGTGGCAGGGCATACGCAAATTGCATCTACCTCCATGCCGCCCGCCGTGCCCATGATCAAAGCGGGCAAGTTAAAAGCGTTGGCCGTGACCAGCGCCACCCGTTCGCCTTTGTTGCCTGATGTGCCTTCCATCACCGAGTTTGGCTACAAAGAATTTGACGACTACACCTGGTTTGGTTTCTTCGCTCCCATCGGTACGCCACCCGCAGTCATTGAAAAACTCAACGCAGCGCTTAACCGCGCGATGGAATCTGCCGAGATCGTAGAAAAGTTTGCCCTACTAGGAATGTCTAGCAATCGCAACAGCACCACAGAGTTTGGTAACTTCTTAAAAGCAGAAGTGCCAAAGTGGGCCGCCGTGGTGAAGAGTTCTGGGGCTAAGGCGGATTAAGTCAAGACTGGGGATTGTTTTGCAGGCTTATGGGTTACCTGCACGCAATCCGAGTTCTGAAAAGTTACTGATCCTGACAATCCCTTCAGGAAACCGCGCTACCACTTCAAGTTCGCCACCCATGGCTTCGATGTGACTTCTTAGGGTTGATAAATACATATCTGTTCTTCTCTCTAGCTTAGCGATCGAGGGTTGCTGGACATGCAATATTTCAGCTAGTTTTTTTTGCGACAGACCACGGGCTTGTCGCAGTTCATTAAGAGGCATTTCAGACAGCATTTGGCTGGCGCGCTCTTTTGACTGCGCAAGTGCCTCAGGCGTCATTTGTGCGCGTAGTTCGGAGATTTTTTTAGCCATAGAAAAGCCCTTCCTTGCGGAGTTGTTCGATATGGTCATCGTAGAGATCGTCCGCTAACGGAACATTCTTTTCGTACCAACGACCATCACCTGTTTTGTCGCCGCCCAAAAGCAAAATCGCCGAGCGGACGGGGTCGAATGCATAGAGAGTTCGGTACGGCTTGCCTGCATGTTGCGTCCTCAGTTCGCGCATGTGCGCATGTCTTGAACCTTGAATGCCACTGCTGTGCGGGAAGTTGAGATTAGGCCCCCTTGCTTCCAAAAGACGCACCGAGGCATCAATAGAAATTTGCTCTCCCTCAGACAGGCGTTTCCACCAAGCTTCGAACTCATCCGTGTATTCGACGTTCCAAGGCATAAATATAATATAGCTTTCAAGGAATATTCCGTGTAAGGAATAAAATTCCTTTGGAAAACCACCTAAGCGAACGCTTAGAGAAAGCTAATTATATTTAAAATTAACTATAAATTACTAATTTATAGCAAGATACGCCGCGCATTACGGCTTTCAATCGCTGTCAAATCTTCCAAGCTAAAGCCCATGCCCATCAGGCCTTTGACGTGGTCTAGCGAGGTGCGGTAGGGGAAGTCGGTTCCAAACACGACCTGGCTGAAGTCGACCAAGTTCAACAGTGACAGCATCGCACCTGGGTGTGATGCTTGGGCCGTGTCGTAATAAAAGCGGCGCAAGGTCGGGATGACCTGATCGCTGGGTAAAACTTTGCCGAAGTTCGCATTTAACTTGGGCAGCATGGTGAGACGCTCCACCAAGAACGGCATAGTCCCCCCCGCATGCGAGAAGATGAACTTGATGTCTTTGCAACGCGTCGCCGTACCGCTAAACAAAACGCTGGTGATCGTGCGGGTGGTGTCGGTAGCAAACTCGATGGTCGAGCCAGGCACGCCGTCTTGCAAGTTGTTACAACACTTCGGATTGGACGGATGGGTGTAGACGATCAACTTGCGGCGGTTGATCTCGTCCATGATCGGTGCAAACGACGCGTCCCCGAGCCACTTGCCGTCATAGCTGGTCAGCATGGCAATGCCTTGGGCTTTGAGTACGTCGCAGCTGTAGGCAATTTCTTTCAACGCACCGTCTACATCGAGCATAGGCAAGGTGGCAAAGAAACCAAACTGTTTGGGATAGTCACGCGCAAGTTGCGCTCCGTATTCATTGCTGATGCGCGCCATGCGCCGCATAGTCTCTGAATCGCCAAAACTTGCGGCGGGTGTGGTGGGGGAGGTGATGGAGTAAGTCACACCTGCTTGGGCCATATCGTCCAAGGTTTTGTTGAGCGACCAATTGCGGGCGGGGGGCTCGGCCAGTTTGCGGGCTTCGAGTTCCTTTAAATACGCTGGCGCCCATACATGGTGGTGCACGTCGACCAAGTCGCGTTTGGCTTCAAGAGGCGACGCATTGATTGGTTTGGTAACAGCGCAGGAGGGCAACATCGTTGCGGCGCTTGTTGCCAGTAATCCCGTTAAGAACCCACGACGGGGAAGGCAATCAAAACACGTGGTGGATGTGTTCGCATGAGTCATGGATGTCTCCTTTTAAATTTTTGCGGTAAGCGCAGCTTTGACCCGCTCTGGTGTGTAGGGCAGTCGTCGTAAGCGTACGCCAGTCGCATCACAGACGGCATTCGCCAATGCCCCACAACTTGGGCCTTGCGATGCTTCGCCCATACCCAGGAAAGGCATGTCGGGGCGGTCAATTAACACAACCTCTACAGGCGGTATTTCCGAGAAGGTGAGGATGGGGTAACTGGTCCAATCGGTCGACAAGATCTGGGTGTCATCGAACTTCACCTCTTCTTTGAGCGTCCAACTCAACGATTGAATCAAGCCGCCTTCGATCTGGTTACTCACGCCATCTGGGTTCACTATGCGGCCCACTTCGGCAGAGGCGACAGCACGCAATACCCGAATGCGGCCGTTCTTGGGGTTGACCTCGACTTCCATCGCCACGGCGCAGTAGCCTGCAATGTTTTTGTAGCGGGCAAAGCCAATGCCTTTGCCGCGGTTGGCAGTTTTTTTCCAGGTGTTCCAGCCAAACGCATCTGCAACTTTTTGCAAAGTGTCGCGGGCGCGCGGGTCTTTCAAAAAGCGCAATCGGTAAACCAGTGGGTCGACATTGGCTGCTAGAGCCAATTCGTCCATGAATGACTCAATCGCAAACACATTGGCGTAAGCCCCTAAGCCTCGCGTCGATGAGACGCGCACCGGCATCTCGGTAATGAAGTGGGTCAGTACGTTGTGGCCCGGGAATTCATAGAGCGCGATTGCATTGCGGTCAGCAGCGAAGTTGGGCCCGCCCGCGTTGACAGGCGTGGGTTGTGTGAACGGTTTTTCCAAGTAATGCGAGGAAATCAAATTTCCTGGTTCGCCATTGGGGCGTGTACCGTGCGAGGTCGACCACAGTTGCAAGTCCCAGTCGAGCACATTGCCGTTGGCGTCAACACCTGCTTTGGTGTTGATCACCATGGCAGATCCGTAAGGCTCCCACTTGTGTTCTTGTTCGCGGGTGTATTGCAAACGCACGGTCCGCCCTGGCACTGTTATCGCCAACAGCGCCGCATCTGCGGCAGCATCGTCGGCCAGGTTATGCCCATAGCAACCTGCGCCTTGCATGTGTTGGCAACGCACTTTACTGGGGTCCATGCCGAGCATTTTGGCAATCGCCACGCTGGTTTCAAACACCGACTGGCTATGGGTTTGGATCAACATCACACCGTCTGCGCCCATCATGGCAATAGCTGCTGAAGTGCCGATGGAGGCATGCATATGGAAAGGACGGTAGTAGGTTGCCTCTATAGTTTTGACTGCGGACTCGCCGCCAACACGTGCCTGTTTTTTGGTAGGAATGATGTTAGTGGGTTTGGTATTGCGCAACCAATCAAAAATGCCTTCGTGGGTCGGTAGTTTTTTCTCGATCTTCCATTTGGCGTTGGCTGCCAAGGCATTTGCAGCGGCGAGGGCTTGCTCTTCGCGTTGGGCGATCACGCCCAAGAAACTGCCATTGCGAACCACTTTGACCACGCCTGGCATTTTTTGAACCGAAGCCGTGTTGACCGAGACCAAACTGGCAGCATAAGTAGGTGGTCTTACCAAGTGACCAAATAACATTCCAGTGGGGCGGTGCTCTTGCAAAAACTTCGACTCGCCCAGCATCTTGGGGGTGAGGTCTAAGCGATGGACAGATTTACCGGTGTAACGGGTTTGGCTAGCGGGTTTAAGTTTGACCTGTCCTGTCGCTTCGCGATCGAGCGCTTCGCCCGATACCAAGTCCCAATAAGAAACGCTGCTGCCATTGGAGGCTGTGATCTTGCCGTCTTGCACGCTCAAGTTGACAAGCGATTGGTTAAGTTTGGCAGCGGCTAAGTCCAACAAAATTGCGCGCACTTCTGCGCTGGCGTATTGCACAGCGGAGGCGCAATTAGGCATGGAGAAAGAGCCGGCGGTCACGCCCTCGTTGGGCACCAAAGCGGTGTCGCCAGAGATGATCTGGATACGCGCCATATCTATGTCTAACTCGTCAGCGCAAACTTGTGACACCGCCGTCAAAATGCCTTGGCCTAGTTCCACTTTGCCGACCAGCAAAGTCACGGTTTGGTTGGCGTTGATGCGCAACCACGCGCTGAGTTTGCGGTGGGTATTTAAGTCGCCAGGCAAGCGGGGCTTGGAGTTGGTGGCTTGCGAAAGCGCGGTGTCGAGTGGAATGGCAAACGCCAACGACAGATACCCGCTGGTTTTTAGAAATCCGCGGCGACTCGTGCTGAGTTGAGTTGTCATATTCAAGCCTCCTTCACAGCGCGCAACACGGCACGCACGATACGGTTGTGGGCGCCACATCGGCACAGATTGCCGTCTAGAGCGGCGCGCACATCTGAATCGGTCGGTTTGGGATTGCGGTCTAACAACGCTTGCGCTTGGAGGATCATTCCTGACGTGCAGTAACCACATTGCGCAGCTTGCTCGTCAATAAAAGCCTGTTGCAAGCGGCTAGGCTTGTCGCCTTCTTTCAACCCTGCCAAGGTGGTGACGGAACGCCCCGCTACAGAAGACACGGGGGACACGCAGGACTTGACGGGGTTGCCGTCGACCAAGACCAAACACGCTCCGCACTGTGCTTTGCCGCAGCCGTACTTGGTTCCATTGACCTGTAGGTCGTTTGCCAACACAGTAAGCAAACTGGTGTTGTTGGCAACATGGCTTTTTACCGCTTGCCCGTTGAGTTTGAATTGAATCAAGCTTGTCTCCTGTTTGAATTTCTATGGCGATGATTACTTATAAGTTTGACTTCGCCAAACTGCTTACCGCTCATCCACGATTGAATTAGACAAAATGCCCACGCCTTCGACTTCGATCTCACAGA
>JBBAOY010000014.1:0-2726 GCA_040401095.1 Limnohabitans sp.
GCATGTGGTGCCGCTTGTCGGAATCGAACTGACGACCTACCGCTTACAAGGCGGGTGCTCTACCAACTGAGCTAAAGCGGCAATTTCAAATATTTTACTGTGCTCTTTGAACTTTATTTCACACGCTTCAAAGTCGGTCGTCCATTGGGTGGTGTGGGCGGGTTTGCATCGCCATCAGATGACTCGCTTGGGGTTTTTGAAGTAGTCACCGCCGCCAATGGTGCACGCGACTCGGGCGCTGGCACAACAGTTGTCACGCCAGTGTCCGCTCCGTTTTTGGAGTGCATAGGAAACGCCATACCTTGTCCGTTTTCTCTGGCGTAAATCGCCAAGACGCGATCGACGGGCACGATGATTTCACGTGGCGTGCCAGCAAAGCGCGCTTTGAATTCGATCACGTCGTTACCCAGAGACATGCTGCTAGTGGCGTCGTAACTCACGTTGAGCACGATTTCACCGTTCTTGACGTACTCCTGAGGCACTTGCACCATCTCGTCTACCTGCACCGCGATGTAGGGCGTGTAACCGTTATCCGTACACCACTCATGGAGTGCGCGCAACAGGTAAGGACGGGTGGACGATGCGTCAGGTGCGTTCAACATAGCAATTACTTACGCATGACCTTCTCAGAAGGTGTCAATGCCTCGATATAGGCAGGGCGCGAAAAAATACGCTCAGCGTATTTCAACAAGGGCGCTGCATTTTTCGACAGGTCGATGCCGTAGTGGTCTAGGCGCCACAGCAATGGCGCGATCGCCACGTCAAGCATAGAGAAGTTGTCACCGAGCATGAATTTGTTTTTCAAGAACACGGGAGCCAACTGCGTCAAGCGGTCACGGATGTGGGCGCGGGCTTTCTCCAACACCTTTTCATTAGCTTTGGCAGTGCGCGATTCCAAAATAGTGACGTTGGTGAAAAGTTCTTTTTCAAAGTTGAGCAAGAACAAACGCACACGGGCACGGTCGACAGGGTCTCCGGGCATGAGTTGTGGGTGCGGAAAACGCTCGTCGATGTATTCGTTGATGATGTTGGATTCGTACAAGATCAGATCACGCTCGACCAAGATCGGCACTTGGCCGTAGGGGTTCATCACATTGATGTCTTCCGGCTTGTTATAGAGATCAACATCGCGGATTTCAAAGTCCATGCCTTTTTCAAACAAAACGAAGCGGCAGCGATGAGAGTAAGGACACGTAGTTCCCGAATAAAGCACCATCATGATGGGTGTCTCCTAAAAATCAAAAAGAGTGACAAACAGGTTTGTCACTCCGTGAGGTGATGACAAACCTAAGGTCTGCCATCGAATGAACAGTGATTACTTGATGTCTTTCCAGAACGACGCATTCAAGCGCCAAGCAATCACCATAAAGCAACTTAGGAACAGTAAAACCCAGACGCCTAAACGCACGCGGGTATTTTGGGATGGCTCACCCATCCATTGCAGATAGCCCACCAAATCACCAATGGACTGGTCGTATTCCAAGGGGCTTACCGTGCCTGGCGTGACTTGTTCCCAGCTTTTGAAGACTTTGGTAGCGTGACCGCCATGGCCTTCATGCTCTTCGTAAATGGGTTTACGCACGCCTTGCATTTCCCACAACACATGTGGCATGCCCACATTGGGGAAAGCCAAATTGTTCCAACCCGTGGCTTTTGCTTCGTCGCGGTAGAAGGTGCGCAGATAGGTGTAAAGGTAGTCTGCGCCCGAACCACCAGATCCTGCACGTGAACGTGCAATCACGGTCAAGTCAGGTGGTGTTGCACCGAACCATTCTTTGGCAAGCTTGGGGTCGATGTTGGACTTCATGGTGTCACCGACTTTGTCAGTGGTGAACAACAGGTTGTCCTTAATTTGCTGTTCAGTCAAACCGATGTCGGTCAATCGGTTGTAACGCATGTAAGCCGCTGAGTGGCAATTCAAGCAGTGGTTCACAAACAATTTGGCGCCGTGCTGCAAAGCAGCAAGGTCGTTGGTTTTATTAGGGGCTTTGTCCCAAGCGATACTTTCGCCGCCAGAAGCTTGGGCACCTGCTATCAGACCCAATGCCAAGACAAGACTGAGAAGAATTTTTTTCATGGTTATGTCAGCTCCGTCAATCTCAGTGTGGTGCGAATGTCACGCGGTCAGGCACAGGCTTGGTGTCGCCAATCGTGCTCCACCAAGGCATCAACAAGAAGAAGCCGAAATAGAACAAAGTGCCCACTTGCGATACACGCTCACCAATGGCGGAAGGTGGTTGCACACCTAGGTAGGCCAGCACAACAAAGTTGATGACAAATATTCCGTAGAGATACTTGTGCCAATCTGGGCGATAGCGAATCGACTTGACAGGGCAGTTGTCTAACCAAGGTAAGAAGAAAAGAATGATGACCGCACCGCCCATCACCAATACGCCCCAGAACTTAGCATCGATAGAGAGCATCAGCACAGACAAAATCACAGCCGAACCTAAAACACCACCTTTGATGGCGTTAGAGAGTTGGGTACGGACCGCGCCAAAGTAGGCGCCAGCCAAGACGCATGCGATCAAGGCGTACATCATCTCGCCAGTGATGGCACGCAACATGGAATAGAAAGGCGTGAAGTACCAAACCGGCGCAATATGCAAAGGCGTCTTCAATGGATCGGCTGGTATGAAGTTGTTGTACTCCAGAAAGTAGCCGCCAAACTCAGGTGCAAAGAAGATGATGGCAGTAAAAACAATCAAGAAACCCGTCACGCCCAT
>JBBAOY010000014.1:2826-4851 GCA_040401095.1 Limnohabitans sp.
ACGATCACTTGTGCGCCCCAATAGGACATCTGGCCCCAAGGCAACAAGTAGCCCATAAAGGCCTCAGCCATCAGGCACAAGAAGATGGCGCAGCCAAAGATCCAGACTAACTCACGGGGCTTGCGGTAAGAACCGTAAATCAAGCCACGGAACATGTGCAGGTAGACCACAATGAAGAACGCTGAGGCGCCCGTCGAGTGCATGTAGCGGATTAACCATCCCCAAGGTACGTCGCGCATGATGTACTCGACCGAGGCAAAAGCCAAGGCGGCATCTGGCTTGTAGTGCATCACCAAAAATATGCCGGTCACTATCTGAATGACCAGCACAAATAAAGCAAGGGCACCAAAAAAGTACCAAAAATTAAAGTTCTTGGGAGCGTAGTACTCAGACAGATGGTCTTTGTAGAGCTTGGATGCGGGGAAGCGGTTGTCAATCCAATTGAGCAATCTCTCGCCAGCTGGAGCGTCGGGGGAAATTTCTTTAAAGTTCGCCATGGTGTTCGTTCCGTTTAGGCTTTTTTGTCTTCACCGATCAGCAACTTGGAGTCTGACAGGTACATGTGTGGGGGGATTTCGAGGTTGTCTGGTGCGGGCTTGTTCTTGTAAACACGGCCGGCCATGTCGAAGGTCGAACCATGGCAAGGGCATAAAAAGCCGCCGTTCCAGTCGTCAGGCAGGGAAGCTTGGGCGCCCGTTTGGAATTTGTCTGAAGGCGAGCAACCCAAGTGGGTACAAATACCAACAGCGACAAAAATTTCAGGCTTGATAGAACGCGCTTGGTTCAAGGCGTATGCGGGGGTCAGTTCGCTGGGCTTGCGCTCAGACTTAGGGTCGGCCAACTGGGACTCGATTTTTTTCAAAGACTCGACTTGGTCAGGTGTACGCTTGACGATCCAAACCGGCTTGCCGCGCCATTCGACTGTCATTTTTTCACCTGGGGCCAAGGCGGAAATGTCGACTTCTACAGCGGCACCGGCAGCTTTGGCTTTTTCGGAAGGCTGGAACGTACTAACAAAGGGTACTGCGACGGCTAGTCCGCCTGCAGCGCCAGCACAAGAGGAGGCAATCAGCCACGTGCGTTTGCTGCTATCTACTGGGGTGTCACTCATGAATTTCCTCGAGCTGTGTGCCACAAATGGGGTTAACCACCCATTGTATCCGAGCGGGAAAACCCGAATCAAACCCCTGAGCCATTCCCCGTAAGCCTTAGTGCCATAGCCATGGCCTCTAAAAGGCTTGACGGGTCGGCCTCTGCCTTGCCGGCCAAATCAAACGCAGTGCCGTGGTCTGGACTGGTACGCACAAAGGGCAGTCCTAGTGTGATGTTGACCCCCTGGTCCACGCCCAAATACTTGACCGGAATCAGCCCTTGGTCGTGGTACATAGCCACCACCACATCAAAAGCGCCGGGTTGTCCTTGCTCAGCCCGAGCGCGCATGAAAACGGTATCGGGTGACCATGGGCCACTGACCGTCATCCCTTCCGCTTTGGCAAGTTGAATGGCGGGTTGGATGACGTCCATCTCTTCGCGGCCCAACAAACCACCCTCGCCTGCATGGGGGTTGAGGCCTGCGACGGCAAGATGCGGGGCACGCCCTGTGGAGGCCAATTCAGCGCGGTGGGTGATACGCAAAGTTTCCAGAATGCGGTCCACCGTGATGGCGTCGATCGCTTGGCGCAGGGGCTGGTGGATGGTGACCAAAACGGTTTTGAGTTCCCGATTGGCCAGCATCATGCGTACTGGTAGCTCAGCAATCGTTTTGTTGAGGTGCTGCGCTGCCAAAGTTTGCAACATTTCGGTGTGTCCTGGAAAGTTCACGCCCGCCAAAGACAAAGCTTCTTTGTGCAGCGGAGCGGTCACGATCGCAGACACCTCGCCACGCATAGCGGCATGGGTTGCCCACGTGATGCTGTCTGCGGCAAGTTGTCCCGCAACGGCGCTGATTTTTCCAAAGGCGGGAAGTTGCTCCAGTGCAAGCGGGCTTCCAACCTGTTGGATCGAGAGTCCTTCCTGCATGGGCAG
>JBBAOY010000014.1:4951-17811 GCA_040401095.1 Limnohabitans sp.
CCAGTGCAAGCGGGCTTCCAACCTGTTGGATCGAGAGTCCTTCCTGCATGGGCAGAGGCATATTCATTGGCATTGGCATTGGCATTGCCTTAGGCAATAGCATTGACTTTGCAGCGACCATTTGCCACGCCCGTTGCATCACGGCTTTGTCCCCCACCACGATGCAATTGCGAAACTGCTCAGGCGCTTGGCAAAAGGCCTTGACGATGATCTCTGGCCCAATGCCCGCCGCATCACCGATGGTGATGGCGAGGGGCTTCTTGTCGACGGGCATAGTCAGGCGAACTCACCCGCTCAAGCAGGATTGTCAATATCGATGAACTGGTGCGTCAACCCCAGCATCTGCGCTACGTGAGCTACCACCGCAGGGGCGCCATAACGTTCGGTAGCGTGGTGTCCGCAGGCCAAAAATGCTACGCCTGTTTCACGTGCCAAATGTGCTTGGGGCTCTGAGATTTCGCCGGTGATAAAGACATCAGCGCCAGCTGCAATCGCATCTTCGAAATAGCTTTGCGCGCCGCCTGAACACCAAGCAATTTTTTGCAAGGGCCTGGCTTCTTCGCTGACTACTGTGGGGGTTCGTCCTAGGGTTTTGGCAATAGCGTCCGCTAGTGCTTGCGCGCTTTTGAAAGCTTGACCATCGCTGCGCTGCCCTAGGAGGCCTAAGTTTTGATCACCAAATCGGCTGACCACATCCAAGCCCCACAACTTGGCGAGCTGCGCGTTGTTGCCCAACTCTGGGTGCGCGTCTAGCGGCAGGTGGTAGGCGATCAAATTGATGTCGTGTTGCAACAGGCGTTGCAGGCGCTGCTTCATCCAGCCGGTCACCGTGCCGTCTTGGCCGCGCCAAAACAATCCGTGGTGGACAAAAATCGCATCGGCTTTGGCCTCGACAGCAGCGTCTATGAGCGCGCGACTAGCAGTCACACCTGACACGATATGGGATATGTGCTCGCGTCCTTCCACCTGTAAGCCATTGGGGCCGTAGTCTTTGAAGTTATTGGGTTGCAACACGCCATGAAAGGCGTTGAGCAATTCGCTTCGGCTGATAACTTGTTTAGGCACTTGTAGATGAGGTGTTATGGATGGAGGCAGGTTATTTTTTCAATCAAACTTGCTTGCGCGTTTGTTATCAGAACCAAGTTGGTAGGTGTAGTTTATTTATGCGGTTTGTTGAGCTTGGCAGCAGGCCTTTGAGCCGGCGTCACGTCCAAAGCTAGATCAGCATCGCGTCGCTTGATACGCATTTTGACGGCAGTGCCCGGCGTTTGCGCAGCAATTAGGGTGAGCAACTCGCTGACGTTGTGCACATCTTTCTCGCCTACCGCCAACAACACATCGCCCGGCTTCAAACCCGCCTTGAAGGCAGGCCCGTTTTGCAAAACACCCGTGATGATGACGCCCTCGGTTTGCTTGATACCAAAGGTCTCAGCCAGGTCTGCATTCAACTCGATGGGCTCGACCCCAATCCAGCCGCGCGTGACTTGGCCATCTCGCACCAGGCCTTCAAGCACTTGACGCGCCGTATTGACGGGGATGGCGAATCCAATGCCCATATTGCCACCGGAGCGCGAGTAAATCGCCGTGTTGATTCCCAACAAACTGCCGTTCACATCTACCAAAGCACCGCCAGAGTTTCCGGGGTTGATGGCTGCGTCGGTCTGTATAAAGTTCTCGAACGTATTGATGCCAAGTTGATTGCGCCCCAAGGCGGAGATGATGCCGCCCGTCACAGTTTGTCCCACGCCAAATGGGTTACCAATCGCCAAGGCTTTGTCGCCCACTTGCACCGTGTCGGAGTTGCCCATGGCGATGACTGGCAAGCGGTCTAAAGTGATGCGCAAAACTGCCAAATCGGTATCTGGGTCTGTCCCAATCACTTTGGCCGTCGTGCGTCGGCTGTCGCTCAATGTGACTTCGATTTCTTGCGCGCCCTCGACCACATGGTTGTTGGTCAGGATATAGCCCTCGGGGCTGACGATGACGCCACTGCCCAAACCCATTTGCGGGCTATTGTCTTCGCGGTCACCATAAAAAAATCGAAACCACGGGTCATTGGCCATCGGGTGCGCTGTGCGGGCTTGGGTGGTGGCGATGCTGACCACCGCAGGCGCCGCACGTTTTGCTGCAGGGCTCATGCTGCCCGGCATGACAGCGCCGGGCGCATTGGAAGCCGCCTCCAACAAGGTCACACCTTGTAAAGAAGGGCGGCGATTTAACCACTCAGGCTTTAAGGTGACGAGCACAAACCACACCGCAAACAACACGGTGACCACTTGAGAAAAAAGCAACCAATAACGTTTCATACAAATTAGGCTAGGGACAACGCAGCTTGAAGTTTCGGAGCATTGCTAAGACGCACCTAGGGTGCGCTGCCAGGCGCTTCTGGTTCAGCCTCAGGCGCTTGGGTGTGCTTGATAAACAGCTGCGCGGCCCAAATACCCACCTCATAAAGAATACACATGGGAATGGCTAGCGCCAATTGTGATACCACGTCTGGAGGGGTGATGACCGCGGCGATGACAAAGGCCAACACAATGAAATATGAGCGGAAGTCTTTGAGCTTTTGAATCGAGACCACATTCAAACGCGCCAGAACGATCACCACAATCGGCACCTCAAATGCCAAGCCAAAGGCGATGAACATGGTGATCACAAAACCTAAATAGGCCTCAATATCAGGCGCGGCCGTGATGCTCTTTGGCGCAAAGCTTTGGATGAATTTAAAGACCTGGCCAAACACAAAGAAATAACAAAAGGCCACGCCAATAAAAAACAGCAAGGTGCTCGACACCACCAAAGGAAAGACCAGTTTCTTCTCATGGGTGTACAAACCTGGCGCGACAAATGCCCACATCTGGTACAGCACCACAGGCAAAGCCATCAAGAAGGCTGTCATCAACAAGATTTTGAGTGGCACTAAAAATGGCGAAATCACCGAAGTGGCGATCAATGTCGCGCCAGCCGGCAATTGCGCGATCAAAGGCGCGGCCAAGATGTCGTAGAGCGCGGCAGGTCCGGGGTAAACCGAAAGGGCCACAGCCGCTACGCCAATGGCGATGCAAGCTTTGACCAGGCGGTCACGTAGCTCAACCAGGTGCTGGACGAAGGGTTGCTCGCTACCGGCGAGTTCGTCTTTGGGGGTGCTGTCAGACATTCGGTTTTACACCGGGGCGGAACCGTGCCACGCGCGCCGCGCCAGACAAAGCTTTGGTGCGCACACCCATGCGGGCTTTGTACCAATGGGGCGTCGCGCCGCGTTTGATGCGCCATTTTTTCTTGGGGTTTTGGTATTCGGGAACAGGCGTGGTGACGTTGGCCGCCCAACTCTCACCCGTTAGTTGGGCCGTTGTATCGGCCCAGTCTTTCTCAAATTCGTTGCTTGCGGTTTGTACCGAGCTTTGAACGTCGCGGGCAGCGTTCTCTACGCTGTCTTTCATCTTTTTTAATTCTTCCAAATCCATGGATCGGTTGACTTCGGATTTGACATCGGCCACATAGCGCTGGGCTTTGCCAATCCAAGCACCTAAAGTGCGGGCCACGGCAGGTAGTTTTTCGGGCCCAATGACAACCAATGCCACGGCACCAATGAGTGCCATTTTGGAAATGCCAAGATCAATCACAGCGCGCGATCACACACGTCTTAAGACTTGTGTTTGACTTCAACGTCAATAGTATTTTTTTCAGTGGCAGTTGCAGTACCGCCCACGGCAGGAGCAGGCGTGGCGGATTTTTCTTCTGGAGGCGTACTGCCGTCTTTCATGCCGTCTTTAAAGCCTTTGACAGCGCCGCCGAGGTCTGAACCCAGATTGCGCAGCTTCTTGGTACCAAAGACCAACATCACGATCACGAGCACGATTAGCCAGTGCCAAAGCGAAAACGAACCCATACGAAACTCCTAAACAATTAGCCTGATTCTAATCAGCCGCGTAACCACGGGCGCGGACCGCCCATGATGTGCCAATGGAGGTGGTGGACTTCCTGCCCGCCCTCTTTGCCAGTATTGGTAACCACCCTAAATCCGCCCTCGGGGTAAGGCCTTGCGCCTTCTTGCAAAGCCAGCTTGGGCGCCAAGCCCATCATGCGGCCGATTAATGCCTCGTGCGCTGGCTCAAGTTGGGCTAATGAGGGGATGTGCAACTTAGGGATCATCAAGAAGTGCACCGGCGCCCAAGGGTTGATGTCGTGGAAAGCGAAGATCTCGTCGTCCTCATAGACCTTGCGCGAGGGAATCTGTCCCGCAATGATTTTGCAAAAAATACAGTTGGCGTCTCGCATGCTTATTCCCCAGTGTCCTCTCGTTGTTGCGCCTTGCGCAGGGCTTTTTCTTCCAAACCGCTCAGGCCTTCGCGCCGCGCCAGTTCGTCCACCACGTCAGCAGGTGTCAAACCATAGTGCGCCAGCGCGATCATGCTGTGGAACCACAGATCGGCCACCTCGTTGACCAACTTGGAGCGGTCGCCACCGTTATCAATGTCTTTGGCAGCCATCACCGTTTCGGTGGCCTCTTCGCCAATTTTTTTCAAAAACGCGTCAGGCCCTTTGTGCAGCAAGCGGGAAACATAGCTTTTTTCGGGGTCGCCGCCGTTGGCGGGTTTGCGCGTTTCAATGACGTCGGCAAGACGCATCAAAGTGTCAGAGGTATTGGCTGGGTTGGAACGCATGGTGTTCACTTGTAAATAGATTCAGGGTCTTTGAGCACAGGCTCGCATGCTTGCCACGCATCGCCTTCTAAGCGTTGGTAAAAGCAACTGTGGCGGCCAGTGTGGCAGGCAATGCCAGGGTCATGACCCTCTTGCGTCACCTTGAGCAAAACCACGTCACTGTCGCAATCGATACGAATATCTTGCACGGTTTGCATATGGCCTGACTCTTCGCCCTTGAACCACAGTTTGTTGCGCGAACGGCTGAAGTAGACCGCGCGCTTTAATTCGGCGGTGAGTTGGAGCGCCTCGCGGTTCATCCACGCGAACATCAGTACGTCGCCGGTGGATTGTTCTTGGGCGATAACGGGGACAAGGCCTTTGTCGTCGTATTTGATTTGGTCTAGCCAGTGCATGGGGGAGGATCTTAATGGTTACAGCCCTCACCCTACGCTAACTTTTTAGGGGTCTAGCCGGGACGCGCCGCTAAATGTCGCTTTACTTCCCTACGAAGCGCTGTGTTAATTCGTGATTGATAGCCAGCGCCCTGCGCCTTAAAAAACTCCACGATGTCTGCATCTAATCGAATAGAGGTAAGGACTTTTGTAGGCGCAGCCTGCGGTCCGCGACCACGTTTGAGCACGGGCTTGCCCAACATATCCTCCGTCCATGCAGGATTGTCTGCGTCGTCGACCTTAGCCGAGGTTTTCTTTGGCAACTTGGCGGTAGTAATTTGCTTCATGTTTTTCTGCCTTTCTGAGCGAGATTACGTGAGGGCCTTGCGCTCGCTCGCTGTAAACCAAAACAACCACTTGAGCACCAAGAAGGCCGAAACAAACCAGGCGCTCTTCGCCGTAATCTTGCCGTTTGTCTTCGCGAGTTACTGTGAAGTGGTCCCAGATTGCATCGCATTCAAGAAAATCTAGTCCGTGCTTGTTGAGGTTCAGCTTTCGCTTTGGCTCATTCCATGTGAACATATTATATTGTAATTACAAAATAATATAAAGGCACTCAAACCAAGATTACTTCAATTGAGTGTTCAAGCTTGGCTTAAAAGCTTGAATCAGTTTTTTTTCAATCTCGTCTCGCTGGTTTTTGTTAGGTACTGCCATTGCATGAACGTGGGTGGCACCAAGTTTTTTTGCTGGTGCCCATTGCTCATGTGATTGGAGTCGATCTCGAAAGCTTGCAGCCTGACCAATGTATAACGGGAACCAAAGTTTCTGGCTGTTAAGACCGCAGAAAATATAGATTCCTCCTAGACTAAACCAGTCATCTTCATGTTGATGCACTCTAAACCCAAATTCAAGCCAGTTAACGTCTTTATTCATGGAGAGCTTTCAAATTTTATAATATTAAAATACTATTTTATTATATATATGTAACTAAATAATATTAATATAAATTCTCCAATGACATAAAAGCTGCAATGAACTCTTCCAAATTAATGCAGGGAAGAAGGAAAAATATGGATTAGATTTTTTCTAAGCAACGCAGTAACTTAAATTCAAATATCCAAAAAAGTAGTTTCGACGTAACAAAACTACTCACCCTACCCTCAAAACCTAACCGCTATCCCCCGCTCCCGCATCCGCTCCTTAGCCTGCCCCACAGTGAACTCGCCATAATGAAAAATACTAGCGGCTAGCACTGCGTCGGCGCCACCCATTTGGATACCGTCGGCCAAGTGGTCAAGGTTGCCCACCCCACCCGAAGCAATCACCGGCACGCTCACTGCGTTACTTACGGCACGCGTAAGTTCTAAATCAAACCCAGCCTTGGTGCCATCACGGTCCATGCTGGTCAGCAAAATTTCCCCAGCGCCGAATTCAGCCATTTGTACCGCCCACGCCACTGCATCGAGACCTACGTTTTTACGACCACCATGACTGAAAACATCCCATCCGTCACCTACCGGTTGACCGTTTACGCTTAGGCGGTGGGCATCTTCAGGGCTACGACGTTTGGCATCAATCGCCACCACAATGCACTGGGCGCCATATTTATTGGACGCATCGCGAATCACTTGCGGATTGGCAATCGCCGCCGAGTTAAAGCTCACTTTGTCTGCGCCCGCGTTGAGCAAGCGGCGCACATCTTCCACAGTTCTCACACCGCCACCCACCGTCAGCGGAATAAACACTTGTGAGGCCACCGCTTCGATGATGTGCAAGATGACATCGCGCGCGTCGCTGGTAGCAGTAATGTCCAAGAAGGTAAGTTCGTCAGCGCCTTGGTCGTTGTAACGCGCGGCGATTTCAACGGGGTCGCCCGCATCGCGCAGTTCCACAAAGTTCACGCCTTTGACAACGCGACCGCCGGTGACATCCAAGCAAGGAATGATGCGCTTGGCGAGCATCTTTAGCCGACCACGCGCAAACGCTGCCAGCCTTGCCACTCTTCTTGGGGCGCGAGGTGCACGGTCTCAAATACTTGGGCTGCTTCGACGCACAACATGCGCGCAAAACCATCGTCTGGAAGGTCTGGCAGTTCAACGGATTTTTCTGCGCCGGGGTTCCACACCACGGTGTGCGCCCAACTGGGGCTTTGCTCAATTTGTAACAAGCTGCTGCCGTCTTGCAAAAGCAAGGGGTTGTCGCCTGCGTGGTAGACGCGGTCGAACTCGCCGTCGAAATGCAAACTGGAGGATGCGACATGGTGAACATCTTCGACAGCGTCCCATTCGGGTAATCCGTCTAAACCGCGTAACTCGGTCAAGGCGATATCGTCCACTGCCAAATAGGTGTGCAGTGCGCCGGTGAATTGCAGCGTGTTTGAATCGTTATTGGTCACTCGCAAAGTGAGGTTGAGTTGGCCGGGTTCGATTTCTACGCGGTATTGCGCTTCAAAATGAAACTCCCAATGCGCCAAGGTGTGCGCTTGGGTGGCACAGGAGAAATCTTGGAAAGCGATGTCTGGCGATTCCGCACGGTCATGCGCTTCCCAATCCATAGTTCGGGCAAATCCATGCCTTGGCAATGGACCGCGTTGGTTAAATTGGGGAAAACAAATTGGCACGCCGCCACGGATGGGGGTGTGCCCGTCAAACTTGTTGTTAGGGCTCAAGAACAAGCGTTCACGACCCTGTGACACCCACGACAACACCTGTGCGCCTTGTAAGGCAATCAATACGCTGTCGCCACAGGCTAGGCTCAAACGGTAGCAAGGAAGGTTGCGGAAATACTCAACCATTGAGTTCGTCCGCGCGCTCTTGGGCTTTTTCAAAGTCTAGGTCACCGCTGTAAATCGCGCGTCCGCAAATCACGCCTTCAACGCCTTCTTCTTCGACTTCACAGAGTTTTTCAATATCCGCCATATTGGACAAACCGCCCGAGGCAATCACAGGAATGGAGAGGGCCTGCGCCAGTTTGAGGGTAGCGTCGATGTTGATGCCGCTCAACATGCCGTCACGGCCGATATCGGTGTAGATGATGGATTCGACGCCGTAGTCTTCGAATTTTTTGCCAAGGTCAATCACTTCGTGGCCCGTCAATTTGCTCCAACCATCGGTGGCAACTTTGCCGTCTTTGGCATCTAAGCCCACGATGATGTGGCCGCCAAAGGCCGAGCAAGCGTCTTGCAAAAATCCTGGGCTTTTGACCGCCGCAGTGCCAATGATGACGTAGCGCATGCCAGCGTCGATATATTTTTCAATGGTGTCCAGGTCTCGGATGCCGCCACCGAGTTGCACCGGAATATCGTCACCCACAGCCCGCAGGATTGCTTTGATGGCTAAATTGTTTTGCGGTTTGCCCGCAAACGCGCCATTCAAATCCACCAAGTGCAAACGCCGCGCGCCTTTGGCAACCCAATCGAGTGCCATTTGCGCGGGGTCTTCGCTGAAGGTAGTAGCCTGGTTCATGTCGCCTTGGATGAGGCGCACGCAATGTCCGTCTTTGAGGTCAATGGCTGGGATGAGAAGCATGATGGCGGGTGGAGTTCAAGGGTTCCAGTGGATGAAATTGCGGTACAAGGCCAAGCCGTGCGCCGCGCTCTTTTCGGGGTGAAATTGTGTCGCAAAAATGTTGTCACGAGCGATGGCGCAAGCAAAAAGTCCACCATAGTCGGTTTCGGCTGCAATATGCGCCGCATTTTTAGGTTTGGCGTAGAAGCTATGCACAAAATAAAAGTAACTATTGCTAGGCACCCCTTCCCACAAAGGATGGGGTTGCGTCGGAACCACTTGGTTCCAACCCATTTGCGGGACTTTGAAGCGACTGCCGTCGGTTTGGGTTCTTCCTGCTAAATCAAATTTGATGACTTCACCGGGAATCAAACCTAGGCCCGGAGTGTCGCCCTCGGCACTGTGGTCAAGCAACATCTGCATGCCTACGCAAACGCCAAACAGGGGTTTTTTTGCCGCCGCATCCAACACCGCTTCGAGCAGTCCAGAGGCCTTTAGTTCCGACATGCAATCAGGCATCGCGCCTTGGCCTGGCAACACCACACGGTGGGCGTCTCGCACCACCTGCGGGTTGGATGTGACGATCACCTCAGCTTGGTCCACCACAGATGCCGCATGGATCACCGCTTGCGCCACCGAGCGCAAATTACCCATGCCGTAATCAACCACCGCAATGGTGTTCAAAGAGATCCTTTGGTCGAAGGAATGACGCCCGCCGAACGGGGATCAGGTGTCAGCGCAGCACGCAAGGCGCGGGCAAAGGCTTTGAAAACAGTTTCGGCTTGGTGGTGCGCGTTTTCACCGCGCAAGTTGTCAATGTGCAATGTCACCAAGGCATGGTTCACAAAGCCTTGGAAAAACTCGTAGGCCAATTGGCTGTCGAACTCGCCGATCATGCCGGCCTTGAAGGGCACGTGCATCACCAAACCAGGACGACCTGAAAAGTCCACCACGACGCGGCTCAAAGCTTCATCCAGCGGCACGTAGGCATGGCCATAACGGGTAATACCTTTTTTGTCGCCAATCGCTTTGGCAACGGCTTGGCCCAAGGTGATGCCAACGTCTTCCACCGTGTGGTGACCGTCGATGTGCAAATCGCCCGTGGCCTGGATTTCTAGATCGATCAAACCATGGCGCGCGATTTGGTCGAGCATGTGGTCAAAGAAACCAATGCCCGTGGACAGTTTGGACACGCCCGTGCCGTCAAGATTGACCTTGACGGTGATTTGGGTCTCGGCCGTTTTACGGCTGACTTCGGCAATGCGAGCGGTCATGTATGGCTTTCAATAGAACGGTTAGCAAGCAAAAAAAGAAAAAGCGCCCAAGCGTGAAAAAGAGGTTTGACGTATTTTTTATTTGAGCGCCACTGCCAAAGCAGCCAGCAGTTGTTGGTTTTCTTGCGGAGTGCCGATGGTCAGGCGCAAGCAGTTAGCAAGCAATGGGTGCATTTTAGAAACGTTTTTAACCAGGACTTTTTGCGCCTTGAGTAACTCAAACACGCTGCTGGCCTTGTCGGGCCCGCCGTCAAAACGCGCCAGCATCATATTGGCGTCGCTGGGGAAAGGTGTCACGCCTGGCATGGCTTGCAGGGCTTGGGTCAGGGAGGTGCGTTCATCGCATACGATTTTCGCTTGCGCAGCAAAAAAATCGGCATGCTCCAAAGCGAACAAGGCACACTCGGCATTGAGCACGCTGACGTTGTAGGGCGGACGCAATTTGTCGACTTCATTGAGCAACGCTGTTGGCGCCAACATATAGCCCAAACGCACGCCAGCCAAACCGAATTTGGAAAGTGTGCGCATCAGCAACACATGCTTGTTACTTGCGGGATCACGGCGAATTTCATCTAACCAACTCAGGCTAGAAAACGGCTGATAAGCCTCGTCCATCACCACTAATCCGCCATAGGCGCTCACTTGGGTAATCAAACGTCGTATCACTTGCGTGTCCCACAAATTAGCCGTCGGGTTATTGGGATAGGCGATGTAAACAATAGCCGGTTCGTGTTGCGCAATCGCGTCAGACATGGCGCGCTCGTCCAACGCAAAGTCTGCCGTCAAGGGCACGCCAACAAAAGGCAGGCCTTGCAACTTAGCACTCATCGCGTACATCACAAAACCGGGTTCTGGCGATAACACTTTGGCGCCGGGCACGGCGCAGACCATCGCTAAGAGAGAGATCAACTCGTCAGATCCGTTACCGAGCATCAGGCCGTAGCCCTGCGGTAAATCCACATAGCGCGACAAAGCGGCACGCAAATCGTCGACGCGCGAACCGGGGTAACGGTTGATAGCCAGTGCGCCTAAGCGTTGGCCTAATTCGGCTTGCAACTCTGGGCTTAAAGAAAACGGGTTTTCCATCGCATCGAGCTTGACCATGCCATCGGAATGTTGGATCGCATAAGCGTGCATCGATTGCACATCTTGACGGATAAAACGCATAGGCGTGGTCATGGTGCGTCTTTCTGCATGCGCATTTCAGCTGCCATCGCGTGGGCTTGCAGGCCTTCCCCGTGGGCTAGTACCGACGCAATTTGGCCAAGCGTTTGTGCGCCCTTGCTGCTGACTTCAATCAAGCTACTGCGTTTTTGAAAGTCATACACACCCAAAGGCGAACTGAAACGCGCTGTGCCGCTCGTTGGTAACACATGGTTAGGGCCTGCGCAATAGTCGCCCAAACTCTCGCTTGTAAATGCGCCTAAGAAAATCGCACCCGCATGGCGCAACAAAGGCTCCCAACGGTGCGGGTCTTGGCTAGACACTTCTAAATGCTCGGGTGCGATGCGGTTGCTTATCTCACACGCTTCTTCCATGTTGCGGGTGTGTATCAACACACCACGGCCATTGAGCGACTTGGTAATGATCTCGCGGCGCGGCATTTGGGGCAGAAGTTTTTCCATTGCGGCTTGCACTTCGGTGATGAAGCCAGCATCAGGGCAGAGCAACACGCTTTGCGCGAGTTCGTCGTGTTCGGCTTGGCTGAACAAATCCATGGCCACCCAGTCAGGGGGGGTTGTGCCATCGGCCAACACCAAAATTTCGCTGGGGCCCGCAATCATGTCGATGCCCACCGTACCGAACACGCGGCGCTTGGCAGCAGCTACATAAGCGTTGCCAGGGCCGGTGATTTTGTCAACGGCTGGAATGGTTTGCGTGCCATAGGCCAAGGCAGCTACGGCTTGTGCGCCACCAATGGTGAACGCACGGCTGACGCCCGCTACATAGGCAGCAGCCAACACCAATGCGTTTCTTTCGCTATGTGGCGTTGGCACCACCATGATGATGTCTTGCACGCCCGCCACATGCGCAGGAATGGCATTCATCAAGACACTAGAGGGATAAGCGGCTTTTCCGCCCGGCACATAAATGCCCACGCGGTCCAGCGGCGTGACTTTTTGTCCCAACAAAGTGCCGTCCGCATCGCGGTATGTCCAGCTCTCACCGCTGGCTTTTTTCTGCGCCTCGTGGTAGCTGCGCACGCGCGCGGCTGCGGCTTCTAACGCAGTGCGCTGGACAGCGGGCAGGCCGTCGAACGCGGCTTTGAGTTCGGCTTGGGTCATCTCCAAAGCGGACATGTGGGTAGCTTTCAAACCATCAAAGCGCTCTGTGTATTCGATGACTGCGGCGTCGCCACGTTGTTTTACATCCGCCAAGATATCTGCCACGCGTTGCTCTATTGCCGCATCGGTATCGGCCGACCAATGCAAGCGCGCTTTGAAGTCGGCTTCAAAGTTGGGGCTAGCAGTTGAGAGGCGAAGTGGCTTGGGCATGTTCAGGCCAATGCCTTTGCGAAAGCGTCAATGATGGGGCGAATCTGCGCTTGCTTCATTTTGAGCGAAGCTTGATTCACCACCAAACGCGAGCTGATGTCCATGATGCGCTCCACTTCCACCAAGTGGTTGGCTTTGAGCGTATTGCCCGTCGAGACCAAATCGACAATCGCATCGGCCAAGCCGGTTAAAGGGGCTAATTCCATCGAGCCGTACAACTTCACCATGTCCACATGCACGCCCTTGCTCGCAAAGAAGTCGCGCGCAATCGTGGTGTATTTGGTGGCTACTTTCAAACGTGCGCCTTGCTTGACCTTGCCCACATAGTCAAAGTCTGCGCGCACAGCCACACTCATGCGGCATTTGGCAATTTTTAAATCGAGGGGTTGGTAAAGGCCCGTGCCACTGCCTACCCAATCGCCACCGTGCTCTATCAAAGTGTCCAGTCCCGTCACGCCTAAATCAGCACCACCGTATTGCACATAGGTGGGCACATCGGAAGCACGCACCAAGACCACGCGCAACTGCGCTTGATTGGTAGGCA
>JBBAOY010000014.1:17911-30718 GCA_040401095.1 Limnohabitans sp.
GGCACATCGGAAGCACGCACCAAGACCACGCGCAACTGCGCTTGATTGGTAGGCAAAATTAATTTGCGCGATGTTTCTGGGTCTTCCAGCACTTCGATACCAGCGGCTCTTAACAGCGGCAAGGTTTCGTCGAAGATACGTCCTTTGGAGAGCGCCAAGGTCAGGGTGGCCGTCATTTCACTCTTTCAATGTCTGCGCCGATCGCGCGCAGTTTGGCTTCCATTTTGTCGTAGCCACGGTCTAGGTGATAAATGCGATCGACCACGGTCTCACCTTGTGCGACTAAGCCCGCCATCACCAACGAGGCTGACGCACGCAAGTCGGTTGCCATAACCGTCGCGCCTGAGAGTTGTGGCACGCCTTCGACCATGGCAACTTTGCCTTCGATTTGGATTTTGGCGCCCAAGCGCACCAACTCGTTGACGTGCATGAATCGGTTTTCAAAAATGGTCTCGGTCACCTTGCACGCACCTTGGGAAATGGCATTGAGCGTCATGAACTGCGCTTGCATATCGGTAGGAAAGCCTGGGTATTCGGTGGTGCGAAAGTTTTGTGCTTTCAAGTGGCCGTAAGCAGGCGCTTTGCTGTGCACGCGGATGCCGTCAGCTTGCACCTCCACCGTCACCCCTGCATCGCGCAATTTGTCGATCACTGAATCCAAATGGTCACCACGGGCGTGGCGCAAAAACACATCACCACCCGTAGCAGCCACAGCACATAAAAATGTACCGGCTTCGATGCGGTCAGCGACTACGCGGTGGTTACAGCCATGCAGTTTTTCCACACCTTGTATGCGAATGCGGCTGGTGCCATGTCCTTCGATCTTGGCGCCCATGGCAATCAGCATTTCGGCCAAATCAGGGATTTCCGGTTCTTGCGCGGCGTTTTCCAAAATGGTTTCGCCTTCTGCCAAAGCAGCGGCCATCAAAAAGTTTTCGGTGCCGGTGACCGTCACCATGTCAGTCGCAATACGTGCACCATGCAAACGGCTGCGGCCGTCTTTCAAACGCGCCAGCATGTAGCCGTGTTCGACGTCAATCACCGCGCCCATGGCTTGCAGACCCTTGATGTGCTGGTCCACAGGACGTGACCCAATCGCACAACCACCAGGCAAAGACACTTTGGCATGGCCAAAACGCGCAAGCAAAGGGCCGAGCGCCAAGACAGAGGCGCGCATGGTTTTCACCAATTCATATGGCGCTTCAGGATTTGTCAAAGTGCCTGCATTCAAAAGCACACTGCCATCGTCTTGGCGGTCTGCCGTCACACCCATATTGCGGATGAGTTTGAGCATAGTGGCTACATCTTGCAAATGCGGGACATTGGAAAGCGTGACGGGCTGATCAGTCAACAAGGCTGCGCACAGTTCTGGCAAGGCAGCGTTTTTGGCGCCAGAAATAAGCACCTCGCCCTGCAAAGCGTTGCCCCCACGAATCAGGAGTTTGTCCATGCCTACGTGCCTACCTTCTCAGCGTCGCTCATCTTCTCCCACTCAGAGGGGCTGTAGGTGCGCATCGACAAAGCATGGACTTCGTCGGTCACCATGCGGTTGCCCAAAGTGGCGTAGACGCGCTGGTGGCGCTGGATCAAACGCTTGCCTTCAAACTCAGCCGAGACCAATGTGGCATACCAGTGGCGGCCGTCTCCTTGCACTTGCAAATGCGCACAGGGAAGGCCTGCGCCGATGAGATCTTGTAGTTCTTGAGCAGTCACATTAGCCTCGAATCTTGAAACCGATACGCAATAAATGCACAGCCACGGCAGAAATGATTAAGAGGCTTACCCCCACTATTCCCAAACTCAACCAAGGCGAGACATCGCTTTGGCCAAAAAATCCATAACGAAAACCGTCGATCATGTAGAAAAACGGATTCAGGTGGCTCACCTTTTGCCAAAAATCAGGCAATGAATGGATGGAATAAAACACCCCACTCAAAAACGTCATCGGCATGATGATGAAGTTTTGGAAAGCCGCCATTTGGTCGAATTTTTCAGCCCACAAGCCGGCGATTAACCCTAAGGCGCCCAACATCGCTGCGCCTGTGAAAGCAAACACCAATGCCCATAAGGGTTCTTGCGGTACCAAAGAAAAATTAAGTGTGGACGACTGCCAGACAAACAAGGCAGTTGCCAGCAACACGCCCATACCCACCGCCAACCCGCGCACCACGGCTGACAAGGTGTAAGCAAAAAACCAACTCCAGTGCGACAGTGGCGTGAGCAATAAAAACACCAAGTTACCCATGATCTTGCTTTGCACCATCGACGACGAGCTATTGGCAAAGGCGTTTTGAAGCACGCTCATCATCACCAAGCCGGGGATGAGGAAAGCGGTGTAACCCACACCGTCGTATACCTTGACATGGTCCTCTAGCACATGGCCAAAGATCAGTAAATACAAGACAGAGGTCAGCACAGGTGCGCCTACCGTCTGGAAGCCAACTTTCCAAAATCGCAACACCTCTTTATAAAACAGCGCGCGCCAGCCGGTCATACCGTCTCCTGTGGGGTGTTGGCGTGCATCACGTCCAAGAAAACATCTTCTAAATCGGCTTTACGGATTTCTACATCTTCGGCATTCAAACCAGCTTCGCGCAAGGCGGCTAAATGGCGCTCAATTTCTAGGGCGTCATGCGCAGGTAATTGCACGATACGCCCCGTCACGCGGGCTTTGGCCGCCAAAGCGGGTGGCAAGGGCGCGTCCAACTTGAAACGCAAAACATTGCTGGATGCTGCTTTGAGCAGTTCATCGGTTCTATCAAGTGCTACAACCTTGCCGTTTTTGAGCATGGCGATGCGTTGGCACAAGGCTTCCGCCTCTTCCAAATAATGGGTTGTCAACAACACGGTGTGGCCTAGCTTGTTGAGTTTGGCGATAAATTGCCACAGGGTTTGGCGCAACTCCACATCAACACCGGCAGTGGGTTCGTCCAAAACGATCACGGGCGGTTTGTGCACCAAGGCTTGGGCCACCAACATGCGGCGTTTCATACCGCCTGAGAGTTGGCGCATGTTGTGGTTGGCTTTGTCGCTTAAACCCAAACTGTCAAGCAACTCGTCAATCCACGCATCATTGTTTTTAACATCGAAGTAGCCGGACTGAAACTGCAAGGCTTCGCGCACATTGAAGAACGGGTCAAACACCAACTCTTGCGGCACAACGCCGAGTTTTTTGCGCGCCTCCGCGGCTTGGGTGTTGACATTGGTGCCCAGCACCGAGACAGTGCCCGAAGTGGCTTTGGTCAAACCGGCCAAGATACTGATGAGGGTCGTTTTGCCAGCGCCGTTGGGGCCGAGCAAACCAAAAAACTCGCCTTGCTCGATATCAAAACTCACACCATCGAGTGCCTGAAAAGGCCCACGGGCGGTTTGAAAAGTTTTGGAAACAGATTGGAAGGAGATGGCTGGCATGGGAAGCCTTATATTTTAAGGCTTTGCCAAGGGCACGCCTAGAAACGGTTAGTGGAGCAACTCCGTCACACCATAGACCTGCGCCAAGGCGAGCAAACGCTCGGGCAAGCCGATCAATTGGAACTCGCCGCCGAGTTCTAGCACAGCCCTGCGACACGCCAAGACAACTGCCAACGCAGAAGAGTCAAATTGCTCTAGGGCAGACGCATTAAGCGTCACCGCGCCGTCCACAGACATTTGCAACATAGCGCCTGTCAAACTGTCAGCAACCGCCTGCGCTTGGTCTTGCATGATGGTGGCAGGCAAGTTGAAGGTAGGAGACATGGTGATCATGCTTTATTTGCCTGTTGGCTTGCCTGCATTGGTTTTATTGCGGTCCGCCAAGCTGGCAATCAAACCATCCATGCCTTTGGCGTTGATCTCTTGCGCAAACTGGCTGCGGTAGTTGTCGACCAACCACACACCCATCACATTGAGGTTGTAAATGCGCCAACCTGCGGGTGCATCGGCGGCTTTTTCGACCCGGTAATCGAGCTGGATCGGGTCGCCTTTGCCACGCACTTCGGTACGCACCACAACTTCTTTGTCATCGGGCGCAGCGCGCACGGGTTTGATAACAATGGCTTGGTCGTTGAACTGGCTCAAAGCGCCAGAATAAGTACGTACCAATAAAGTTTTGAATTCTTCTTGCAAGCGCTTTTGTTGCTCAGGTGTGGCTTGGCGCCAGTTGGGACCCACGGCAGAGGCTGTCATACGCAAAAAATTCACGCTGGGCATGACCTTTTGGTCGACCAACACAATGACTTTATTGATATCGCCCGCAGCCAGCGATTTGTCGGCTTTGATCGCGTCGATCACATCGCCTGACAGACGTTTGATAAAGGCCTCAGGCGTATCGTCTGCAGCACAAGCGCTGGTGAGAACACCAAAAGCCAGCAGAGCGCCAACAATAGGGCGCAAGAAGCGGTAAGAAATAGAAGATAGGGTTTGCATAGTGAAAGAAGACAACTCAGGAGAAGCGCATCATCTTGGTTCAAGATGACAAAGGCTTTAAAGCGTAGTCCGCATCTTAAATGCAAACCGAATTACTTGGCTGGCTCAGGGTTGGCAGACGGATCGTCATTGCTGTCTTCTTCGTCGGGTGGGTTACCGTCATAAATCTGGGAACGGCGGTATTGCAAATACGCATCGCGGGTAAAGCTGTATTTATCGATCGACGCCTCTTCCAACAAATTGCCTGGCCTCAATAGCTCTGCGCGCTTGCTCACCAAACGTAAAGTGAAAACTTGGTTGCGCGTTGGAATGTCATTGACGAACTGCGTAGGACTCACTGCGAAATCTATTGGCAAACTGGCGCCATCTCGCAAAGTCGATGGTCCAAAAAGTGGCAATACCAAATAAGGGCCATTGGGCACGCCCCAATAACCCAAGGTTTGGCCAAAATCTTCGGGGTGGCGCTCTAACTTGATGTAAGTAGCAACATCAAAAATGCCGTAGATACCAAATACCGTGTTGACGATCACCCTACCCAAAGACTCTGCCGTGTTGATGGGTTTGAGTTGCAACAAGTTATTGACCGTCGACCACATATCAGCGAAGTTGTTGAACACATTGCGCACGCCAGTTTGAATCAGGTCAGGCACAACATTGCGGTAGCCAGTCGCTAAAGGCTTTAAAACGTTGTCGTCAACCTTGTCGTTAAAGCTTGCCACGCTGCGGTTCATCGGCTCCCAGGGGTCTTTCGGGTTTGCGGTGGGCGCAGAGGCACAACCAACCAGCAACAAGCTAGCCGTTAAAGCAATTTGGCTAAGTTGACGCTTCACTTAGAACCCTTGGCAGGTGCCGGCTCAGCTGCCTTGTTATACAAAAACTGGCTGATCAGGTTTTCCAACACCACCGCCGATTGGGTCGCTTGGATGCGGTCACCCGCTTGCAAGTTGTCTGCCTCGGAACCAGCTTCAATGCCGATGTACTGCTCGCCCAACAAACCCGAGGTCAAAATTTTCAGTGAACTGTCTTTGGGAAATTGAAAGCGGTTTTCCAAGGCCAAGGTGACTGTGGCTTGGAAGGTTTTGTCGTCGAAAGTGACGGAGTCCACACGCCCTACCACCACGCCGGCGCTTTTGACTGCGGCTTGGCGTTTCAATCCGCCTACGTTGTCAAACCGTGCCGTCACGTTGTAGGTAGTCTGGAAATTCATGTTGAGCAAATTGGCAGACTTCAATGCCAAAAACAAAATGGCCGCAGCGCCTAAGAGCACAAACAAACCGACCCAGACATCATTTTTAGAACGTTGCATATCGACCTCGATTCATCAAATACTAAACATCATGGCGGTCAGGACAAAGTCCAATGCCAACACCGCCAGCGAAGCAACCACCACGGTGCGGGTTGTCGCGCGCGACACGCCTTCTGGCGTGGGTTGGGCTTCATAGCCTTGCAGCAGTGCGACGAAGGTGACCGTCACACCAAACACAATGCTTTTCACGACTCCATTGCCCACATCTTTCCAGACATCGACACCGCCTTGCATTTGGCTCCAGAAAGCCCCAGCATCGACGCCAATCATCAACACGCCGACCATCCAGCCGCCGATGATGCCCACTGCGCTGAACACCGCAGCCAGCAAAGGCATGGTGATCACGCCAGCCCAAAAGCGCGGCGCCAATATGCGTTGCACAGGGTCGACTGCCATCAAATCCATGGCGCTCAATTGCTCGCCTGCTTTCATCAAACCAATCTCAGCGGTTAAAGAAGTACCGGCACGGCCTGCGAACAACAAAGCGCTTACCACTGGCCCAAGTTCACGCACCAAACTTAAAGCCACCAACAAGCCCAAGGCCTCGGACGAGCCATAGCGTTGCAAGGTGTAGTAACCCTGCAAGCTCAATACAAAACCCACGAATAAACCCGAAACGGCAATGATGGCCAGCGAGTAATTGCCTAAGAAATGGATTTGGTCGCGCACCAAACTAAAGCGGCGCATGGTCACACCAAACAAACACATCAAGCGTACAAACAATGCCGCACCGCGCCCTAAGCTGGACAAAAAACTACGCACCGCAAAACCAATGTTGGCGATGAACTTCATACCTTCGTCACCACTCCAAAATCATCCATCACCGTGGGGCCTGGATAGTGAAAACGCACAGGCCCTTCGGGAGCGGCGCTTACAAACTGGTGAATCAAGGGGTCGCTGCTCGAGCGCACTTCGCTAGGCGTGCCCTGGGCGGCAATCTTGCCGTTGGCCAAGACGATGACTTGGTCGGCAATATGAAATGTTTCATCCAAATCGTGCGACACGATGACGCTGGTCAGTCCCAAGGTGTCGTTGAGTTGGCGAATCAAACGCGCCGCAGTGCCTAAAGAAATAGGGTCAAGACCTGCAAACGGCTCGTCGTACATCACCAGTTGCGGATCGAGTGCCATGGCACGCGCCAAGGCGACGCGTCTGGCCATACCGCCTGAGACTTCACTCGGCATTAAATCGCGTGCGCCACGCAAACCTACGGCTTGGAGTTTCATCAATACGATGTCGCGGATCATCGATTCGTTTAAATCAGTGTGTTCACGCAAAGGGAAAGCTACGTTGTCAAACACGCTGAGGTCTGTGAACAAAGCTCCAAACTGGAACAGCATGCCCATGCGTCTGCGCATGGTGTAGAGCTCGGTTTGGTTCATGCTGCCAACTTCTTCGCCTTCAAAAGTTAAGCTGCCAGATTGGGCGCGGTATTGGCCGCCGATTAATCGCAACACTGTGGTTTTTCCACCACCCGAGGCTCCCATGAGAGCGGTGACCTTGCCACGCGGCACTGTCAAACTGATGCCATCCAAAATCACCCGCTCGCCATAGCCAAAGCGCACATCACGCAGTTCAACGAGCGTGTCGCTTGTGTGGGGTTTGGAAAAAGAGGTTTGCATAGAAGAAAAAAGCTGGCGCAAACCAGCTTAATTCATTTTAGTTGCAAGAAGATTTAAGACTTAACGCGGTAAGTCGCTAGCGCCCATCAAGAACTCATCCACAGACCGTGCTGCTTGGCGGCCTTCGCGGATCGCCCACACTACCAGCGATTGACCACGGCGAACATCGCCAGCGGCGAACACTTTGGGCACGTTGGTCGCGTAGCCGCCGACTGCTTCGGTGCTGGCTTTGGCATTACCACGCGCATCTTTGTCAACGGCAAAGCCGTCGAGCAAAGTCGCAACCGGGTTAACAAAGCCCATGGCTAGCAACACCAAGTCTGCTTTGATGACTTCTTCGCTGCCAGCGACTTCCACCATCTTGCCGTCTTTCCATTCCACGCGCACGGTTTTGACGCCAGTGACCTGACCTTTTTCGCCGACAAACTCTTTGGTGGAAATAGCGAACTCGCGTTGGAGCAAACCTTTTTCAGCGCTCTCGTCGTGGCTGGAGCTGGTGCGCAATTTCAGCGGCCAGTATGGCCAGACCAAGGATTTGTTTTCATGCTCAGGAGGCATGGGCATGACTTCAAACTGCGTCACATGGGCTGCGCCATGGCGGGTGCTGGTGCCTACACAGTCAGAGCCCGTATCGCCACCACCAATCACGACCACATGCTTGCCGTCGGCACGCAATTGGTCTTTGAGCTTGTCACCCGCATTCACTTTGTTTTGCAGTGGCAAAAATTCCATAGCGAAATGAATGCCCGCCAAATCACGACCCGGCGCTGGCAAATCGCGTGATTGCTCTGATCCGCCTGTGAGCAAAACTGCATCAAATTCTTTTTTGAGTTGCTCAGGCGTGATGCTTTCTTTGGCCCAGTTAGTCACTTTCGTGCCCTTAGGCATCTCACCCACCAAAACACCCGTGCGAATCGTCACGCCTTCGGCTTGCAGCTGTTCAGCGCGGCGGTCGATATGCAACTTTTCCATCTTGAAGTCTGGAATACCGTAGCGCAACAAACCGCCGATGCGGTCGTTTTTCTCAAACAGGGTAACGTCGTGACCAACACGCGCGAGTTGTTGGGCTGCTGCCATACCGGCGGGGCCAGAGCCCACCACGGCAACTTTTTTACCCGTCTTGTGTTTGGGTAACTGTGGAGTAACCCAACCCTCAGACCAAGCACGGTCAATGATGGCGTGCTCGATCGACTTGATGCCGACCGCGTCATCGTTGTAGTTCAAAGTGCAGGCCGCTTCGCAAGGTGCAGGGCAAATGCGTCCGGTGAACTCAGGGAAGTTATTCGTGCTGTGCAACACATCAATCGCCGATTTCCAATCGCCTTGGTAAACCAAATCATTGAAGTCAGGAATGATGTTGTTAACTGGGCAGCCGCTATTACAAAACGGTGTGCCGCAATCCATGCACCGCGCGCTTTGGTCTTTGGCTTGTTTGTCATCCAAACCAATGACAAACTCTTTGTAATTTTTCAAACGCTCGGTGACAGGCTTGTAGCCCTCTTCGATACGTTCAAACTCCATGAATCCGGTAATTTTTCCCATGATGGCTTTCCTTTACTTGGCAGCAGCAACAGCTTTTTTAGCTTTGGCTGGTGCGGCGGTTTTAGTTGTTTTGGCGGCGTGGATTTCACCCAATGCGCGCTTGTATTCGTTGGGGAATACTTTGACGAACTTGGCACGCGCGGTACTCCAGTTATCAAGCAAATCACGGGCGCGTTTGGAGCCCGTCCAGCGGTGGTGGTCTTCGAGCAATTTCTTCAACTGCGCTTCGTCTGCTTGGTCGCGGTGCCACACGGGTTTGGGCACTGCCGTTTCTTGCTCGGCGGCAGTCAAAACTTTTTCAAGCGAGACCATCGCAGTGTTGCAAAGCGTGGCGAACTGGCCATCCTCGTCGTACACATAAGCGATACCGCCGCTCATACCAGCAGCGAAGTTGCGGCCGGTTTTACCCAACACGGCCACGGTACCGCCGGTCATGTATTCACAACCGTGGTCGCCTGTGCCTTCGATCACCGCATTCGCGCCAGACAAACGAACGGCAAAGCGCTCACCTGCCACACCTGCAAAAAACGCCTCGCCCGAGGTCGCGCCATACATTGCCGTGTTACCCACAATGATGTTGTTGATCGCATCGCCTCTAAAGTCAATGCTGGGACGCACCACGATGCGACCGCCCGACAAACCTTTGCCCGTGTAGTCATTCGCATCACCAATCAAATACAAGGTGATGCCATTGCACAAGAACGCGCCAAACGACTGACCGCCTGTGCCTTCGAGTTGGATGCGGATGGTGTCATCCGGCAAGCCTTGCGGATGCACTTTGGTTACCGCACCGGAGAGCATGGCGCCGACAGAACGGTTCACGTTGCGCGCCACTTCCATGAACTGCACTTTTTCGCCACGCTCAATCGCGGGCTTGGATTTCTCGATCAGCTTTTGGTCCAGTGCTTTTTCCAAGCCGTGGTTTTGCACATCGACATGGAAACGTGGCACGTCCGCTGCGACTTGCGGCACGGCTAACAAACGGCTGAAATCTAAGCCACTGGCTTTCCAGTGTTCGATGCCTTGGCGCATGTCGAGTAGATCGGCACGGCCAATCATGTCGTCAAATTTCTTGATGCCCAACTGCGCCATGATTTGGCGCACCTCTTCTGCGATAAAGAAGAAGTAGTTCACCACATGCTCAGGCTTGCCTGAGAATTTCTTGCGCAATGCGGGGTCTTGCGTGGCAACACCGACGGGGCAGGTGTTCAAGTGGCATTTGCGCATCATGATGCAACCTTCGACCACCAGCGGCGCAGTCGCAAAACCAAATTCGTCTGCGCCCAATAAAGCACCGACTGCCACATCGCGACCTGTTTTCATTTGGCCGTCAGCTTGCACACGGATACGTCCACGCAAACCGTTGAGCACCAAGGTTTGTTGGGTTTCGGCCAAACCGATTTCCCAAGGGCTGCCGGCATGTTTGATGGACGACCAAGGCGAAGCGCCTGTTCCGCCATCGTGACCTGCGATCACCACGTGGTCGCTCTTACATTTCGCGACACCTGCCGCGATGGTGCCCACACCAATTTCAGACACCAGCTTGACGCTGATGCTGGCGTGGGGCGCCACGTTTTTCAAGTCGTGGATCAGCTGCGCCAAGTCTTCGATCGAATAAATATCGTGGTGTGGCGGGGGTGAAATCAAACCAACGCCAGGCACGCTGTAGCGCAACTTGCCGATGTATTCAGACACCTTGCCACCAGGGAGCTGGCCGCCTTCACCGGGCTTGGCACCTTGCGCCATCTTGATTTGGATTTGGTCGGAAGACGACAAATATTCAGCCGTCACACCAAAGCGGCCAGACGCCACTTGTTTGATGCGCGAACGCAAACTGTCGCCGTCTTGCAATTCGACATCGACTTCCACTTGGTCTTCGCCAATCACGCTCTTCAAAGACTCACCTTTTTTGATGGGGATACCTTTGAGTTCGTTGCGATAGCGGGCTGGGTCTTCGCCGCCCTCACCGGTGTTGCTTTTACCGCCGATGCGGTTCATTGCAACGGCCAAGGTGGCGTGGGCTTCGGTGCTGATAGAGCCGAGCGACATCGCACCGGTTGCAAAGCGCTTGACGATCTCGGCAGCAGGCTCGACTTCATCAACTGAAATGGCTTTGCTCGGATCGATCTTGAACTCAAACAAGCCACGCAATGTCAAGTGGCGCTTGCTTTGGTCATTGATGAGTTGCGCGTATTCCTTGTAGGTGCTGAAGTTGTTGGTACGGGTGCTGTGTTGCAACTTGGCAATTGCATCAGGCGTCCACATATGTTCTTCGCCACGCACACGCCACGCATATTCGCCGCCGGTGTCGAGTCGGTTGGCCAGCACGGGGTCTTCGCCGAACGCCGCTTTGTGCATGCGAATGGCTTCTTCTGCCATTTCAAAAATGCCGATGCCTTCGACCCGGCTTGGTGTGCCGGTGAAATACTTGTTCACGGTTTCGGTGTTGATACCAATCGCTTCGAACAACTGCGCGCCGCAGTAAGACATATAGGTTGACACGCCCATCTTGGACATGATCTTGGAGAGGCCTTTGCCAATCGCTTTGACGTAGTTGTAGATCGCTTTGTCTGATGACAGGTCTGCAGGCAAATCTTTGTGCAAAGCGGCCAGTGTTTCCAATGCCAAATAGGGATGCACGGCTTCTGCGCCATAGCCAGCCAAGACCGCGAAGTGGTGGACTTCACGGGCGCTACCGGTTTCCACCACGAGGCCAGCAGTTGTTCGCAAACCTTCGCGCACCAAATGTTGGTGCACTGCGGATAAAGCCAAGGCTGCAGGAATGGCAACCCGCTCTGCGCTAATTGTTCGGTCGCTGATGATCAAAATGTTTTTGCCACTGCGGATGCTGTCAACTGCTTCTGCGCACAGCGACGCCAGTTGCGCCTCGACACCTTCATGTCCCCAATTTACGGGGTAGGTGATGTCCAAAGTGGCGCTCTTGAATTTGCCTTGGGTATAGGTTTCGATATCGCGCAACTTCGCCATATCGGCAAAGTCCAAAATCGGTTGGCTAACTTCCAAGCGCATCGGTGGATTGACTTGGTTGATGTCGAGCAAATTGGGCTTGGGTCCGACAAACGAAACCAGTGACATCACGATCGCTTCGCGAATCGGGTCGATCGGTGGGTTGGTCACTTGCGCGAACAACTGCTTGAAATAGTTGTAGAGCGGTTTGTTTTTGCTAGACAACACGGCCAAGGGGCTGTCATTGCCCATCGAGCCAATGCCTTCTTCACCATTGATGGCCATGGGGGCCATTAAGAATTTGATGTCTTCTTGGCTGTAACCGAAGGCTTGTTGGCGGTCTAGTAATGAGGCTTGCGGGCTGGCAGATACGTTTGGACTTGTGTCGTGCCCCTTCACATCGTCAAGCTTGATGCGAACGTTTTCAATCCATTGCTTGTAAGGACGGTTGTTGGTCAAACCCGCTTTAAGTTCTTCGTCATCGATCATGCGACCTTGCTCGAGGTCGATCAAGAACATCTTGCCGGGTTGCAAACGCCACTTGCGCACGATCTTGCTCTCAGGCACTGGCAACACGCCAGACTCAGAGCCCATGATCACCATGTCGTCATCAGTAATGCAATAGCGCGAAGGACGCAAACCATTGCGATCCAAAGTTGCGCCGATTTGTCGGCCGTCGGTAAAGACGATCGATGCAGGACCATCCCATGGCTCCATCATCGCGGCGTGGTATTCGTAAAACGCTTTGCGGCGCTCGTCCATGGTGGCGTGGTTTTCCCATGGTTCGGGAATCATCATCATCACGGCTTGGCTGAGTGGGTAGCCCGCCATGGTGAGCAACTCTAAACAGTTGTCAAAGGTTGCGGTGTCAGATTGGTCGGCGAAGCTGATGGGATAGAGCTTGCGCAAATCTTCGCCCAACACGGGAGAGGCCATGACGCCTTCGCGTGCTTTCATCCAATTGAA
>JBBAOY010000014.1:30818-47966 GCA_040401095.1 Limnohabitans sp.
CTTCGCCCAACACGGGAGAGGCCATGACGCCTTCGCGTGCTTTCATCCAATTGAAATTACCTTTAACCGTGTTGATCTCACCGTTGTGCGCGACATAGCGATAAGGGTGAGCCAAAGGCCACTCGGGGAATGTGTTGGTCGAGAAGCGTTGGTGCACGAGCCCCAATGCAGAGACGCAGCGGGTGTCAGCCAAGTCTTTGAAGTAGGTTCCCACTTGGTCTGCCAACAACAGGCCTTTGTAAATAATCGTGCGGCTCGACATGCTCGGCACGTAATATTCTTTGCCGTGCTTTAAATTGAGATGTTGAATCGCAGCGCTGGCGGTTTTGCGGATCACATAGAGCTTGCGTTCCAACGCGTCTTGCACGATCACATTGCTACCACGGCCAATAAAGAGTTGGCGAATCACCGGCTCTTTGGCGCGCACGGTGGGTGACATCGGCATGTCTAAATTGACAGGCACATCGCGCCAGCCCAGTAAAACCTGACCTTCGGCCAACACCGCACGCTCTAGCTCTTGCTCGCAAGCCAAACGCGAAGCATGTTCTTTAGGCAAAAACACCATGCCCACCCCGTACTCGCCAAACGCGGGCAAGGTCACGCCGACCTTGGCCATGTCTTCACGGAATAAAGCGTCGGGAATCTGAATCAAGATACCCGCGCCATCGCCCATCAAAGCGTCAGCGCCCACCGCACCACGGTGGTCGAGGTTTTCCAATATCTTGAGAGCCTGCCCCACGATCGCATGGCTCTTTTGGCCCTTGATGTGTGCCACAAAACCAACACCACAGGCGTCGTGCTCGTTAGAAGGGTCGTACAAACCCTGATGTTGTAAATAAGCTTTATCGGCAGCCGTAGTCATGGCGCACTCCTGAAATTTCTAGGGAGATGGAGCATACCCCAAAGCACCATCCGCGCCAAAAAAATTAATTGGGGTCAGATCCCAATTAATTTCATTTCTTCCCAACTAGAAATTAATTAGGGACAGATCAATTAGTCACATGAAGGCTTGAGAAATGGCCTTCCGGCCTTGCCCTTGCTAAGTCTTCTTGGGGTTTGAGCCTTTAAGCCTGCAATAAATTTAGCGTCTCCCAACGCCCAACCACTGAGCGTCGCGTCTGTCAATGCACGCTGCTGGTCCGCCTGAATGCCCGCTTGCACCATTTCGGCGTATGCCGCTTCACGGGCAAAGGGGGTGTTTCCAAGAACCCAATACAAAGCATGTGGCGTGATGAGGCGGTCATTGCGACGCCCCGCATAGTGGCCGTAACTAGACCAAACATAGTCTTCGGGCTGCGCCACCATATGGGCACGCACTGGATTGAGATCTATGTAAGCCATGCATGCAAGCAAATAGCGCTCGGTCTGAATCAATGTGGAACGGTAGCGCCCTTCCCACAAAGTACCAGTACGCCCATGCACCTTGTTAAATATCTGCACATAGCTCCGCCCAACAGCCTGCATCATTTTGGGAAGCCCTTGTTCTTGTTGCGGCGTGAGCAAAAGGTGCAGATGGTTGGTCATCAGCACGTAGGCGTGAATATCCACCCCCTGCTCTCTGCTATGTTGCTCGAATAAATCGAGCATGCGCTTGTAGTCGCCAGTATTTCTAAAAATATCTTGCCGGTCGTTTCCGCGCAAGATCACATGGTGCGGATAACCCGTAACAGTCAGTCGTGGAAGGCGTGCCATCCGTGGATGGTAATGCGATTAATTGGGTTCTGACCCCAATTAAATGCGGCTAAAGCGAATTTTGAGTAGCGCTTCTAGGCCGAATTCGACTAGCAGTGCTTTGAGGCGGTCGGCGGCGCTTTGTTTTTGCTGGCCGGTGTATTTGGCGATGATGAGTTCGTTTTTCATGCTGTGCTCCCAGCCTACCAATTCGGTGACGGTGACCTGGTAGCCCAAGGCTTCTAAGTACAAACAGCGCAAGACGTTGGTGAGTTGGCTACCTATTTCGCGGGTGTGTAGAGGATGGCGCCAAAGCTCTGCCAAGGGGGTACGCTTTAGGTCGAACACTTTGTTTTGGCGCAAGTTGGCGGCTAACTCTGCTTGGCAGCATGGCACCAAGACCATGTAACGCGCGTGTTTTTGCAAGCCGAAATCTATCGCGTCATCGGTGGCGGTGTCACATGCATGCAAGGCTGTGACCACATCGAATCGCTCTGGCAAGGATTGGCTGTTCGCAGCTTCCGCCACACTGGTGTTGAGGAAATGCATGCGATCGAAACCTAAACGTTGCGCCAACGCTTGCGATGCCGCCACCAACTCGCCGCGCGTCTCTATGCCGTAAATCTCGCCCTTGCCCAATGGCTTGAAAAACAAGTCGTACAAAATAAATCCGAGATAAGACTTGCCCGCGCCGTGGTCAGCCAAGGTGGGGCCTGCGTCAGTGGCGGGCAACTCTTGCAATAACTTTTCAATGAATTGATAAAGGTGATAAACCTGCTTCAACTTGCGCCGCGAATCTTGGTTGATCTTTCCCTCACGCGTGAGGATATGCAACTCTTTGAGCAACTCAATCGATTGGCCTGGGCGCAGATCTAAATCGAGTGCTTTAACCGAGGTGGGATTGGTAGTTGCATCCCTATTTCCAGATTTAGTTTTAGTGCTAGCTTTACTAGCGTGCTTTTTAAGCGCAGTAACTGCCACTTGAGAAAACCCATCAGATTTTTTATTAGCCATAAACAAATTGTGCAACTAAGCACTGCCCTTCAAACGCGCAATGACGCCCAGATCAGCCCAGCCTTGGACACCTAGTGATTCAAGCGAAGCAATATTGCGCTCAAAAATCAAAGCTGCATCGGGATACACCGCAACCGCTTCATCCAAACTAGATTCGCGCAACAGATGCAAAGTTGGATAAGGCGCACGGTTCGTGAAATGCCCCATCGCATCAGGTGCTTCACCAGCAAATTGGTAATCAGGATGAAAGTCTGCCACTTGCAACTCGCCCTCCAAACCTTGTGATTCAAGCAGCGTATTGCATTCACCCAAAAATTCATTGAAATCTAAAAAGTCAGGTAACGCATAAGGCGCAATCAGTAAAGTGGTTTCAACGACTGAAGCATCAGCAGACGCCAAAAATTGCAATTCATCTGCCAACATCTGCAAAACATCTTGCGACACAGAAGACAAACACACGCGATAACGCACCCTGTCTTTCACCACTACGGCTTTGGCAAATGGACACAGGTTCAAACCAATGACCGCCTCCAGTAACCACTTTTGTGTATCTTCAATCGCAATACTTTCTGCGTCAGACACAGCCGGGAAAGTGCCCATCACCCAGCCACCAAACGCGCATGCTCACGCGTGGCAAATCTGTCGGTCATGCCTGACACGTAATCCGCCACCGCGCGCGGCAAGTTATGGCGTTGCGCAAACGCACGAGGCATTTCTTGTGGACGTGACACATAGGCTTCAAACAATTCATGCACAACCTGTCGCGCCCAGTCTGTAGTTTGCATCACTTGCGGATGGCGATACAGGTTTCTCAGCAAAAAAGTTTTGAGCGTTTGCGATGCGGCTTCCATCTCCGCGCTAAATTGCAACAAAGGCGGACACGCACGGGCTTGGTCTGCGCTTTGCGGTGCATGCTGTTGCAATGCAATTTGGGTCGCACGGATCACATCAAACACTTGCTCGCTCAACATGCGACGAATGGTTTCATACAACAACCTTCGGCCATGCAAAACCTCATCTGCAGAAGCTAAATGCGGAAATGCCTCTAAAGTTTGTTGCTGATGCTTTGCAAACAAAGGCACTTCTTGTAACTGCTCCAAGCTCAATAAGCCAGATCGCACGCCGTCATCGATATCGTGTGCGTTGTAGGCGATGGAATCTGCCAAATTGCACAACTGCGCTTCTAAACTTGGTTGCGTCCCGTGTAAAAACCTAGCGGCAACGCCATTGGGCTCAGAAGCCTCGATCAACTCTGCATTGCGTCGTGCGCAGTGTTTCAAAATCCCTTCACGCGTCTCAAAACTCAAATTCAATCCATTGAAAGCGGGATAGCGCTCTTCGAGCTCATCGACCACACGCAAGCTTTGTAGGTTGTGCTCAAAACCACCATGCTCGGCCATGCATGCATTGAGCGCGTCTTGTCCTGCATGGCCAAAAGGTGTGTGCCCTACATCGTGGGCCAGTGCAATGGCTTCGACCAAGTCTTCGTTCAAACCCAAAGCGCGCGCAATCGACCGCCCCAGTTGCGCCACCTCTAGCGAATGCGTCATGCGTGTGCGAAACAAATCGCCTTCGTGGTTTAAAAAAACTTGCGTTTTATAGACCAAGCGACGAAACGCCGTGGAATGCACGATGCGGTCACGGTCGCGTTGGTGGGGGTTGCGCAATCCATGCGAAAGAGGATTGGCGTCTGACTCCGCATGGCGTCTGCCACGCGTGGACTCAGGATGGCAGGCGTAATTAGCCAGCACAACAATGGTTGATGACGTCTGCCACCAAAGTATCTGGCGCACCACGCACCACAGCCCGACCTGGAGGATCGATCAAAACGAAACGAATTTCACCGCCTTGGGCTTTTTTGTCGACTCGCATGTGATGCAAGTAATTGTCAGCACCTAGTTGTGGGCCTACGACGGGCAATCCTGCGCGATCTAATAAATGGGTGAGTCGCTTAACAAAATCCATGTCTACCAAACCCAAACGCTGCGACAAGTGCGCAGCCATCACCATGCCGCATCCAACGGCCTCACCGTGCAGCCATTCACCAAAACCTAAGCCCGCTTCAATCGCGTGTCCAAATGTGTGGCCAAAATTCAAAGCGGCGCGCATGCCTACATCACGCTCATCCTGTGACACCACATTCGCTTTGATTTCACAACTGCGTTGTACGGCATAGCCCAAAGCCTTTGGATCGCGCGCCATCAACGCATCTAAGTTGTTTTCTAGCCATTCCAAAAACTGCATGTCTGCAATTGGCCCATATTTGATGACCTCAGCCAATCCTGCACTCAATTCACGCGGGGGCAGTGTCTGCAAAGTATCTAAGTCACACACAACGCGTTGCGGTTGGTAAAACGCGCCAATCATGTTTTTACCCAGCGGATGGTTGATGGCGGTCTTGCCACCGACAGAAGAATCTACTTGCGCCAAAAGTGTTGTTGGCACTTGTACAAAAGGCACGCCACGCATATAGCAAGCAGCTGCAAACCCAGTCATGTCGCCCACCACACCTCCGCCCAATGCAAACAAAACGGTTTGCCTGTCCGCACCTTTTTCTAGCAGTTGGTCAAAAATCAGATTCAAGGTTTGCCACGTTTTATGGCTTTCCCCATCAGGCAAGACCAAGGTCAATACTTGCCCATAGTGGGATTGCAATGCAGCGCAAAAACGCTTTGCATAGAGTGGCCCTACTGTCTCGTTGGTCACCACCAACGCTGTCGCTGCCTTGGGTAAGTTGGCCCATGTACCCGGGTTGTCTATCAATTGCGGGCCAATCCAAATGGGATAGCTGCGCTCGCCAAGATCGATTTGGATCTGATTAGGAACAAGAGATGTGCTCACGAAAAAATCTTTCTTTGAGAAATGCCGGCTTATGGACGCGCGTTCATAGACTGCGAACTGACTCCAGTATTTGAGGTGGCAGGCAGTTCGCCGATTTGCTCCAACTGGCGAATGATCATATTGACCAAGGTAGCTACAGAGGGGCGATTGGTTTCAATCACGTAATGCGCCGCTTCTTTGTAAATTGGATCACGCGCATCAAACAAGTCGCGTAATCTCGCCATCGGGTCTGAGACTTGCAGCAAGGGACGATTCTGGTCATAGCGTAAGCGGCGAAAGACTTCTTCAGGCGTTGATCGCAAATAAAAGACATGGCCACGCTCGCGCAAAAGTTGGCGGTTCTCCGCTCGCAACACAGATCCGCCGCCCGAGGAAAGAACGCCAGAGTAGTTTTGGCTTAAATCATTCAACACTTCAGATTCAATATCGCGAAAGCGGGCTTCCCCTTCGCGCTCGAAATATTCGCGCACCGAACAACCTAAACGGCTTTCGATGGCGTGATCCGAATCAACAAAGGGGATGGCGAGCCGTCTGGCCAATTGGCGACCAACGGTAGTTTTGCCAGAGCCTGGCAGACCAACCAAAACTAACACCTGGGACTTTCTTACTGTGCTGAAGCACTTTGAGTGACCATTTTAGGGGTTATGAAGACCAAGAGCTCTTGCTTAGATTGGTTGCTACGTCGGCTCTTAAACAAGTAGCCCAGCAGCGGAATATCTGCCAGCAGCGGGACTTTTTGGTGCTCATCTAGCGCGATGGATTCATAAATGCCACCGATCATCACTGTGCCTCCGTTGTCCACCAACACTTGCGTATTGACATGTTTGGTATCAATCGCAAAACCTGCCGCCGTGTTTTGCCCCACGCTGTCTTTGTGGATATCCAACTCGAGCACGATATTGCCCTCCGGCGTGATTTGCGGCGTGACTTCGAGTTTTAAATTGGCTTTGCGAAATGCGATGGCCGTAGCGCCACTGGCAGCGGCCATTTGGTAGGGCAACTCGGTACCTTGTTCGATGATGGCTTTGGCTTGGTCGGCTGTCACCACACGCGGACTCGAGACGACTTTGCCCTTACCGTCTGCCTCCAGGGCAGACAACTCTAAGTTCAATATTTTGTTTTTCTCAGCGTTGAACAAAGACACCGCAAAACTTGCGGGCTCAAATCCGTTGATATTGCCGGCTGGCAAATTCACAAACTGTCCTGTCGGGTTGAGAATTCTGTCGGTGAGTTTGCTTTGCGCACCATCACGCACACCGCCTAAACGCACACCCAAAGTTTGGCCAAATGTATCGCTGGCTTGCACAATCCGCGCCTCGATCATCACCTGTCGCAATGGAATATCGATCTTGTCGATGATGCTTTTAATTTCATCCACGCGAGACGCTATGTCCGTCACAAATAATTGGTTGGTGCGGGGTTCTGCCATCACACTGCCGCGCGCGCTGAGCAATCGCCCTTGGGTGCCACGCAGGTTGGCGTGCCCCATGCCTAGGCCATGCGACAGTTGGGTAGCGTTGGTATGGGCCGCGCCTGAAGATTGCGAGTCATTTGGGCGTGAAGACGATCGGTATTGCCCAAACGGATGTTTACTGGAGAGATAGAGGATGGCATTGTTATCAAGGTCTTGCATGCCAGCGTTTGCATGCGGTGCTTGTGGCAACCCGGCCGAAACCCCTAAACCCTGTATGTGCTGTGCCACATCTGCTGCCTTGGCGTAATTCAGCACAAAGTTGTGCGTCATGAGCGGCTCTAGATTTTGCAAAGTCTGTCGCATTTCAAACTCTTGCTTGTCACGTGCGGCAATCTCAGCGCGCGGCGCAATCCAAATCACATTGCCTTGTCGTCTTTGGTTCAAACCCTTGGTTTGGACAATGATGTCCAACACCTGGTCCCAGGGCACTTGGTGCAAGCGCAAAGACAAACTACCCGTCACGCTGTCTGAAGCCACCACATTCAAACCTGTGAAATCCGCAATGATTTGTAAAGCTGTGCGCACCTCAATCGTTTGAAAGTTCAGGGTGAGTGGCTTGCCTGTGTATTTAGGCGTTGCTTCTTGCGCCATAGCTTCGAGGCTCAAAAACGCCAAGCATGCGCTTATGGCGTGGCAAATCCAATACCTACAGCATGGTTTCATACGGTCTTGCCGCTTTTGCGATGCGCTAATGCAATGCCCGGCATATTTTTATGTAGCGTCGGTCACCAGTTGCAAACTGGTTTTTCGCTCTGTCCAAACACCCACATCATCTTGGTGCAGTTCATTGAGCACCACTGCGCTATGCGTAATTTGCAAGATACGTCCAAAGTTTTTACCAAGGTGCTCGCCCTCGCGCACCTTGTAAATACCTAGCTTTTGCTGGCCTTTCACGAGAATCAAGGCCTTGGTATTTCTTCCTTGCTGGATAAATCCAACTAATTGGAGATCTTCTAAGCCATAGAACTCCAAGGGCTCTTTGGTTCTTTCAAACTCTTTCAACATCCAAGCTTCATGTTGAGGGGTGTTTTCAACCGGTACTTCTAATTGCGCTATCTCTTGTGGCACAAGCGTGTTGTCGCTCCAATAGGCACTTGCCAATGAATAGCCTGAGCCCAACCCCAAAGACATGACAAGCGCCACGCACACGCCTACCCCACCTTTGATACAACGCTTGCGCCATAAATGACGCACGCGCTGCTGGCGAGTTGGGTAAAAACACACCCCCGTTCCCAGTTGTGCCTGCGCAAGCGTTACAAGAGGCGCCACACATGCCAAGCGCCATTGCTTTTCATGGCACATGTTGTGGAGAGTCGCCATGCGCTTACTTGCTAGGGCAAACACTTCCCAGGTTAGTAAGCCATCGACAGGAGGCGCTGCATTCAAAGGGGCAAAGTCAAACAGCCAATCACTGTTTTCTGACGGGAACTGTATTTGTAATTCCTCGTGTACCTGCGACTTCAGCTCACGCTCAGACAATTCAACGGGTAATGACACGACACTGCGAACGTACCAAGATTCTTCCAAACCAATAGACACCGATTGGCTGTGTGTGTCCACCCATACCGTTAGACCCAGTTCTTCAAAGCGGTCACTTTGTATCTTTTTTTCTTCAGCCATTTCTTGCCTTGTTGCATATGCGTCAGGTCGGATTTTTAAAGAGTTACCGTGTCATATGGGCATGCTCTACTAGCAGAGTTTGCGACTTCTACGCAGTTTTTATAATGGCCTATGGCAAATTCCAAAACACCTCCTCCTTCCGAGAACCCAAGCAACGCGCATTCAGAGCCCCGCTCTATGGCCGGTACCTTGCTTGTATGGGCCTTTGGATTTATGGCCGCGTGCGGCGTGATCGTCGCTTTGCTAGTTGGCGTGGCATTGGCCATGGCCTATCCGCAACTGCCCGATGTGAGCGAACTGTCTGACTACCGCCCTAAGTTGTCGATGCGTGTGTACTCGGTAGAGGGCACGCAAATCGGTGAATTTGGTGAAGAACGTCGCAACCTCATGCCTTTCAAAGATATTCCCAAAGTCATGAAAGACGCGGTGCTATCCATTGAAGATGCACGGTTCTACCAACACGGTGGCGTTGATTACATCGGTTTATTACGCGCCAGTTTGGCCAACCTTGGACGCGCCAAAAGCCAAGGCGCATCGACCATCACCATGCAGGTCGCGCGCAATGTGTATTTGTCATCTGAAAAAACTTTTACCCGCAAGATTTATGAAATTTTGCTCACCACTAAGTTAGAGCACAACCTCAGCAAAGACCAAATCTTCGAGATTTATTTAAACCAAATTTATTTGGGTAACCGTGCCTACGGATTTGCTGCTGCCTCCGAAGCCTATTTTGGAAAACCGTTAAAAAATATTTCCATCGCCGAAGCCGCTATGTTGGCGGGCCTTCCTAAAGCGCCGTCTGCTTACAACCCCATTAGCAACCCCAAACGCGCACGCTCACGCCAGCTCTACATCATTGAACGCATGGAAGAGCATGGGTTTATTACCAAGGAGCAAGCCGCAGCGGCCAAGCTAGAAGACCTGAAAATTCGCACCGCCATGAGCGGACTCAACACCCACGCCGACTATGTGGCGGAAATGGCGCGCCAGTTGATGTTCGCGCAATACGGCACAGACATTTACACGCGTGGCTTGAATGTCTACACCACCATCCGTGCCAGCGACCAGCAAGCCGCTTACTTTGCGCTTCGCCGGGGCATCATGGACTATGAACGCCGTCAAATTTATCGCGGGCCAGAAAAATTCATCACACTGCCCGCCAATCCCGCTGAAATTGAAGACGCCATAGACGACGCCTTGATTGAACAAGGTGATAAAGGTGATTTGCTGGCTGCTGTTGTACTTGAAGCTACGCCTAAAAAAGTACGCGCAGTCCGTCGCAATGGCGAAACCATCGATATCACGGGCGAAGGTTTGCAACCCGTGCAGTCTGGCCTGTCGGACAAAGCACAACCCAATATCAAATTGCGTCCTGGCGCTCTGATTCGTATCACCAAAACGCCCAAAAACACCTGGGAGATCACACAACTTCCAGAAGTTGAAGGTGCGTTTGTCGCGATTGACCCGCGCGATGGTGGCATACGTGCCTTGGTCGGCGGGTTTGATTTTGAGAAAAATAAATTCAACCATGTGACCCAAGCTTGGCGCCAACCCGGATCGAGCTTTAAACCATTCATCTACTCAGCTGCGCTTGAAAAAGGTTTCACCCCTTTGACTGTGATCAATGATGCGCCTTTGTTTTTTGATGCGAGTGTGACTGGCGGACAACCTTGGGAGCCTAAAAACTACGACGGTACCTTTGAAGGCCCCATGACGATGCGCAAAGGTCTGGCGAAATCGAAAAACATGATTTCGATCCGCATTCTGCAATCCGTAGGCGCCCAAAACGCACAAGATTGGATCACCCGCTTTGGTTTCGACGCCGACAAGCATCCGCCTTACCTGACCATGGCGCTAGGTGCAGGATCCGTCACGCCCTTGCAAATGGTGACGGGATATTCCGTTTTTGCCAACGGTGGCTACCGTGTCAATCCTTACCTCATCACCAAAGTCACCGACCAACTGGGCAAGGTGCTGTCTGAATTCAAACCACCTGAACTCGATGAATCGGTGCGCGCCATTGACGCACGCAATGCATTTGTAATGACTAGCCTGCTACAAGAAGTTACGCGCTCTGGCACAGCCGCCCGCGCTCCGGTTGTGCTTAAACGCAGTGATATTTATGGCAAAACAGGTACCACCAACGATTCCATGGACGCATGGTTTGCGGGTTATCACCCCAGCGTGACGGCCGTAACTTGGATTGGATACGACACGCCCCGAAAACTTGGTGACCGAGAAACTGGCGGCGGCTTGAGCTTGCCGGTGTGGATTAGTTATATGCAGCACGCGTTGCAAAACGTTCCTGTGTCTGAACCTGTACCACCCGCAGGACTCAGCCATGAAAACGGCGATTGGGTATTTATTGAATACAGCAAAGGCGCAGGCGTAAGTAGCTTGGGGTTGGACAGCAAATCAGGCAACAGTGAATTGCCTGCCAACGACGAGAAAAAGAAAATCTTAGATTTGTTTAAAAACTAAGTTTTTGCAGTGAAGCGCAAACCTAAACCAGTTTGCGCGCAAGCATCTTGCGTCAATCTATCGAAAAACTCGCCTTGGCCTTTGGTGTCCATCCATTGGGAGCCATCAAAACGGAAGTGGTAACCACCTGACTTAGCGGCCAGCCAAACTTCATGCAAAGGTTTTTGTAAATTGATAATGATTTGGCTGCGGTTGCTAAACACCAAAGTGATCATGCCCCCGGAGCGCTGGTTATCGATATCCGCGTCGCTGTGGTCGTTCATGTCGTCGCAGGCTAATTCGACGGCTTTGAGCAATTGTTCAGCATGGTCTAAGAATTCAGGATCGGTCATTACAATTTGCGCCATGGGTATGAAGCAAATGATTCTAGTCAGGGCCCAAGCCCTTAGCGTATGCATGGCCACACTACTGTGTGCATGCGTGATGTCAGGTTGTGGACAAAAGGGGCCTTTGTTCATGTCGAACGATCCAGACTTCAGAGACCGTGCCACTTTGCCTGAGATCATCGTGCGCAAGTTTCCTGGTGTCCCGTCTGACAGAAAGATCACGGCGCCGCCACTTCCTGGTGTGATCACACCCATACCCATCACTCAACCCGATGCTGGTTTTGAATCTAATTCGGCGTTATTTCCTGCCATCACTACACCGGTGGCAAGCCCTATGTCAGCGCCCAAGCAATAAATGACACACCCTCACTTAGCCGGCTCGCCCTTTGTAGCAAGGCCCAACAAAGATTTGTTGATCGAACAAGTTGAGCTCTCTGCCTTAGCAAAAAAATTTGGCACGCCTTTGTTTGTTTATTCCAAGGCATCGATGTTGTCTGCACTTGCCGCCTACCAACGCGGATTTGCAGGACGCAATGCCCGTATTTGTTACGCGATGAAAGCCAACTCTTCATTGGCTGTCTTGCAAGTTTTCGCGCAAGCAGGATGTGGTTTTGATATTGTGTCTGGCGGGGAACTCGCGCGCGTGATCGCTGCTGGCGGAGATCCATCCAAGGTGATTTTTTCTGGCGTGGGCAAAACACGCGCTGAAATGCAACAGGCTTTGCGCGCTGGCATCGCGTGTTTCAACGTGGAAAGCGAAGCAGAGCTAGAAGTTTTGAGCGAAGTTGCAGAGGCTATGGGCTTGCGCGCACCGGTGAGTATTCGCGTCAACCCAAATGTCGATGCCAAAACACATCCCTATATTTCCACCGGACTCAAAGACAATAAATTTGGCGTAGCGCATGAGCATGCTTTGCAAACTTACCAGCGCGCGGCGCAGTTGCCAGGCTTGAAAGTAGTGGGTATCGACTGCCACATTGGCTCGCAAATTACCGACATCAGTCCCTATTTAGATGCCATGGACCGTGTACTCGATTTGGTAGACGCTATCGAACGCAGCGGCATCACGCTAAAGCATATTGATTTTGGTGGTGGCTTAGGTATCGACTACAACATGCCCGTCGACAACGAACTTCCTCCCACGGCAGACGATATGTGGCGCGCACTTTTAGCCAAGTTGGATGCACGTGGCTACGGCCAACGCCAATTGATGATCGAACCTGGCCGCTCTTTGGTGGGCAATGCAGGCGTGTGCCTAACAACTGTTGAGTACCTCAAGCCTGGTGAGCTAAAAAACTTCTGCATCGTTGATGCCGCGATGAACGATGTGCCTCGCCCTGCAATGTATGAGGCGTTTCATCAAATTACGCCCTTGGCTCTCAGCGACGCAACGCCTGTGGTGTACGACGTGGTGGGCCCTGTCTGTGAGAGTGGCGATTGGCTAGGCCGCGATCGCGCGCTTGCAGTGGTTGCAGGCGATGTACTGGCTATTTTGTCAACAGGCGCTTATTGCATGGCCATGGCAAGTAACTACAACACACGCGGTCGCGCAGCAGAAGTATTGGTGGATGGCAGCAAATGGCATCTCATTCGCCGCAGAGAAACTGCAGAAGATTTAATGGCGTGCGAATCGCTTATTCCAAACACGCCATAACAATAGCGCGGCCAAGATAGCGCCGTACACCACCACTTCCGCAAAATTACTTTTGCCGGCACGCATCCAATAAAAATGCAGGATAGCCAACACTGCAACCCCATACACAGCGCGGTGCAAGAGTTGCCAGCGCTTTCCGCCAAGCCAACGAATCGCTCGGTTAAATGATGTTGCTGCGAGCGGCGTGAGCAATACAAACGCGGTAAACCCCACCAAAATAAATGGTCGCTTGGCGATATCGACTGCAATATCCGACCATTCAAAGCCCATATCTAACCAGCTGTAGCAAAGCAGATGGATAACAACATAAAAATAAACAAACAAGCCCAACATACGGCGCAACCGCAGCAGTTCAGGAATTGCACCCACAACGCGCAAAGGCGTGACGGCCAAAGTGATGCAAAGAAACCGCAGGGTCCAGTCGCCCGTGGTGCGAATCAAATACTCTGCAGGATTAGCGCCTAAGGCGTCGTTTAAAGCGCCCCATAACAAATAAAAAAATGGCAGCGTACAAAGCCCAAAAATGAAGGGCTTGGCTTGGGGCTTACCCAACAACGACCTAAGCATAGATTGCAAAATTACACGCACCTAGAGTGCAGATCAATAAAACTTCTTCAAATCCATGCCGGCATACATTGATGCGACCTGTGCCTCGTAGCCGTTGAACATCAAGGTCTTGCGTTTTTTAGTCAGCAGCCCATCTTCACCAATACGACGTTCGGTGGCTTGGCTCCAACGTGGGTGGTCCACCAAAGGATTGACATTGGAATAAAAACCGTATTCTTGTGGTGCAGAGCGGCCCCATGAGTTGACTGGTTCTTTTTCTAAAAAGCGAATTTTCACAATGCTTTTCGCGCTCTTGAAACCATATTTCCAAGGCACGACCAAACGCAAGGGCGCACCGTTTTGATTGGGCAAGACTTCGCCGTACATGCCGAACGCCATCAAAGTGAGCGGGTGCATGGCTTCGTCCATGCGCAAGCCTTCCACATAGGGCCAATCGAGCACAGAGGAACGCACACCCGGCATAGTTTTAGGATCTGCCAGCGTGGTGAATTCCACATACTTGGCGTTACCTAATGGTTCAGCGCGTTTGATGATTTCAGAAAGCGAGTAGCCCACCCATGGAATCACCATCGACCACCCCTCGACGCAGCGCAGTCGATAGATACGCTCTTCCATAGCGCTGAATTTCATCATGTCTTCTAAATCGATACGCCCGGGTTTTTTGACCAGCCCTTCAATAGCAACTGACCAAGGTTTGGTCACCAAACTTTCAGCTTGCAATGCAGGGTAAGACTTTTCCGTGCCAAATTCGTAGTAGTTGTTGTAGGTGCTGGCATCTTTAAAGGTAGTTAGCTTGTCCATGGTGGAAGCACCACTGACTTTGCTCACCTGACCAGGTAACGGACTGAGTTTTTTCGGCTGCGCCAATGCTTCGCGGCTGGCCCATGTCGCCAAAGAGCTGCCTGCAACACCGGTTGCGATGCGTTTCAATACATCTCGACGTTGCAAATAAACGGCTTGCGGGGTAATGTCGCTGCTGACAGGATGGATAAAGCCAGAAGTATTACCAATAGAGAACTGATCGCGTTGCATGGTCGAGCCCTTTCAAATATGGTCGCATTGTCGCGCGTCCGACTAAAAAAAAGCTGGCACGCAGCCAGCTTGTCTTGTTAGCCAAAAAGGCCTTTAACGCAGACCTGCAATGTATTCAGATACAGCCTTGATTTCACGGTCATTTAGTTTTGCAGCAACTTGCGTCATTTGCGTGTTGTTCTTACGTACGCCGTCACGGAAGGCTGTAAGTTGAGCCACTGCATAGTCTGCATGCTGTCCGGCCAAACGCGGGTACTGGGAAGGCATACCTGCGCCTGTAGGCGTGTGGCAACCTGTGCAAGCGGCAATTTGGCGGTCAGCAATGCCACCACGGTAAATACGCTCACCCAGTTTTACCAAGTCTGCGTCTTTGGCGAAACCTTTTTTCGCAGTCTGGGTAGTCAACCATGCTGCGATGTTTTTCATGTCTTGTTCAGACAATGCTGCTGACATGCCCATCATGATGGCGTTGGCACGTTTACCAGATTTGAATTCTTGCAATTGTTTGACAAGGTATTCAGGATGTTGTTGCGCCAATTTAGGGTTCACCGTGACTGCAGAATTGCCGTCGGCACCGTGGCATGCTGCACAGACTGCGCCAAAGCTAGCTTCGCCTTTGGCTAAGTCAGGCTTTGCAGCAGGAGCTGCAGCTTCGTTGGCTTGCACAGAAAAAACAGAGGCTACAAGAAAGGTAGCGGTCAACAATGAGGCAAACAGTTTCATAAATAGGCTAGAAATTAGTAATTCGCTAAATCAGTCAAAAACGCCACAGATTCTACAATGGCGTATGAATCCCTCCGACCACGCGAAGCACGCACTGGGTTGGTTGCACACGGCTAGGTTTTTAACCACCGCCCCGCAACTTCACCATTTACCCGCCTACGAACTCCCTGAAATTGCCTTTGTAGGGCGCTCTAACGCAGGCAAATCGACCTGTATCAATGTCTTGACCCAACAAAAACGTTTGGCCTATGCCTCCAAAACCCCAGGCCGAACACAAAACATCAATTTGTTTGCTTTGGGCCGCCAAGGCCAAGCCGATGCGGTATTGGCCGATTTGCCAGGTTACGGCTATGCGGCAGTTCCCAAGCAAGACAAGATCCGCTGGCAGCAAGTCATGGCTAACTATTTGACATCCCGCGAAAACTTGCGTGCTGTGGTGTTGCTGTGTGACCCGCGTTTGGGGCTTACCGACCTCGACGATATCTTGCTCGACGTATTGCGCCCACGCGTTGAAGCAGGCCTCAAATTCTTGGTCTTGTTGACCAAATCGGACAAGCTCAACCGCAGCGAAGGCGCCAAGGCTTTGTCTATCGCCAAGCTCCAAGCCGGTGGCGGCGAAGTGCGTTTGTTTTCTGCGCTTAAAAAACAAGGCGTCGATGAAGTCGCCACGACCCTCTACGACTGGATGCATCCATGATTGATCAGGTTTCACACGCATTGCCAAATGGCATCAAACTGAGTTGTCGCGTCAGTGGCGAAGTTGGCAGACCCGTGCTGATGTTTTTGCATGGCTTTCCAGAAGCGGCGTTTGCATGGGACGCGATGCTGGACTACTTTGCCCAACCAGAGCACGGCGGCTATTTCTGCATAGCGCCCAATCTGCGCGGTTATGAAAACTCAAGCGCCCCCAAAGAAGTAGAAGCGTATCGCCCCAAGTACCTGGTACAAGATATCTTGGCGTTAGCGGAATTGGTCAGTCCTACCGCTCCCTTAGCTGGATTGGTGGCGCACGATTGGGGCGGCGCCGTTGCGTGGAATGCCGCTAACCAACATCCTGAACTCATGCGTCGCTTGATGATCGTGAACTCGCCACATCCAGGCACTTTTTTGCGTGAGTTGCAAAACAACCCAGAGCAACAAGCTGCCAGTGCGTATATGAATTTCTTGATTCGGCCGGACGCCGAAGAGCTTTTGGCTGAAGACGACTTCCGTCGCGTGTGGGAATTTTTCACCAATATGGGTGCCGCAGATGGCCCACATTCTTGGCTGACTGAGCCTTTGAAAACGCAGTACCGCGCAGTTTGGCAACAAGGCCTCACAGGGCCTTTGAACTATTACCGCGCGTCCCCCATGCGTCCTGCACGCCCAGGCGATGCTGCCGCGGCTGGTTTGCATTTGCCGCACAGCATGCTGACGGTGCAAGTGCCCACATGCGTGATTTGGGGCATGAAAGATATTGCGCTACCGCCCGGCTTGATCGACGGATTGGGTGAATTTGTACCCAAGCTCACTTTGCACCGCGTCAAAAATGGATCGCATTGGCTGGTACATGAACAACCACTGCGCGTAGCTGGGTTATTGGAAGATTTTTTGCGTGACGACAAAGCGGCGCGACCTGTGAATGAGCGCACCAAGGTAGTGAGAGCTGTTCGGGCTCCGCGAACACAGCGCTACTGAAAAAACAACATGGGCTTTTCCGCTTTTCTGCTTTTCCGCTTTCGTGACTTCACGACTTCACGGTTTCG
>JBBAOY010000015.1:0-43251 GCA_040401095.1 Limnohabitans sp.
AGTACTTGGCTACGAACCAAGGGGTCGTGGGTTCAATTCCTGCCAGCCGCACCAATAAAAGATAAAGCCTCGAGAAATCGAGGCTTTTTTCTTTTTCGAATCGATATTGCTACATGTGATTGCTTCTCCGTTGCGTTAAACCTTGCGTTGAATGCACAAAAACATCGGGGATGGAAGTGGATATTTATCGTCTTCTAAAAGCGTAAAGCCTAATTTTTTATAAAAGTTCAATGCCTCTGGATCGGCGTCTAAATAAAGTCCCATGCTACCGATTTGCTGCGCAACTTGTTGGGATATGGTGAGCGCATGGCGCATTAACCGTGAACCTAACTGTTGCCCTTGGTATTGCTTGTCAATACCTAACATGATCAAGCGGGTACATGGGATTTTTCTGGGCATGGACCCGAGTTTTAATGCAGATAGTTGTCCCAAATCCACCATATGTTGGGCAAGGGTGTAGAAACCAACAAAGTTGTTTTCTCTTCCAAAATCTCGCAAGACATAAGCAACGCTTAAATTTCTCTTAACCTGTGGCTTAAGACTGCTATGCACAAAAGTATTGATAGTTTTGTGACCGCAATCAAATTGCTTTTGTCCGGTGTATGTCTGGTTAGGGTCATACAGCGATATCCCAATGGTCATGCCTTGCCCAAATTTTTACTCAATGGGAAGTCTGGCAAAGCCATAAGCTCTTTCATGGCCTTGGTTGGCTTCGGCTGTGCATTTAGAAGCTCAACCAACGCAGCTTGACCATGCTTGGACAGAGTGATGCTGTTGTGTTCTTGAATCACCCTACGGGCTTTTTCTATTGCAGGACCTAGTACGAAAGAGGTTAGATCTAAGCCATCTAGCGCAGCAGCATGGGTAAGAAGATCTTTCATATCCGCAGTAGTTTTGAATTCCATACGTGCTTGACGTAAATTTGAAGTATTGCTGTTGTCCATAACGGCATCTCTAAAAAAAGGAGTGCCGCTAATTGTACGGATATTGTCCGTATAGTCAAGTGTTGGGCCGCCTGCTTTGCAAAGCAAAGCAGGGGTAGTCGAGATTTGGGAGGTTGGGCTGAACATGACGCTTCCTAAAAAAAGAAAGCGCATTGTTTGCTATTTGAAATTTTTGTGGTGAAGTGACACTTACAAAAACAAATCCTGTAGCGTTCTTGCAATCACCTTGGTAGCGCGTCGCAAATCTTCAAGTTCGAGTCGCTCATCTGCGCGTTTTGCATGCGACTCCAGAACTGTGCGCGGGCCTGCGCCATAAATCACACCAGGAATTCCGCGTTCAGCATACAGACGAACGTCGGTATACAAGGGTGTGCCCACCGCTGGAATAGGTTCGTCAAATAAAACCGCCCCGTGCTTTTGAATGGCATCTACCAAAGGTTGGTTGCCTTCTAGCGGTTTCATGGACTTAGCCAACAAGATGCGCCTGATGTCAACTTTGAGTTGACTGCCACCACGCGGTGGTTTGAAAGATTGCGCAGCTTTTTCAATTGTTTGGCGGATGCTGGCTTCTACTTCGATGGGGTCTTCCTCAGGAATCATGCGGCGGTCTAGTTTGAATACTACTTTTCCTGGCACAACGTTGGTATTGGTGCCGCCGTAAATTTGTCCAACATTCAAATAGGGATGGCTGATGCCTTCAACTGCGGATGTAGTCTTGAGGTATTGGGTATTGAGCGCATGCAGTGCTTGCAAAATATGCACCGCACCTTGCAATGCATCGGTACCACTGTCTGGAATAGCGGCATGCGCCATCTCACCTTGCACCGTCACTTCCATTTGCAAACAGCCGTTGTGGGCTGTAACCACTTGATAGCTAAAACCCGCTGCGATCATCAAGTCGGGTTTGGTGTGTCCATGTTCTAGCAACCAGCCAGGACCGAGTAGTCCGCCAAACTCTTCGTCATAGGTGAAATGCAACTCCAATGTGCCATGGAGTTGGTGTTGTGATGCCGCGTTCACGGCTTCTAGTGCACGCGTAGCAAAGGTAAATGTAGAAAAATCGCACTTGCTCACTGCGCTGGCGCGACCAAATATTTTTCCGTTTTCAATTTTTCCGCCGTAGGGGTCTTTGGTCCAACCTTCACCAGGAGGAACTACATCACCGTGGGCATTCAGGGCTATCGTTTTTCCTGGTCCATATTTGCGGCGCACGATCAGGTTGGTAATGCTTTCTAGGCCGTAGTCATGGGCTTCTTTTTGAGGGACGGGATATTTCTCTGCTTCAAACCCGAAGTCTTTAAGCAACTCGGCAGTGCGTTCTGCGTGTGGCGCGTTGTTACCAGGTGGCGTGTCGGTGGGCACTTGAATCAATGCTTGCAGAAACTTTACTTGTTCGTCAAAGTGTGCGTCAATCCAGGCGTCTAGTTGGGCGTAAGTGGCGTTGTCGGTCATAGAAAAATACGAATGGAATGTAAGTGTGCAGAACGGATGAACTATGAATGAATGAATGAATGAATGGTTGAATATTAGTTAAGCGATGGTTTTGCGCAATCAGCAATCAGCAATCAACGGCAACGTCATGCAGCAAATACATGCATGCATCAATCGCCAATTGCATGTCATCGCTGGTAGTGCTCTCAAGCGGGTTGTGGCTGATGCCGGCGTTTTGTCCGCGCACAAATAGCATGGCTTGGGGCATGATTTCATGCAGTTTCATTGCGTCATGGCCTGCGCCACTTGGTAATTGAAATAAAGGCACGCCTAAAGCATTCACAGCGTTTTCCCATCGCCTCTGCCAATCAGGATGGCTAGGTGCTGCACTCGCACGCATGGTTTCTTCTAAGGTGTAGTGAAGGCCGCGACGCTGGCAAATAGCTTGTAGTTCTGCGAGAACGTCGTGCATGAGTGCGTCGCGCGCTGTGTTGGTCGTTGCGCGTAAATCCAGACTGAATTGGCATCGACCCGGCACAACATTGACAGACCCATTAGGCACTTGCAATTGGCCAATAGTTCCAACGCAAGTATCAGCAGTTTGATGCGCACGTTTTTCTACATACAAAGCTAACTCTGCAACGGCGGTTGCTGCATCGCGCCGGCGGTCCATAGGCGTGGTGCCTGCATGGCTTGCCATGCCTGAGACTTCTCCCACAAAACGCACACTGCCGTTGATCGATGTGACAACCCCGAGTGGAATATCGAGTTCGTTAAGAACAGGCCCTTGCTCGATATGCACTTCAATAAAACCTAAGTAATCCGAAGCCTGGCGTTTGAGTTGAGGAATATCTGCAATCTTCAAGCCTGCTTGCTGCATGGCTTGGCGCATGCTGATGCCGTTCACATCTTTTTGGTCCAACCACTCATTTTTGAAGTCACCGACCAACGCGCCAGACCCTAAAAATGTGGCTTTGTAGCGTTGCCCTTCTTCTTCTGCAAAGGCAACAACTTCTAAATGGAAGGGCAGACGCTTGCCATCACGCGCTAGTTCACGCACACAGGCCATAGGAACAAAGATGCCTAAGCGCCCGTCGTACTTGCCGCCATTACGCACAGAGTCGTAGTGTGATCCAGTCATCAAAGTTTTGGCGTCTGGTTGGTTGGATTTATAAATGCCGACAACATTGCCTACGGCGTCGATTTTGACGTCGTCAAAGCCGCAAGCTTGCATGCCGAGTTCTATCGTGCGCGCACATTTGCGATGCGCATCTGTGAGGTAGGTAACCGTCAGTTCTTCGCGCGCGGCATGCGGTGCGTTTTTATTTACAACGCCTACATCGCTAAATTGCGCTAACCACTCGTGCCAATCCCACACTTCGTTTCCAAGCGCTGGTTGGTAGCCCAATTTGTCGTTGAGGCGAATTTCAACAATGCGGTGAATATTGCGTAAGCATTCCGCCAACTCGTAGTCAGAATGGTGTTGCAAACGCCGCTCAAAAGTGCTGATGATTTGCTGGCGCGTCAAGCCCGTGCCGCGTGGGCCACGAACGGCCAAGATAAAAGGAAAACCGAACTTGGCGTTGTAGTTTGCGTTGAGTTGTTGGATGTGCGCGAACTCTTCAGGTGTGCAATCCGTCAAGCCAGCTTTACTTTGTTCGTTGGTCGATTCCGCGGTCAGGCTTTTGCTCACCATGGCCTTACCGGCCAATTCTGGGTGGGCGCGCACCAAAGCAATTTGGGCGTCTCGGCCGGCGCGCTGAACCACTTGCACCATTGCATATTTAAGTGCTGATGCAGACGCAAAAGGGCGGGCATCTAAAGCTTGCTCTGCAATCCAGTCGGAGTGTTCGTACAAGCCTTGCAACAAAACGGCAGCCTCCTTAAGGGGCAAGCTATTGATTTGTTGCAGGGTGATCAAGTTGGGAGTCATCTTTAAATCGTCTTGTGTTGCTGCGCGGTACGCAATATTTAAGTGTTTAATTCCAAAAAAGCGTCTTAATTCAAAAAGCTAGTTCGCCTGAAAAGGATGGACCTGCTTCCAATGGCGGGCGATATCAATACGGCGGCACACCCACACCTTGTCGTGTTTTTCAATATGGTCCAAAAACTTTTGTAATGCCACGATGCGTCCAGGTTTGCCTAACAAACGGCAGTGCATGCCGATGCTCATCATCTTTGGTGTCTCTGCACCCTCGGCATACAGCGCGTCAAAACTGTCACGCAAATAGGTAAAGAAGTCTTCGCCTTGGCTAAATCCTTGGGGCAGTGCAAAGCGCATGTCGTTGCAGTCCATGGTGTAGGGCACGATGAGCTGCGGTGTGACATCGCCGTTGGTTTTTTTGACCTGCATCCAAAACGGTAGGTCGTCCCCGTAATAGTCGCTGTCGTATTCAAAGCCACCATGGTCTGCGACCAAACGATGGGTATTGGGGCTGTCGCGGCCGGTATACCAACCGGCGCCATGGATAGAGTTGCCGTGCGAGGTCTTGGTTAAGCGCGAAAGGATCTCGATGCCTTTTTGCATGTGCGCGCGTTCGGTAGCTTCGTCGATGGTTTGGTAATTGATCCAGCGCCAGCCATGGCAAGCGATTTCATGGCCCAGGTCGATAAATGCTTGCGTGACTTCTGGATGGCGTTCCAGCGCCATGCTGATGCCAAACACCGTGAGTGGCAGCTTACGTTTTTCGAATTCACGCAAGATGCGCCAAACGCCTGCACGTGAGCCGTACTCATATATGCCTTCCATGCTCAGGTGGCGGTCTGGAAAGCTGGGCGGGTTGAACATCTCACTTAAAAACTGCTCGCTACCAGCGTCGCCATGCAAGGTGGCGTTTTCGCCGCCTTCTTCGTAGTTCAAAACAAACTGAACGGCAATTTTTGCCTGGCCGGGCCATTGGGCGTGGGGTGGGTTACGTCCGTAGCCCACTAAGTCGCGAGGGTAGGGTGCGGTGCTGTTGTAGTTGGCTTGTTGTTTGGACATGGAGTTTCTGTTTTTCGCAGAGCGGTTTAGGCCAAAGCCATGGCGATATCGCTGTTGGGGAGTTTGCGGTCGAGCGTCAGGCTGGCTTCCACATGGCTGAGGTGCTCTTCCATCAGTTGCACGGCAAGGGCTTCGTCTTTGGCCACGATGGCTTTCAAAATGGCCGAGTGGTCTTCAGCCGAGTGCTCGGCTGCGTTGTCCGATTGGTACATCAAGGTAATCAGCGAGCAGCGTGAAATGAGTTCACCCAAGATTTGTCCCAAAACGGGGTTGCCCATCAATTCGGCCATGCGCACATGGAAGTCGCCCAGCAAATCGGTTCTCCCCGCAACATCACCGCGATGCACAGCAGCTTTTTCTTGCGCGACGTGTTCTTGCAAGGCTTGAATTTGCGCCTTGGTGGCGTTGCGCACAAAGTTACGCGTCATTTCCGCTTCGAGCATTCTGCGCACTGCAAATACTTGGCGGGCTTCTTCGCCAGAAGGGGTGGCAACAAAAGCGCCTCGGGCAGGCTCCATGCGAATCAAGCGTTTTTGGACCATTTGAAATAACGCCTGGCGAACCAAGGTGCGTGATACGCCAAAGTGGTCAGCGAGTTTTTGTTCGGCTAATTTACTGCCGGGGTGCAGACGGTGCTCCACGATGGCTTTTGTCAATGCATCCACAATAGAGCGGGTGGCAGTGGTGGAGTCCATGCAATTTCTCGGATTTTTTATAAAAGATCCAAGAATGATAGCCTGAAAGCCAAAAACTGTATACACTTTTTGCAGACTATTTCGCTCGTTTTTGGAGTTTCTATGGGATTGAGTACGCACGTTTTAGACACCATGCACGGCGGTCCAGCCGCTGGCATGCGGGTTTCCCTTTTTACGACGGATAAAGCCAGCGCCACTTTGGTCAAATCTTTCACCTTGAACCATGATGGTCGCAACCCTGATGGTCCCCTCTATGACAACGAAAGCCTCCAAAAAGGGACTTATCGTTTGGTTTTTGACGTGAAGGGGTATTTCTCTGCCAAGGGCGTGGCTTTACCAGAACCCAATTTCCTGGACCAAGTCAGCTTAGATTTTGGTGTGGCGCATACCGATCAGCATTACCACGTGCCGCTCCTTGTAAGTCCTTGGAGTTACTCGACTTATCGCGGCTCCTAGCGTTAGTTTTTTTGGTCAGCCTTACCCTTAGATTTTGTATACGCAAGTGCATACCTTCCCGCAAAAGCTCGCCCTTGTCCCTAAAATAACCAATCTTTCCCCCAAAGCCCTCCATATATGACCCAAGCCACCAACACCGTGCGCTTTGTGCTCGACGGACAAATCGTTGAAGCCCAAGGTAAGCGCCGTACCACCACCGTTTTGGACTATCTGCGCGAGCAACTGCAGCGCACCGGAACCAAGGAAGGCTGCGCAGAGGGCGACTGTGGTGCGTGTGTGGTGATGGTGGGAGAGCTCAATGCCGCAGGAACTGGCGTGGACTATGTGGCGACCAATTCCTGTATCCAATTGCTTCCGTCGCTAGATGGCAAGTCTGTCAAAACAGTAGAGAGCTTGAAAAAGGCCGATGGAACACTCCACCCCGTTCAAGAAGAAATGGTCAAGTGCCACGGCTCGCAGTGCGGCTTTTGTACCCCAGGCATCGTGATGAGCTTGGTCAATATGGTCCAAACCAATGTACAACCTTCACGTCTTGAAATCACCGACGCCTTGAGCGGCAATTTATGCCGCTGCACGGGATACGCACCCATCATCGACGCTGCTGCCAAAGCCTGCGAGAAAAAAACCGCTTTGAAGATTGACGATAGCGCAGACATTGCTCTACTTAAAGAAATCAAACGTCCCAGCACGCCCACCATGAGTTTGGACGGAGAGATCATCGTCCAGCCTGTTGTGCGTACCAAGAAGGGCAACGAGTTTGTCTCCCCCAGCACCTTGGCAGAAGTGGCTGACTATTTAGTCAAACACCCCACCACTACTTTGCTCGCGGGAAGCACTGAAATTGGCTTGCAGGTCAACAAGCAGTTTTCTAGGCCGGACCACATCATGTATTTGGGCAACGTCAAAGAGTTGCGCCAAATCGGTGAAACGGACAAAGCTTGGCGCATCGGTGCCGCGGTCTCCTTGACCCAAGTTGAAACCTTGGTCGCCAAGGCCTACCCAGACTTTGCCGAAGTTTTGCGACGCTTTGGCTCACCGCCCATCCGTTCTACCGCCACACTGGCTGGCAATATTGCCAATGGTTCACCGATCGGTGACACCATGCCTTGTTTGATGGCGCTAGGTTCAACTCTGGTCTTGCGTCGCGGCGATAAGAGCCGCCGCGTGTCGCTAGACAACTTCTACACCGGCATGAAGAAGAATGTCCTTGAAGCGGGGGAGTTCATTGAGGCCATTGAATTGCCAAAGCCTGTTGCGGGGCAAGTATTTCGCGCGCACAAAATCAGCAAGCGGTTCGAGCAAGACATTTCAGCCACTTGTGCGGCTATCACTTACTCGCTCAAAGCGGGCAAGTTAAGCGGCGTGAAACTGGCTTACAACGGCCTAGCGCCTTCGCCTTGTCGGGCGCCCAAGTTAGAAACTGTGCTCGAAGGCAAAGCCCCTGGCGATGTAAAAGCGGCAGATCTTGATGCGGCAATTACCGCGAGTTTTACTGCGCGCGACGGATTGCGCGCTACTTGGGCCTACCGCGCTTTAGTGGCCAGGAATTTGGTACTCGAATTTATTGAAGAACACACTTCGGAGGTGGCATAAATGAACGCTCCTACCAACCTGAAAAATCTTTTGCCCGCCACTAACGTGCAGCAGGGCAAAGAGCTAGTCCATGAATCAGCGCATTTGCATGTCACAGGCACGGCAACTTATATAGATGACATTCCTGAACTTGCAGGCACCCTATATGCCGCCATCATCTTGTCCCCCGTAGCGCATGGCGAGTTGATTGGCGACGGCATTGACCGCGACGCCATTCTGAAAGAACACGGTGTGGTGGCGGTCTACACCGCCAAAGACATTCCCGGTGAAAACAACTGCGGACCGATCATCCATGACGATCCATTCTTGGCTGATGGCAAAGTGGAATTTATCGGCCAAGCTGTGGCGGTAGTCGTCGCGCGTGACATGCTCTATGCGCGCGAAGCTGCCCACAAAGCCAAGGTGTTGGTCAAAGAACTCAAGCCCGTCTTGACAATTGAAGAAGCGATGGCGGCTAGTAGCTTCATCATGCCGCCCAAAGGCATCACCCGCGGCGATGCGGCTGACGCTATTGCCAAGGCTCCGCACACCATAAAAGGCACGACCCGAACTGGCCAGCAAGAGCAGTTCTATTTAGAGGGACAGATCACGTATGCAGTGCCTAAGGAAGACGGACAACTCACTTTGTATGTGTCGACCCAGCACCCCGACGGTAACCAACGCGAAGCGGCCCATGCATTGAATTTGCATACCAACGATGTCGAAGTGATCTGCCGACGCATGGGCGGTGGCTTTGGCGGCAAAGAGGGGAACGCCAGCATCTTTAGCCAAAGCGCAGCCTTGGCGGCATTCAAGTTACAAAAACCGGTGAAGTTGCGAGTCAACCGCGACGACGACATGACCATCACCGGTAAGCGCCACGATTTCCGAATTGACTACGAAGTAGGGTTTGACGATAACGGCCGTATCTTGGGCGCAGACATCACCCTCATGTCGCGTTGCGGTTACAGCACGGACTATTCAGGCCCCGTCAATGACCGCGCTTGTTTGCACATTGATAACGTCTACCACATCCCCGCTTTGAAGTTAATCAGCCACCGCTGCAAAACCAATACCCAAAGCGCTACTGCTTTCCGTGGTTTTGGTGGGCCGCAAGGTATGTTTGGTATCGAAACCGTGATGGACGAAATTGCTGCCACCTTGGGCAAAGACACCTTGGATGTGCGCAAGATTAACCTCTACCAAGACCCGGCAATTAGCGGAACGCCGGACACCATGACCACCCAATACAACCAGTTGATCGAAGACTGGGTGGGTGACAAGGTGATTGAGCAAGTCGAAAAAGAATCCAACTACTCAGAGCGTCGCAAAGCTGTGCAAGCCTTTAACGCCAATAGCAAAACCCGCAAACGTGGTTTGGCTTTGGTGCCTTTGAAGTTTGGCATTAGCTTTACTGCTACCCATTTGAACCAAGGCGGCGCTTTGTTGGTGATTTACATGGACGGCTCTGTCAGTTGCAACCATGGCGGAACCGAGATGGGTCAAGGTCTCAACACCAAGATGGCGCAAGTCTGTGCCGATGGCTTGGGCATTGGCGTTGACAAAGTGCGCATCACTGCGACCGATTCGCAAAAAGTGCCTAATGCGTCGGCCACCTCTGCCTCAAGCGGCGCAGACATCAACGGCGCAGCCATCATGAATGCCACGGCACAAATGCGTGAGCGCTTAAAACCTGTAGCCGCGCGTATGCTCGGTTGCTCAGATGCCGACATTACGTTTGCCAACAGTGAAGCGCATGGCGGTGGTAAGTCGGTGAAATGGGAAGATGTGACCAAACAAGCGTGGCTAGACCGCGTGGGTTTGAGCGTCACAGGTTTTTACATGACGCCTGAAATCAAATATGACTTCGCCAAACTCAATGGCCGGGCTTTTTACTACTACTGCTACGGCGCTGCGGTCAGTGAAGTGGAAATCAACACGCGCACTGGTGAGTGGTGGTTGAAGGCCGTTGATATCGTGCACGACGTGGGCAAGAGCATCAACCCCGCGTTAGACAAAGGTCAAATCGAAGGCGCTTTTGTCCAAGGCATGGGATGGCTCACCATGGAGGAATGTATTTGGGACAAGCAGGGCAAGTTGCTCACGCACGGCCCGAGCACCTACAAAATCCCTGTAGCTGGCGATATTCCAGAGCACTTCAACGTGACACTATTTGACGGCTACAACCTGAAGCCCACACCTTTCAACAGCAAGGCGACGGGAGAGCCGCCTTTGATGTTGGGCTTGTCTACCTTCTTTGCTTTGCGCGATGCTGTTGCAGCCAGTGCTGGCCACAAAGCAGTGGTGCATCTCGACGCGCCTGCCACGCCTGAGCGCATCTTGATGGCTTGTGAGAAAGTGAAAGCGGAAGTCGCACAGGCTTAAACGCCTTGGCGTTTTGCTCATTCGATCTCTCTCGCTTCGCTCTACATTCGCGTGCCCCGTCACACCGCCGAGTTATGGAATCAACTCCAGCATGCCCCTGGCGTGTTGGTCACGGTCGAAAGTGTGGAAGGTTCTGGGCCGCGTGAAGTAGGCGCTTGGATGGCGGTGTTTCCGCAGACGCTGGTCAACACCATTGGTGGTGGGCATTTGGAATTCCAAGCCATTGCTGAGGGGAGAGCTTTGCTCAGCTCGAGTTCACATGAAGTTGCACTTGTTAACCGATACGCATTGGGCCCAGCCTTGGGGCAATGTTGTGGTGGTGTGGTGCATTTGAAGTTTGAACGCATCACGCTTTCGGATGTGCCTACATTGAAGCAGCGATTGCCAAGCCAAGCCAAGCCGCTAGCCTTGTTTGGCGGTGGCCATGTAGGCCATGCCTTAGTAAATGTATTGAGCAACCTGCCGTTTCAGGTGCAATGGATTGACAGTAGAGATGAAATCTTTCCTGCGCAACTTCCAGCGAATGTGGTGTGTGACCACTCGGACCCTGTGCATGCTGCTGTAGATGCGTTGCCAAGCGACGCGTGTGTATTGATCATGAGCTTTAGCCATGCGGAAGACTTGGACGTAGTGGCGGCTTGTCTCAAGCGGCAACGCTTGCATGGTGATTTGAAATTTGTAGGGTTGATTGGTAGCAAAACCAAATGGGCGACTTTTCAACACCGCTTAGAGGCCAAAGGGTTTAGTGCCCAAGAGTTGGCTTTCATTACTTGTCCGATTGGTGTGGAAGGTATTACTGGCAAAGAACCTGAAGTCATAGCTGTGGCTGTTGCCGCGCAACTCCTACAGCAATATTAAATAACTCGAACAGAATTTAAAGGCGTTAAAGCAAACATGGATGCGTATTTTTTAGATTGGGCTAATCTGCTGTTGCGTTGGGTGCATGTGATCACGGCAATTGCATGGATTGGCTCATCGTTTTATTTCGTCTTTTTAGACAACAACCTCATCCGCCCTAACTCGCCTGATTTGTTAGAGAAAGGTGTGGACGGCGCCATGTGGGCGGTCCATGGAGGTGGTTTTTATAACCCCCAAAAATACATGGTGGCTCCGAAAAAAATCCATACCAAGCTGCATTGGTTTTATTGGGAAAGCTACTCCACCTGGTTGTCAGGCTTTGCCTTGTTCACGGTTTTGTATTTATGGAACGCAGGCACTTTTTTAATCGACAAGTCTTTGATGGACTGGTCAAGTGCGCAAGCTATTTGTGCAGCCTTGGCTTTTTTGGTCGTTTTTTGGTTGATATACGACGTTATCAGCCGAGCCTTTGGATTTAGACAGAACGGCGAACTGATTGTGGGCGCCAGCATGTTGGTGGTGATCGCATTCGCTTCTTGGCTAGCCTGCCATTTGTTTGCAGGACGTGCCGCCTTTTTGTTGGTGGGCGCCATGATTGCCACCGCGATGAGTGCCAATGTGTTTTTCTGGATCATTCCAGGCCAACGCAAAGTGGTCGCTGCCATGACTTCTGGCATAGCCATGGATCCTAAAGAGCTTGCCATGCACGGTAAGCGCGGCAAGCAACGCAGCGTGCACAACACCTATTTCACGCTACCTGTGATTTTTGCGATGCTCAGCAACCATTACAGTTTTTTATATACGCATGAAAACCACTGGGTGATTTTGGTGCTGATGATGTTGTCGGGCGCCTTGATACGCCAGTTCTTCGTGCAACGCCATGGCTATCACTTGGGGCGCGCTAAAAACCCATTACCGTTTGCTGCTGCTGGAGTTGTTGTATTGATCGGTGTGATTGTGTGGATGCGACCTGAGTCTTTATCTTCCGATACAACTACAAGCAATGTTTCGCCCGTCAGCTATGCACAAGTGCAACAAGTGTTTGCGCAACGCTGCTATGCATGCCACGGCGAGCAAGTGCAAATGAAAAATGTTCGGTTTGATTCGACTGCGGGCGTTAAACAACATGCTCTTGGCATTTACCAGCAAGCAGTCGTTTTACGTCAAATGCCCATGAACAATTCAAGCGGGATCACCGAGGATGAGCGTTTGTTGATCAAGCGCTGGTTCGAAGGTGGCGCTGCGCTGAAATAGCGCGTGTAGCCTCAGGCATATGCGACTACGTCCCCTCCGACTCAGTTGGTTAGCCTTTATTTTGAGCACCGCTTTTGTATGCGCCAGTGTTAAGGCAGAAGAAGCCACGGTGGCTGTCGCTGCCAACTTCACCGCGCCAATGCAAAAAATCGCGCAGGCATTTGAACAAGATACCGGGCACAAAGCCAAGCTAGTATTTGGTTCAACTGGAAAGTTTTATGCGCAAATTAAAAATGGTGCGCCCTTTGCCGTGTTGTTGTCTGCCGATGATGAAACACCTGCACGACTAGAAAAAGAAGGTGCTGCCATTGCTGGAACAAGATTTACCTACGCTGTTGGACGATTGGCTTTGTGGAGTAAGAACCCTGCCTTGGTAGATAACAAGGGCCAAGTGCTGCTTAGCAACACCACAGATAAAAATAACTTTAAGAAGTTAGCGATCGCTGATCCTAAGCTTGCGCCCTATGGCGTTGCTGCCATGGAGGTTCTTATGCGCATGGGCGCACTAAGCAAAGTTGCGCCCAAACTTGTACAAGGTGACAGCATCGGCCAAGCTTTTCAGTTCGTGATGACAGAAAACGCAGAGCTCGGATTGGTAGCGTTATCTCAAATATCCATGGATGGTCGTATCTCGCAGGGCAGTGCGTGGGTGGTGCCGCAAAACTTATACACACCGTTAAAGCAAGATGCAGCCTTGCTATCTTTGGGCAAAGACAATGCAGCGGCGCTTGCATTGATGAAATATCTGCAAAGCGAACGCGCACAAGCCATCATCCGCGCCTACGGTTACACCCTGTAGAGTTGTGGCTATGCATTTATCTGCCGAAGACCTATCTGCTATTTTGTTGACGCTGCAATTGGCTAGCGTCACCACGGTGTTGTTGCTTTTTATAGCAACGCCTATCGCTTGGTGGTTGGCGCATACGCAATCTGCATGGCGCGCGCCTATTGCTGCTTTGGTGGCGCTGCCCTTGGTATTGCCTCCGACTGTCCTGGGGTTTTATTTATTGATTGCGCTAGGACCACTCGGGCCTGTTGGGCAATTCACGCAATTGGCGGGTTGGGGTTCGTTGGCATTTAGCTTTTCGGGTTTGGTTTTAGGTTCGATGATTTACTCCTTACCCTTTGCGGTGCAACCTTTGGTGAATGCTTTTGAAGCTATAGGCTCGCGGCCCATGGAGGTCGCCGCTACTTTGCGCGCGAATAAGTTAGACGCTTTTTTCACAGTGGCTATACCAATGGCAAAACCTGGGTTTGTCATGGCAGCGATGTTGAGTTTTGCGCACACGGTTGGGGAATTTGGTGTGGTGCTCATGATCGGCGGCAATATCCCAGATAAAACGCGTGTGGTGTCGACCCAAATTTATGGTCATGTGGAAGCTATGGAATATGCCCAGGCGCATGGTCTGGCTGGTGCAATGTTGCTGTTTTCGTTTGTGGTGTTGTTGGTGCTTTCATGGGTCAACAGACGTAGGACGCGAGCCATCACATGAGTGAAATTCAATTACATCTCGATCTTGCGCGTAACAGTTTCAATTTGAAGGTAGACCTACATCTGCCTGTGCAGGGCATTAGTGTGATTTACGGACCATCAGGTTCTGGCAAAACTACCTTGTTACGTTGTGTTGCTGGGCTTGAGACGCAAGCACTTGGACGGGTGCAAGTGGGTTCAGATGTTTGGCAAGACGATTCGCTGGGGTTGAGCCTGCCCACTTCCCAAAGACCCTTGGGCTATGTGTTTCAAGAAGCCTCTTTGTTTGCACACTTAGATGTTGCAGCAAACTTGACTTATGGATTAAAGCGAAGCAAAGCGCCTAACCAAGAAGTTGTTTTAGACGAAGCCATCGCCTTGTTGGGTATCGGCGATTTGCTGCAAAGAAGTACCGACCAACTCTCTGGCGGCGAACGTCAACGTGTGGCGATTGCGCGTGCATTGGCGACGCAACCCAAATTGCTTTTATTAGACGAGCCGCTTGCGTCCTTGGATGCCGCACGCAAACATGACATCTTGCCGTGGCTAGAGAAGTTGCGCGATGAATTAAAAATTCCTATGCTCTACGTTACGCATGCGGCGGATGAAGTGGTGCGTTTAGCCGATACGTTGGTAGTGATGGAAGCTGGTCAAGTGCGTGCGCTGGGCCCAGTTACTGATGTGCTCTCGAATATTGATCTTCCACTGGTGGTGGGGGACGATGTCGGTGCGCTGATTGAAGGTTATGTGCATGCCTTAGATAAGCCGTGGCACTTGGCGCAAGTTAATTTATCCAAAGCCATATCAAGTAGGTCTGACTATGGAAGTTCAACAGTTGTGCCCCTTTGGGTGCGCGATAGTGGCTTACAAATAGGTCAACCTGTGCGCTTGCGCGTTTTGGCGCGCGATGTGAGCATCACCTTAGAAGAAGCTCAAAACACCAGTATCCAAAACCATTTACATTGTGTCGTGGATTCCATTCATACAGAGGCGCATCCTTCACAGGTGTTATTGCGCTTGCGTTGTGGTGAGGTGTTTTTACTTGCGCGCGTGACAGCGCGTGGGGTGCATGACTTGGGACTGCAAGTCGGGATGGCGGCTTGGGCGCAGGTGAAATCAGTTGCGTTGGTGAAGTAATTCCTTAAACCCCAGCAAAGACAGCATCCATTGCGCTGATCAACGTATCAGAACTACTGGAGAGATTACTGACGACTTTCTTCAAACTTTTTGAAGGAAGCGGAGCGGCGTAATGGGCTAATGCGCGCAAACGTTGGCCATTTACTAGGACAGACGGACAAAGTCTTTCAGGTGCTTTTGAAGCAAACACTACGCTTGCAAGTGGAATCGTCATGCGGGTTGCTAAAGATTCAAGCAAGTCGCTTTGCATGACTACAACATAAGGAATTCCATTTGAAACGCTTTCACTTGGATTCAAATAGACATCAAATTGCGCCATGACTAACTACCAAGGACGTAGATCTGCGCCAGGGATACCTTGTTTATCAACCCATTTATTTTGAGCAACTATCCATTCGCGATATTCAATTTCAAATTCTTTTTTGCGATTAGCGAAGCTATTACTTTTTTGGTTGGCTTGAAGTGTTCGGTATTGGTCAGCGGAGAGAATGACGGTGTCAACCTGTCCCGCTTTCTCTACGAAGACGGGAGCAATTTTTGCCGCAGAGCAAATGCTGCCAAATTTATTTTTGGCTTCTGTTGCAGTAATGTGCATTGAACCTCTCCTATAGTGTTTAGCCATTTTAGCCAAACTAAATTTAGAATATTAATGTGTAACTCTAGACAATTTAATAGCTAATTTATTGTGCTTTTCTACTAATTTATGGATGTCTACTGATGTCAGTTGGCCTTCTCGCACTATCACCCGCCCATTCACAATCGTGTAGTCTGCGTTATCACTAGCGCATAAAAGCAAAGCCCCCAAGGGGTCATGCACTGCACCGCCTGCCATGCTGAGTGTGTCGGTGCGAAACATCGCGAAATCAGCGCAATACCCAACTTTGATTTGCCCAATCTCATGCGCGCGGCCCAACACTTCAGCGCCTCCCCGCGTAGCTAAACGAATAGCGTCGCGTGGCGTCATCTCTGATGGCCCTAAATCGCAACCAAAAAATGTTTGTCCATTCTTAGTTTGTGGCGGTTGGTTTCCTCGACCTACACGCGCTAGCAACATGGCTTGACGTGCTTCATTCAACATATGTCCAGCGTCATTGCTGGCGCTGCCATCTACGCCTAAACCAATGGGGACGCCCATATCGAGAAACCGGCGCAACGGCAAGATGCCACTTGCAAGTCGCATATTGCTACAAGGACAGTGCGCTAGACCTGTACGTGTTTTGGCAAAAAGATACGCGCCCTCATCATCTAACTTAACGCAATGCGCATGCCACACATCGTTGCCCGTCCATCCTAAATCTTGCGCGTATTGCGCAGGAGTGCGATTGAATTTTTCTCGGGTGTAAGCGACATCGTGGTCGTTTTCGGCCAAGTGTGTGTGTAATCGCACGCCGTGTGCGCGTGCTAATTTGGCTGATTCACGCATCAATTCTTGGCTCACACTAAAAGGCGAGCAAGGCGCAACGGCCACATGCATCATGGAGCCAAAACTCGCGTCATGCCATGTCTCAATTAAGCGTTGGGTTTCTTTCAATATGAATGGTTCTTTTTCAACAGCTTGGTCAGGCGGTAGACCGCCTTGTGATTCGCCCACACTCATACTGCCGCGTGTTGCAGTAAAGCGCATTCCAATGTCGTGCGCTGCTTCAATGCTGTCATCTAACCTCACGCCGTTGGGGTAGATATAGAGATGGTCGCTGCTAGTTGTACAACCCGAGAGCAACAGCTCCGCCATAGCCACTTGTGTGGAGACGCGCACCATCTCTGGAGTGAGACCAAGCCACAGGGGGTACAAGCCTTTCAGCCAAGAAAATAACTCTGCGTTTTGAACCTGCGGTACTGCGCGCGTAAGGCACTGCACCATGTGGTGATGCGTATTCACCATGCCGGGGATCACCACATGCTTACGCGCATCAATCACTTCATCCACTGGGTTATCTGCCAACCATGCACCAAGTGGCGCGTCTTGACTAAAGATACGTTCGATCCGTCCGTCACGCACCAATACCGATGCATCTCGAAGTTCGGTGTTGCTGTCGTCTTGCGTGGCTAGGTGTTGGGCGCGATGAATGAGAAGGGTGGCCATGTGCGTCAAAATGTATCTGTCACTACTTTAACTCGCGACGAAGAAAAGACCGTCACGAACGCTTAAAGTCTGTGTTTCGCAAATCAACATGAAAAGATCGAAAACCATCCCATGAAAACTTACAAAATTGCGTGCATCCCAGGAGACGGCATTGGTAAAGAAGTGATTCCCGCTGGCGAACTTGTTTTGCAAGCTTTGGCAAATAAAGCTAAGAGCTTCCAATTTGTTTTCAGCCATTTCGGCTGGGGTGGCGACTGGTACCGTCAACATGGCGAAATGATGCCAGCGGATGGATTGGACGCATTACGACCCATGGATGCCATATTGTTTGGCTCCGCTGGTGACCCTGATATTCCAGATCACATTACCTTGTGGGGCCTGCGCCTCAAAATTTGCCAAGGATTTGACCAATATGCCAATGTGCGTCCCACACGTATCTTGCCGGGTATCGATGCGCCATTAAAACGTTGCACACCCAAAGATTTAGATTGGGTGATCGTGCGTGAAAACTCAGAGGGTGAATACGCCGGTGTAGGTGGACGTGCCCACCAAGGCCATCCGATTGAAGTAGCAACCGATGTGTCCATGATGACGCGTACAGGCGTAGAGCGCATCATGCGCTATGCGTTCAAGCTGGCGCAGTCGCGTCCTCGTAAATTGTTGACAGTGGTGACCAAGTCGAACGCCCAACGCCATGCCATGGTGATGTGGGACGAGATCGCAGTGCAAATCAGCAAAGAGTTTCCGGACGTGAAGTGGGACAAAGAATTGGTAGACGCTGCTACCGCGCGTATGGTCAACCGCCCAGCAACGTTGGACACCTTGGTGGCTACCAATTTGCATGCTGATATCCTGAGTGACCTAGCCGCCGCGCTTGCCGGCAGTTTGGGCATCGCGCCCACCGGCAACATCGACCCTGAACGCCGCTATCCCAGTATGTTTGAGCCTATCCACGGCTCTGCCTTTGACATCATGGGCAAAGGTCTGGCAAACCCTGTTGGAACTTTCTGGAGTTGTGTCATGCTGTTGGAGCATTTGGGCGAAAAAGATGCGGCTAATGCTTTGATGGCCGCGATTGAAAAAGTGACCGCAAACCCAGCGTTGCATACAGGCGACTTAGGCGGTAAGGCAACTACAGACCAAGTCACCCAAGCAGTGTGTGCAGAGTTGAGTTAAGTTGAGTGAACTAAAAACAACCAGGAGACACATATGAACTTTTTCAACATTAAAAATGCTGGGCTTATCTCGGGCCTGATCGGTGCCCTATTGGCTACTTGCGCTTGGGCGCAACCCTGCCCAGACAAAAACGTCAATTATTGGCAAGCCTTCACCCCGGGTGGCGAATCTGATTTATCGGCGCGGCACCAACAAACTGTGCTCAAACGCAAATGCCCCGCGATTGAAACCATCGTGCAGTACAAGGCGGGTGCGGGCGGTGCGTTGATGTGGTCGCAAATCAATACATTGCCAGGCGATGGTTTCAATGTGGTGGGTATCAACTTGCCACACATCGTGTTCCAGCCGATTGAGGGGCAGGTGCAATACAAGACGTCTGACATCACCCCGGTGTATTGGTTTCACTACACCCCAGATATCTTGGTAGTTCCCGTTGCAAGCGCTATTAAAAATTTCGCAGAATTTGTAGAAGCCGCCAAAAAAGAACCTGGCAAGCTCTCATTGGGTGGCTCTGGATTGAATTCAGCCAACCACGCGGCGCATGAGCGACTCAATGCCGCGTTCAATGTCAAAACGATTTATGTGCCATTCAAAGGAACCGGCGATATGACCACCTCTGTTTTGGGTAGCCAAGTAGATGGCGCCATTACTTACGTGCCTTTTGCGATTGCCAACAAAACCCGTGTGCGTGCATTGGCAGTGGCTATGGATAAACGCCATCCTTTGATGCCCGATGTGCCTACGTTCAAAGAACTCGGAGTGAATTGGGTGGACGGTGCGTATCGCGGTATCGGTATGCCTAAAACCACACCCGCTGAACTGCGTAAGCGCATCTCAGACCTGTGGGCGAATTTAAACAATGACGCAGAAATGAAAGAACTCGCCGCTAAAAATGGGTTCGAGTTAACCAATATTGGCGTTGAACAAATGGATGCTTTCATGAAAGAGCGCACCCAAATTTATACAGAGGGTGCTGCACGCTTGGGATTGGGTAAGAAGTAATGCATTTGGATGCTGCTTCGAAAAATTTCAATCTAGAAGGTGTAAGGACAGACCCCAAAGCCTTTTTGAGGCAATTGTTTGATGCCGCGGTGCGTCGCGCTATGCCTTTGCACAACACGCAAGCCTTTTTGCCAAACCCGCCCAAGGGGCGCACCTTGGTTCTTGGTGCAGGCAAAGCAGGCGGTGCAATGGCGCATGCTGTTGAGGCTTTGTGGCCAACTGATAAGCCGCTATCGGGTTTAGTGTTGACACGATATGGGCACACGCCAGATCGTCCGCATGGAGTGCCACAGCGCATTGAGATTGTGGAAGCCTCTCATCCTGTGCCCGATAAGGCGGGTCTTGATGCGTCGCAACGCATTTTGTCTTTGACGCAAGGACTCACAAAAGATGATTTGGTGTTGTGTTTGATATCAGGTGGTGGATCTGCTTTGCTCACTGCGCCTGCTGAAGGTTTACGTTTAGAGGATAAACAACGTATCAACCAAGAATTATTAAACAGCGGTGCGTCGATTGGCGAGATGAATTGTGTGCGTAAACACTTATCGCGCATCAAAGGCGGTCGTTTGGCAGCAGCATGCAAACCTGCGCGCGTAGTGACCCTCACCATCAGCGATGTACCAGGTGACGACCCATCTGTCATCGCCAGCGGACCCACCGTGCCCGATGCGTCTACTTGTTTAGATGCTTGGAATATCTTGCAACGCTATGGCATTGCTTTGCCTCCTGAGGTGGAGGCAGATTTGAAGGCGGGTGGTTTGGAAACGCCCAAGCCCTCAGCTGAGTGGGATCACAACAGCGTTCACTTAATTGCAACACCTCTCCAATCATTGGAGGCCGCAGCCCAATTGGCACGTGATGCAGGCCTCAACGCGTATGTTTTGTCTGACGAATTGGAAGGTGAATCTCGCGAAGTCGGCAAAGTGCATGCTGCAATGGCAAGAGCGGCTGCGCGCGGTGTCGGACCGTTTCAAAAACCTTGTGTGATTTTGAGTGGTGGTGAAACCACCGTGACGATTCGCCCCCAAGTTGCAGGCGCACCCAAAGGGCGAGGTGGTCGCGCAGGTGAGTTTTGTTTAGGTCTTGCTGTAGCCATGCAGGCTCAGAATAAGGTGTGGGCGCTGGCCGCGGACACAGATGGCATTGACGGTGTAGAAAATAATGCAGGTGCACTGGTGACGCCAGACACCTTGAAACGTGCCAACGAAAAAGGTATGCAAGCGACTAGTTATTTAGATCGCAATGATGCATACAGTTTCTTTGATAGCTTGCAAGATTTAGTCGTGACCGGCCCAACGCACACCAATGTGAACGACTTTCGTGCGATTTTGATTCTGTAAACTTTTATAGTTAAAGCCTGCATCTAAAATCAAACACATGACTATCAAATCAGACAAATGGATTCGGCGCATGGCCGAGCAGCACGGCATGATCGAGCCATTCGAGCCAGGCCAAATTCGCCACAATGCCGCTGGTGAAAAAATTGTGAGCTACGGCACCAGCAGTTATGGGTATGACATCCGCTGTGCACCTGAGTTCAAGGTCTTTACCAATATTTACAGCACGGTGGTTGACCCTAAGAATTTTGATGAACGCAGTTTTGTGGATATGCATTCTGATGTTTGCATCATTCCTCCCAACAGTTTTGCATTAGCGCGCACCGTCGAATATTTTCGTATTCCCCGTAACGTGCTGACCGTGTGCTTAGGCAAGAGCACGTATGCGCGTTGCGGCATCATCGTCAACGTCACACCTTTTGAGCCTGAATGGGAAGGCTTTGTAACCCTTGAGTTCAGTAACACCACGCCACTGCCCGCCAAAATTTATGCGGGCGAAGGCTGTGCGCAGGTGCTGTTTTTTGAGAGCGATGAGGTGTGCGAAACCAGTTACAAAGACCGTGGCGGTAAATACCAGGGTCAAGTCGGCGTGACACTCCCTAAAACCTAATCCTTTTCTCCATAGGCTTGTTTTAGGGCCCTACAGCCCAGAGTGCGACAATAGTGCTCTAAATGACTACTTCCTTCTCTAATTTACAGCTAGCCCCAGCGCTAGCACGTGCCGTGGCTGAAATGGGCTACGAGTCCATGACACCCATCCAAGCCCAAGCGATTCCTGTTGTATTGACAGGGCAAGACGTGATGGGTGCTGCGCAGACGGGTACCGGTAAAACAGCCGCCTTCTCTCTGCCGCTGTTACAGCGTTTACTCAAACACGAAAACAGTTCTACTTCACCTGCGCGCCATCCTGTGCGCGCATTGGTTTTATTGCCTACGCGTGAGTTGGCAGACCAAGTAGCGCAGCAAGTCAAGGCCTATGCAAAATACACGCAGTTGCGTAGCACTGTGGTGTTTGGTGGCATGGACATGAAGCCGCAAACCATTGAGTTAAAAAAAGGTGTCGAGGTCCTGGTGGCCACACCAGGTCGTTTGCTGGACCATATTGAAGCCAAGAACGTAGTGCTCAACCAGGTGGAGTATGTGGTGTTAGACGAAGCCGACCGTATGCTCGATATCGGTTTCTTGCCAGATTTGCAACGCATTTTGAGCCACTTGCCTAAGCAACGTACCACGCTGTTGTTCTCTGCCACGTTTTCGCCTGAGATCAAACGCTTGGCCAGCAGCTATTTGCAAAACCCCGTCACGATTGAAGTTGCGCGTCCCAATGAGACCGCTGCGACGATTGAGCAACATTTCTACAGCGTCAGTGTGGATGACAAATACCGCGCCTTGCGCCAATTGGTCAAAAGCAAAGGCATCACCCAAGCTTTTGTTTTTTGTAATAGCAAATTGGGTTGTGCACGCCTGGCACGTTCTCTCGAGCGAGATGGTTTGCGCACCACAGCCCTGCATGGCGATAAGAGCCAAGATGAACGTCTCAAGGCGCTAGAAGCCTTTAAGCAAGGCCAAGTGGATTTGTTGGTGTGCACCGATGTCGCTGCACGTGGTTTGGATATCAAAGACGTGCCTGCCGTGTTTAACTTTGATATCCCTTTCAATGCCGAAGACTATGTGCACCGCATTGGCCGCACGGGCCGCGCTGGCGCTCAAGGCCAGTCGATCAGTTTTGTCTCTGCGAGTGACCAACGTTTGGTGGTGGACATTGAGAAGTTGCTGAAAACCAAAATCGAACTCGAGGCTGTTGAGTTTGAAGAAGACAAGCCGCGTGGACATATGAACACAGGCCGTCGGGCTTGGGGTAATGACGATCCCCGTGACGCGATAGACGCACCTCGCGAGCCTCAAAATCGCTTGCGTAGCAATTACGCCAGTTCTCCGCGGGCCAAACAAGATCCGTTTTTTGACAAGCCCTACGAAGAGCCTTCCGCTGATGCTGTCAAACCAGCGGCTGCGCCAGACCCATTGCGTAAATCACCCAATATCAAGCCAAAACGCAATGTAGCTGCGCTGTTTAAAACAACGGCTTAAATAGGTTGGTTAAAGTTTCTTTGTAAATTGTCTGACACGCAAAGCCAAGGCCCAATTATTTCAAAGGGTCTTTTGACTGCGGACATTTAACTTGTAAGCGCTCCGCCAGTCGTGCATCTTTAATAAGCACGTCATCTAGCTTGAGTGCAGTTAAGCAGCCTCCCCATAAACAGCCGTCATCCAAACACACCACGTCTGCGCGTGGTGGAATTTGAAGTGTTGACCAGTGACCAAATGCAATTACAGTTTGTTGTGTCAACCGGTTGGGAAGATCAAACCATGGCATGAGCCCATCTGGCGCGTTTTCTGGGGCTTTTTTGTAAAAGAAATCCATACCACCCTCTGCATTGCAATAACGCATACGGGTGAACGCATTGACGATGATGCGCAGTCGGTCATGCCCCGTCAAAGCGTCATCCCACTGGTTAGGCATACCGCCATACATATGCGCGATGAAGTCGCCTAATGCGTCGCTTTGTAATATGGACTCCACTTCGCCTGCAAGCGCCATGGTTTTTTCTGTGGTCCATTGCGGCAGCACACCAGCGTGCACCATCAAAACATTACCGACTTGCAAAGCCATATGTTGATGGCGCAGCCAATGCAAAAGCGCCTCACGGTCAGGTGCATTCAAAATATCTTGGATGGTGTCAGATGCATTAAGTTTTCGCGCACCCAACGATACCGCTAATAAATGGAGATCATGGTTACCCAGCACACACTGTGCGCTACTACCAAACTCCATGAGTCTTCGCAAAACTTCTGCGTTGTGTGGTCCACGATTGACCATATCGCCCAGCATATAAAGCGTATCGCGACTAGGTGAGAAGTCGACATGTTGTAGCAAACGCACCAAAGCCTCGTCACAACCTTGTACGTCACCAATCAAGTAAAGTGCCATGTTGTGATTGTCTCAAACGGATTACCTTAGTTTTGTACCCATGGATATCTTTTTAATTTTCTTGCTTACGTTGCTCAATGGCGTGTTTGCCATGTCCGAAATGGCTCTGGCTTCGTGCCGTAAGCCACGTTTGGTGGCGCTCGAAGCAGAGGGTGATTCCGGTGCACGTGCGGCTTTACGATTACTGACCCAACCCACACAGTTTTTATCGACAGTGCAAATTGGCATTACCTCTATTGGTGTTCTCAACGGTATTGTGGGTGAGGCTGCGTTCAGTTTAAATTTATCGCGATGGTTGATGGTGCAAGGTGTAGCTGACAGATTTGCGGAAGGCTTGGCAACTGCATGTGTCGTGACCTTAATTACCTTGAGCACCATTTTGTTTGGCGAATTGGTGCCTAAGCGCATTGGACAGTTATATCCAGAAGCTGTAGCGCGTTTCACCGCGCCTTTTATGTTGGCGCTCGCCACCATGGCAAAACCTGTGGTGTTCTTTTTATCCAGCAGTACCAGCTTAATTTTGAAATGGCTCAAGATTGATACCCGCGGTTTACGCACTGTGACTGAAGAAGAAATTACTGCGAGCTTGGTAGAAGGCGTGGACGCAGGCGTGATTGAAGCGCACGAACACCAAATGGTGCAAAACGTTTTTAATTTAGATGAACGACCTTTGACATCCATCATGGTGCCGCGTTCAGACATTGAATGGCTGGAAGCCAAAACTTCCGTGCAACAGGCTTTAGCGGAAGTAGGTGCTATCGGCGCACATTCTTGGTATCCCGTGTGTCGTGAGGGGTTAGATGACGTGGTGGGAGCTGTCAGCGTGTCTCAACTTTTACGGGTGCCGCCTAACTCACAAATTGCAGTAGAAACTTTGGCGCAACCGGTATCTTTTGTTCCAGAGACGTTGAGCGGCCTAGATTTATTAGAGCAGTTCAGACGACCCGTTGAGCGCGCAACAGCGCATGGCCGCATGGTGTTGGTGGTGGATGAATACGGTGTAGTGCAAGGGTTGATGACGCCACGTGATTTGTTGGAAGCTATTACAGGTGAGTTGCTGCAAGCCACTTCGTCTGAAGATGCGTGGGCTGTTCCAAGACCTGATGGCAGTTGGTTGGTCGATGGTCTGATGCCAGTCGGTGAATTTAAAGCACGTTTAAAAATCTCCGAGTTGCCAGACGAAGACCGCGGTATTTACAACACAGTGGCAGGCCTGGTGATGGCGATCGCTGGTCATATGCCAGTAGAAGCAGAGTGTTTTGACTGTGGCGAATGGAAGCTAGAAGTCGTCGACCTAGATGGAAGACGGATTGACAAGGTGTTGGTCAGCCGCGTCGCTGAAAAGGCAGTTGGTACACCCAAATAGGACGAGAGTCTTTGCCATAAATGATGGCAGAAGGCACGATGCCAATTGCCTCAAATTCCAAACTGACTAACCAAGCGCCGCGTCGCATTTCAGCTTCGGCTTTTTCAACAGCGCGTGGCATGCTCTCTGGGCGCTGGAACATATAGACCAAGTCGTAACTGCGCCAGTCGACCATCCAAATGTCGCCTTGGCGAATCGTGGCAAATGAACAACGGATGGCGCTGATGATGCGCAACGGCCAGCTCATCTCAACACCATTTAAATCTGCACGAGGGTAGGCGTCACGCAGAGCAATCAAACCGTCGCCCAAGCCGCTGCCCGCATCCAATATGCGTGCGCCGCCCAGTAAGGTGATGTGCTCAGGCAGTTGGCGCAAGGCTCTGCGTGGTGTGGGAAAAAGCGGAGCATCTTTCCATGCTTTGCGTGGATAAATCACCACAATCAAACCGAGGAGCAGCAACCACCCAACCGGCGGCATGGTGAGCGCGCCCGATGCGGCCCACATCGAAAGGGGAAACCCCACCAATATCAAAATACGGCGCATCTTGGTGGTAGCCAGAGAGGTCAATATCCCACCCCAAAACGTCGCAACTGTGAGCCCCACCCATTCAGGGGCGCCTATGTGCTTCAGCCCCGCAAATATAAGCCATGAGGAACCCCAAGCAAGCAATGCAGGTATGGGCCAAATTAAAAGTTTCATGGGGAAGAATCATAGAATGAAACCTTTTGTCGGGAAAACTCAGATGCAACTCTTTCGTAAAAAATGTATCGTCCTTTGCTTGTGCATTGCCACAACTGCCGCCATAGCGCAAACCGATTCCTCCATCAAAGTGGGTTTGCTGAGCACATTGTCTGGCCCAGGTGCAGGCCTAGGCGTTGATATTCGCGATGGTTTCCAATTGGCTGTGAAGCTGTCCGGCGGTAAATTTGCCGGCAAAGATGTTGAAGTCATCGTGGCAGATGACCAAGCCAGTCCCGATGTGGGCCGTCAAACTGCCGACCGTTTGGTGAAACGTGACAAAGTCGACTTCATGACGGGCATTGTGTTCTCGAACGTGCTGTTGGCCGTCGGTGCGCCTACTTTCCAATCCAAAACTTTCTACATCAGTGCGAATGCCGGACCTTCACAATTTGCCGGTGAGCAGTGCAACCCTTATTTCTTCAGTGCGTCATACCAAAACGACAATATGCATGAGGCTGTGGGTAAGGTGGTGAATGACAAAGGCTTCAAGCGCGTTGCTTTGATCGCTCCTAATTACCCGGCTGGCAAAGACGCCATCACTGGTTTTAAGCGTTTCTATAAAGGTGAAGTTGCGTCTGAAGCCTATACCGCATTGAACCAACTTGACTACGGTACAGAGTTGTCGAAGTTGCGTGCCACTAAACCTGATGCGGTCTATATCTTTTTGCCTGGGGGCTTAGGCATCAACTTTATCAAGCAGTTTGTAGGCGCTGGTTTGTCTAAAGACATGATCTTGTTTGGCCCCGGATTCTCAGCGGACGAAGACGTCATCAAAGCGGTGGGTGACCCCATGTTGGGTATGTTCAATACCTCGCAATGGGGACATGACATGGACAACGCTGCCAATAAGAAATTTGTGGCCGAGTTCGAAAAAGCCTATGGCCGTTTGCCAACGCTCTATGCTGCGCAAGGCTATGACGCTGCCCGTCTGATTGAGTCTGCAGTGCGTGATACCAAAGGCAAATTAGAAGACAAAGCGCTGGTACAAAAAGCTTTGCAAGCCGCAAAGTTTGATTCTGTGCGCGGTGCATTTAAATTTAATACCAACCACTTTCCGATTCAAGACTACCACCTGCGTGTCATTATCAAAGACAGCAAAGGGCGTGTGACTAACCGTACTTTGAATACTGTTTTCAAAGGCCACGCGGATGTATATGCAGCCAGTTGCAAGATGCCTAGCCTGTAAGCATTTGCAATGAATGGGATCTTGCTGTTAGAGCAATCGCTCAACGGCTTGCAATTTGGGTTGATGTTGTTCTTGCTAGCCGCAGGCCTCACGCTTGTGTTTGGCATCATGGACATGATTAACCTAGCGCATGGCTCGCTCTATATGGTGGGTGCTTATTGCATCGCGTCTGTTGCGGCTGTGACGGGTTCTTTCTGGATGGGTTTGGCGGGCGGAGTCATTGCGGCGGCAGCGTTCGGTATCTTGTTGGAGGTGAGCATTTTGCGCAGACTCTATGCGCGCGATCACTTGTCGCAAGTGCTGGGTACCTTCGCGATTTTGCTGATGTGTAATGAGACTGTGCGCTTGATATGGGGCGCGCAGCCTATTACTTTAAATCCGCCAGAGGCTTTGAGTGGGCCTGTGGAGTTGCTGCCTGGTTTGATGTACCCCGCTTACCGCTTGTTCATCATTGGTGTTGGTTTGTTAGTCGCCTTATTTTTGTATGTGCTTATTACGCGCACGCGAATCGGAATGCAGGTGCGTGCTGGAGCCGCAAATCGAGAAATGGCGATGGTAATGGGCAGCCATGTGCAGGGGTTGTTCACTGCTGTGTTTGGCTTAGGTGCTGCGCTATGCGCAGTGGCCGGTGGAATGCTAGGACCGCTTCTGGCTGTGCAAGTGGGTATGGGTGAGAGCATTTTGATTCTGGCTTTTGTAGTGATCGTGATTGGCGGAATTGGCTCTATCCGTGGCGCTTTTTTAGGTGCATTGCTAGTCGGATTTGTTGATACAGCTGGGCGTACTTTGGTTCCGATGGTGTTTGACTCTTTGCTGAGTCCTGAGGCTGCATCCAATGCGGGTCCTGCTGTCGCATCGATATTGATTTATGTGTTGATGGCGACGGTATTGTTTTTTAAACCACGCGGATTGTTCCCAACGCATGGCTAAATCCTTGGCGCTTAAGTCTTTAGACCATGGCTTGAAATGGCGTTGGTCTGGCCTTGTGTTTTTAGCGCTGATGGCATTGCCTTATGTGGCCGATGCTGTTGGTGAGGCGTTCTATATTGCACTAGCGACGCGCATATTGATTTTTGCTTTGGCTGCTACCAGTTTGAACCTCATTTTGGGATTCGGTGGCATGGTGAGTTTTGGCCATGCTGCCTTTCTGGGTGTTGGCGCCTACACCGTTGGTATTCTTTCGCAGATGGGAGTGGTAGATGCATGGATGGCGTGGCCCACTGCGATGGTGGTGGCAGGCCTATTTGCTTTTTTGATTGGTGCGGTGAGCTTGAGAACACAAGGTGTTTACTTCATCATGATCACTTTGGCTTTTGCGCAAATGATGTATTACCTAGTGGTGTCGTTCAAAGCCTATGGTGGTGATGACGGCATGTCGTTACCAGCGCGCTCGCGCATCGGTTTTTTGGATATGTCTACTGACACCAATTTTTATTACGTCACCCTCTTAGCCTGCGTCGCCGTTTTGGTTTTGATTGCGCGCGTGTTAAACGCGCGCTTTGGCCATGTGCTGCAAGCGATTCGTGAGAACGAAGTACGCATGCAGTCGTTGGGATATGCGGTTTTCCGTTACAAGCTATGTGCATTTGTCATGTCGGGTGCTTTGGCCGGTTTGGCTGGCGCATTGTTGGCAAACCAATCTGGATTTGTGAGCCCGGCAATGATGCAATGGAGCCAGTCAGGCATGTTGATGATGATGGTGATACTCGGCGGAGTGGGGCATCTCTATGGTGGCGCCTGGGGTGCTATTGTGTTTTTATTGCTGGAAGAAACGCTTAGCCATTTCACGATCCATTGGCAGCTTGGTTTAGGTGCGCTGTTGTTGATGGTGGTTCTGCTTCTGCCTAATGGCTTGGCCAGTGGGCTGACCCATTTACGAAAAGATCGATCGGTATGACCGCGCCTTTGCTTTATGTGGAGAGCTTGACCAAAAATTTTGGTGGTTTGGTTGCCTTGGACCACACTAGCTTGTCGGTTCAAGCAGATGAAATTCATGCATTGATCGGACCGAACGGTGCGGGCAAAACTACGTTGATACACCATATTTCCGGCGCTATGCATGCAGACGCTGGACGGATTGTGTTTGATGGCCATGACGTGACACAACTGCCGCTTCATCAGCGTGCGCGTCAAGGCTTGGTTCGTTCATACCAAATCACCAGTATGTTTCCGCATTTGAGTGTGCAAGACAACTTGGCTTTGGCAATTCTTGCGACTCAGAGAAGTGGCTTTGGCTTTTGGAGGAATGCAAGTAGAGATCGCGCGCGCTTCAGCCAAGCTGATGCGATGGCTGAGCGCATCGGTCTCTCAGATCACCGCATGCAAGCAGCAGGTGCGCTATCGCATGGCGCGCAACGTCAGTTGGAAGTCGGACTTGTTTTATGTACAAACCCCAAGCTAATGCTGTTAGATGAGCCAATGGCGGGCATGGGCCCTGATGAGTCGCAACGTATGGTGGAGTTATTGAAAAGTTTGCGCGGCAGCATAACGATTGTGTTGGTCGAGCACGATATGGACGCGGTATTTCGCCTGGCTGATACGATTTCGGTGCTGGTGTCAGGACGGGTTGTGGTAAGTGGAAACGCTGAACAAATCAAAAACGATGTGGCAGTTCAACATGCCTATCTGGGCGATGCTTAAGCCATGAGTACGCTTCTTGAAGTGAAAGACTTGCAAGCAGGATACGGCACCAGCCAAGTGTTGTTTGGTGTGAGTTTTTCTATTGCCTCTGGTGGTGCCTCCACTCTGCTGGGTCGCAATGGCATGGGTAAAACTACAACAGTACGCGCTGTCTTAGGCCTAATGCCTAGCATGGGTGGAACAGTACGATTTTGTGGAGAGCGTGTGGATGGAAGATCCGCCGATCACATTGCACGCATGGGCATGGCTTTGGTGCCTGAGGGGCGCATGATTTTCCCAACCTTGTCTGTCCGCGAAAACTTACTGGCGTTTGCTGGTAACCGTAATCACTCTAATGCACCTTGGACACTAGAGCGTGTCTACGCTTTATTTCCACGGTTGCAAGAGCGCCACCGGCATATGGGTAATCAACTCTCAGGTGGCGAACAGCAAATGTTGGCCATTGGCCGCGCATTGATGACAAATCCCCATTTGCTGGTGCTCGATGAAGCCACTGAAGGACTTGCTCCTTTAGTGCGTGAGGACATTTGGCGCTGCTTGCATACTTTGCGCGGAGAAGGTCAAAGCATTTTGGTGATAGATAAATATGTACAAAAACTTGTGCAACTGGCAGACCAACACACCCTCATTGAGCGCGGTAAGGTGGTGTGGCAAGGTGGATCAAAGGCATTAGAGGCTGATCGCGCTTTGTGGCAACGCTATATCGGGGTGTAAGGCATTAATGTCATTAGTGCTTTGGAATCGGCCACAAACGTGCTGTATGAACTAATGCCAAGATTCTTATTTGGTTATCTTGCACTTCATAAATCAGGCGATAGTTTGCATGCGGGATAAGTTCTCGCGTTCCCGATATCCGACCAGGTCTGCCTAGTAGTGGGTGTTGTTCTAATCGCAATGCGACTTCAGCAAACAGTTCATCCATCATGATGGATGCTATTGGGTTGTCTTGACTTATGAAGTCAATGATGTCTGCACGATCTTGTTCTGCTGCAGATGCCCAAATTACTTTCATGGATGTGGACTGTCAACCTTTGCCTGCAGTTGTGCTCGACGCGCAGCAAAACGCAGCTCTACTTCTTCAGCGCTCGCGTAATTGCCTGCATCAATTTGGGCGCGTGCTTGGGCAACCTTGCTGTTCAAAAATGCGTCGTAGTCTCTTGCTTGTTTTTGGCGTTGCACAAAATCGCGCATGAGTTCGCGCATGATTTGAGAGGCAGGGCGATGACTGGCCTCTGCCTCGGCCATGAATGCATCGCGTAGTTGGGCTTCTAATTTCATAGTAAAAACTGCTTCCTTTGACATAGTCGTACTCCATAGACAAGATATAAATAAAGTATATACGTTTTAAGTATAAATTTCATATATCTATTTGTTTTAGGAGCTTAATTAACCTTTTATTGTTAATTTCCTGGCTGTCAATCATCCAGTACAGCATGTCGTAATTGGTGCGCTTGGAATTTAAAAGTCAGCAAGTTGCACTCAAATTCGAGCAACGTGTTGAATTTTTTAGTTCACAAAATAAAAATGCCAGACCGCATTGGTGCGTCTGGCATTTTTTGGTTTCCTAGAAAAAATTTAAGGAGTGACGTGATATTTGGTCAACCGCTCCACCTCATTCTTAGATCCCAAAATCACACTGACACGCTGATGCAGTTGTGTAGGTTGCACTTCCAAAATACGTTGTTGACCATTGGTGGCTGCACCGCCCGCTTGCTCAACTAACCAGCCCATGGGATTGGCTTCGTACATCAAACGTAACTTCCCAGGCTTCTCAGGTTCGCGTTTGTCCCAGGGGTACATGAAGATGCCACCACGGGTCAGGATGCGATGTACGTCGGCCACCATAGAAGCAATCCAGCGCATATTGAAGTCTTTGCCGCGTGGACCTTCTTTGCCCGCCAAACATTCGTCAACATAGCGTTTAACAGGAGCATCCCAATGGCGCATATTGCTCATATTGATAGCGAATTCTTTGGTGTCTTCTGGAATCTTCACGTTTTCCTGTGTCAACACAAACGAGCCTTGCTCGCGGTCTAAGGTAAACATGGCAACGCCATCCCCAACTGTCAGCACCAGCGTAGTTTGAGGCCCATACACGCAATAGCCTGCAGCAACTTGTTGTGAGCCAGGTTGTAAAAAGTCTTGCTCGGTCACTGCAGTGTTGTTACTCACTTTTTTCAATACGCTGAAGATGGTGCCGATGCTGACGTTGACTTCAATATTGCTGGAACCATCGAGTGGATCAAACATCAACAGGTATTCACCTTGCGGATAGCGGTTCGGCACCACATGGATGTTGTCCATCTCTTCAGACGCCATGGCAGCCAAGTGGCCACCCCATTCATTGGCTTCAATCAGCACATCGTTGGCAATGATGTCGAGTTTTTTCTGGACTTCGCCTTGCACGTTTTCGATGCCGGCAGAACCCATGACATCGCCTAGTTCGCTGCCCAATGCGCCTTTGTTCACCGCATGGCTGATGCTTTTACAAGCGCGAGCCACCACTTCCAATAACAAACGGAGCTCAGAGGGAATGCGGCCTTTGGCGCGTTGCTCTTCGACCAAATAGCGTGTGAGAGAAATAGCCATCGTGCGTCCTTCGCGTCTTATTGAGATAGTGCGCGCGAAACCACCTCGCGCACGTCGTTGCTTAAATCGGGTTTGGCGGCGACACGCTCGATCGCGACTTTGGCGGCAGAGCGATAAGGTTCGGCCAAATGGCTCCAACGGTCTAGCGCACGTGCCAAACGTGCGGCGACTTGTGGGTTCGTGGCATCCATTTCTAAAACGCGATCACTCCAAAACACATAACCTGCTGCATCGCTGCGATGGAACGCACCAGGGTTTGCACTGCAATAACTAAACACCAGGCTGCGCGCACGGTTAGGATTTTTTAGCGAGAAATCTGGGTGCTGTAACAACTGACGCACGATCGGCAAGATATGACCACCACGGTCGCTGGCACCGGCTTGCAAAGCAAACCACTTGTCAATGACCAGTGCTTCGTTAGCGAACATTTTGTGAAAAATAGCCAACGCTTCAGCAGACAACGCATGGCCCGATTGCACCAATGCGTTCAGCGCATTGAAACGATCCGTCATATTGCTGGCTTTGGTGAAATGCAAAAGCGTTCTGTGGGCCCAGCTGTTGTCTTTTGCATGCACGCCCTGCAAACACAACATGGTGAGAGCCATTCCACTCAAAGCGCGACGACCGCAGGACAATGGATCAGGTTGGTAAATGCCGTTATCGCGGTGCGCATCGAACGCCCACACCCAATCGGCATGCAAGGCAGTTGCCAATTGCAATCGCATGGCTTCACGCACTGCATGGACACGTTGTGGGTCAACGGCGCTGAGTTGCTCAGATATGTAAGTCTCAGAAGGTAGGGTGAGCACCAGTTCTTTGAACGCTGCGTCTAGGGTGGGGTGTTTGAGTACAAGCGATAAAGCGTTTAGCAATTCAGGGCTTAAAACCTCTGGGGCTGTTTCTTGCGAGGCAATAGCTTTGAGCGCAGCTTGCAAACAAAGTTGTTGGGCAGCTTCCCATTGGTTGAAGGGGTCGGTGTCATGCGCCAGTTGCACCAAGCGTTGTGCAGGGGTGACGTCTAGCGCCAACACCACCGGTGCGCTGAAGTCACGCAATAGCGATGGCACGGGCGCTTGGTCGTCATGCATATCTAGTGCGTCAAACGTGAAACTTTGTGAGGCCTCAGTGAGCACCAACAATTGGGTTGGCAGGATCTCGTGACCATCCGCAGCCAATAGTCCGAAAGACACAGGAATCACAAAAGGCTGTTTCGTATCTTGCCCCACACTCGCTTCGCAACTTTGGCTGAGTGTGAGGGTGTAGCGCTTGTTAGATGCATCGAAATTTCCAGACGCTTTGACGCGTGGCGTACCGGCTTGGCCATACCAACGCTTGAATTGCGCCAAGTGTTGGTGGAGTGCAGAAGTTGGATTGGCGTCCGCTATGCATTGTGCGAAGTCATCGCAGGTGACAGCTTGGCCATCATGACGCTCAAAGTAGAGCGCCATACCTTTGGCAAAGCCTTCTCTGCTGGTGAGCGTTTGCATCATGCGCACCACCTCAGCACCTTTTTCGTAAATGGTGACGGTATAGAAGTTGTTGATTTCTACATAGCTGTCAGGTCGCACCGGATGCGCCATCGGGCCTGCGTCTTCCGCAAATTGCACGGTGCGCAACAAGCGTACGTCTTCGATGCGTTTGACAGCCTTAGCAGAGGCGGCTGCGATAGGGTTGTCTTTTAAGGCGTGCGCAGCGAGATCTTGGCTGAACTCTTGGTCGCGGAAAACCGTCAGGCCTTCTTTGAGCGAAAGCTGAAACCAGTCGCGGCATGTGATGCGGTTACCAGTCCAGTTATGGAAATATTCATGGCCAACAACGCTCTCGATGTTGGCGTAATCGGTATCGGTTGCGGTAGACGAATTGGCGAAGACAAACTTGGTATTGAAAATATTCAAGCCCTTGTTTTCCATCGCGCCCATATTGAAGTCGCTGGTCGCAACGATCATGAATCGCTCCAGGTCTAAGCTCAAACCAAAACGGTGCTCGTCCCATGCCACGCTGGCCATCAAGGAGTTCATCGCATGCTCGGTTTTGTCTAAATCGCCAGAACGAACATAAACCTGCAACAGATGCTCTTTGCCAGAAGGGGCTTTGATACGTTGCTCGCGGCACACCAACTGGCCTGCAACCAATGCAAAGAGGTAGCAAGGCTTTTTGTGTGGGTCCACCCAGCGGGCGAAATGGCGATCTTCTTCTAGATCGCCAGTTTCGACCAAGTTGCCGTTGCTCAAAAGAACTGGGTAAGCCTTTTTGTCTGCCCGCAGCGTGACGCTGTAACTTGACATGACATCAGGACGGTCTAGAAAGTAGGTGATGCGCCGAAAGCCTTCTGCTTCACATTGGGTGAAGAAGGAATCATTGCTCACATACAAACCAGTCAACGCAGTGTTTTTGATCGGGAAGCAGGTGGTGAAAATTTCTAAGTGGATCGGCGCATCGCCCTCAGGCAAGTTTTCAAGCACCAGTTTGTCGCCGTCCATCTTGAACGAGGTGCCTTGGCCGTTGACCAAGACGCGCGAGAGGTTGAGACCGTCCCCGTCCAAGCGCAAAGCTTGCGCGGGAACATCTGCATTGCGGCGCAACACCATTTTGTTGAGCACGCGGGTTTTGGCGGGGTCTAGGTCAAACGTTAAATCGACGCTGTCTATCCAAAACGCGGGTGCGGTGTAGTCAGCGCGTTGGATCAGTGGGGCAGTGCCTTCACGGTACATGGGTGTGTTTCCTAAGTGTGGTCAAAAAGCGTGAAGACTTGAATGTCTACACACCTTGTTTCAGAGAAGCTTCGATGAAGGCGTCTAAGTCGCCGTCTAAAACTTTTTGGGTGTTCGATATTTCTACGTTGGTGCGCAAATCTTTGATGCGGCTGTTGTCCAGCACATAGCTGCGGATTTGATGGCCCCAGCCGACATCGGTTTTGGTGTCTTCGAGTTTTTGCTGTGCCTCTTGGCGTTTGCGCATCTCAAAGTCGTACAAACGCGAGCGTAAGCGCTTCCAAGCTACGTCTTTGTTGCTGTGTTGGCTGCGTCCGTCCTGGCATTGCACGACGATGCCAGTTGGAATGTGCGTCAGACGCACCGCCGAGTCGGTCTTGTTGATGTGCTGACCGCCTGCGCCGCTGGCGCGGAAGGTGTCGGTGCGCACATCGGCAGGGTTGATGTCAATCTGAATCGAATCATCGATCTCAGGGTAGACAAACACACTGGCAAAACTGGTGTGACGTCCGCCTGAACTGTCGAACGGAGATTTGCGCACCAAACGGTGCACGCCAGTTTCGGTGCGCAACAAGCCAAAGGCGTATTCACCCTCGATTTTGATGGTCGCGCCTTTGATGCCAGCCACGTCACCGGCGGATTCGTCTTCGACCGTGGTTTTGAAACCTTTGCGTTCGGCGTATTTCAAATATTGCCGTAGCAACATGCTGGCCCAATCACAAGCTTCGGTGCCACCGGCGCCCGCTTGGATGTCGAGGAATGCGTTGCACGGGTCCGCCTCTTGGCTGAACATTCGGCGAAATTCGAGGTCTTCGATGGTTTTGACCAGAGACTGCGTATCGGCCTCAATGGTGACGAGACCGTCGTCATCGCCATCAGCCTTACTCATTTCGAAGAGTTCGGTGTTGTCAGCTAGCGATTGCGTTAGGTGGGTGATGGTGACGACAACACCATCCAGCATTTTTTTCTCACGCCCGAGTTCTTGGGCTTTTTTGGGGTCGTCCCAGACTTTGGGGTCTTCTAGGGCTGCGTTGACAGTTCTTAAACGCTCAGATTTGGCATCGAAGTCAAAGATACCCCCGAAGTTCGACGGTACGAACTGTGAGGTCGGCCAAAGTGGTGCCAATGAGGTTGGTGCGTTCTGCTTCCATGTGCTTCTTCTTTAGGTAACGGGTACAAACCGTGATTTTCTCACGCGCGCCAGAAGAGCTTCTTAGGCGAGGAATTCTTCGATAAGGCGGGCCAATTTTTCGGGTTGGTCATGGTGCAGCATATGGCCCGCGTCTTCGATGACTGCGTGCCGTAGGTCAGGCACCGAGGCGATGCGCTGTTTGAATTCGTCCAAGGTGTATTTGTCTTTCCACCACTGGGTCAGGCTGTCGGTATCGGCCATGGCAAATAGGGTGGGGGCGGTGATGCGCTCGTAAATGCCCAGCACTTCGTCAACTTTGAACAATTGGGCGTTGATGATTTTGTGGGCGGCATGTCCCAAGATGCGCCATTCTCCTTGTGCATTGGGTTGCGCCCAATGGCTAGCTAACCAATGGGCTTTGTCACTACTGAGGCGTGGATTGGTTTTCATTAAGCGCCTGGCTACGCCTTCTAAGTTGGCGTAGGGTTTGAGGTCTAGCGCGCCTTTGTGCATGGTTTTGACTTCGTCTATCCATTTGGCATAACGTCCTGCGGCTTGCGCGGGGCGGGTGGCTGCCATGCCAAAGCCCTCCAGGTTGATCAGTTTGGCAACGCGCTCAGGGCGCACACCTGCATACAAGGTGGCAACATGACCGCCCATGCTGTGGCCGAGCAAATGGATGCTGCGGTCACCCACATAGTGGTCCAGCAAGAAGTCTAGGTCGGCGAGGTAGTCTGGAAACCAGTAGTTGTCTTGGTTGGGCGTTTCGGTGAGTCCAAAACCACGCCAGTCGGGCGCGATGATCCAGCGATCTTGGATTAACGCGTCGACGACAAACTGAAACGAAGCAGAGACATCCATCCAGCCATGGACCATGACCAAGGGTGGGGTGTTGTTGTCAGGCGTGCCCCATTGGCGCACGTGGTAGTTGAGTTGGCGTATCGGTACAAACTCGCTACGCGATTCTTTTTGAATTGGGTACATTGTTTGAATCATAAGGACCCTAGAAATGACTTCGCGTCAAACACACGACAACGCCCGCGCGACGGGCGATTTTTATGCTGCTATGCAGCAAGGTTTTGGTTGGTCGGTACCAGCTAATTTCAATATGGCGCAGGTGTGTAGCCAACGGTGGGCGGCGCAAGCTGATGCTTCGCAACGCATTGCCATCATCGAACACCACACGGGGGGTGCGCATCGCTCCTACAGCTTTGCGCAGTTACAACAGGTTGCAGACGCTTTGAGCTTGCGCTTGCAAGCCTTAGGTGTGCAAAAAGGCGACCGGGTAGCGATTGTTTTGCCGCAACGCTTTGAGACGGCGGTGGCTTATGTCGCAGTGATGCAAATGGGTGCGGTGGCCATGCCCTTGTCTTTGTTGTTTGGGCCAGATGCTTTGTCTTACCGACTGAATGACAGCGAGGCGGTGGTGGCTTTGGTGGATGGTGCTTCGCTTGAACAGGTGTTGAAGGTAAAAGGGGAGTGCATCGCTTTGCGTGAGGTGGTTCGGTTAGATGCGTTGCAAATACAAGATACCGGTGGGTGTCATGTTGCGCATGAAGGTAAAGCGTTTGAGAGTGACGCTAGCAATAAGGAATCAAAAAACAGTTTTATTTCCGTCATCACCCAAGCGGACGATGCTGCAGTCTTGATTTACACCAGCGGAACCACTGGCCCGCCTAAGGGCGCGCTGATTCCGCACCGCGCTTTGATCGGTAACTTGACGGGTTTTGTTTGTAGCCAAAACTGGTTTGGGTTTTCGCCGAATGCGCCGGTGAATTCGCATCAACTGCCAACCAGTAAATTTTCCAGCGTTTTTTGGTCTCCTGCAGACTGGGCTTGGACTGGTGGCTTGATGGATGCATTGCTTCCCACGCTGTACTTTGGCCGCCCCATCGTGGCTTACAACGGACGATTCAGCCCTGAGTTGGCTTTTGGTTTGATGGAGGCGCACACCGTTACGCATTCGTTCTTATTTCCAACCGCACTCAAAGCGATGATGAAGGCGTTCCCCACGCCGCGCAGCCAATTCAAGCTCCAACTCCAAGCCATGATGAGTGCGGGCGAAGCAGTGGGCGACGCGGTGTTTGCTTATTGCCAAAACCAGTTGGGTGTGACGGTCAACGAGATGTTTGGCCAAACCGAAATCAATTACATCGTGGGCAATTGCGCGATGGAATGGGCGAGTGGCGGTGGACAAACCCCTGTCGCGCATCGACACAACGCTGGTTGGCCCGCCAAGCCAGGAAGCATGGGCAAAGGCTACCCAGGCCATCGCGTGGCGGTGATTGACGAGGACGGCAAGGAGTGTCCCGATGGTGTGCCTGGGGATGTGGCTTTGCACCGATTCAACCAACACGGCGAACCAGATCCAATTTTCTTTTTGGGCTATTGGAAAAATCCGCGTTCCACGCAGTCCAAGTTCACGGGCGACTGGTGTTGCACCGGCGATTTGGCCGTGCGCGATAAGGACGGATATCTCTGGTACCAAGGACGCGCCGACGATGTGTTTAAAGCAGCGGGCTACCGCATTGGGCCGAGTGAAGTGGAAAACTGTTTGGTCAAACACCCCGCTGTCGCCAATGCGGCCGTGGTGCCAAAGCCTGACCCAGAACGCGGTGCGTTAGTCAAAGCCTACGTGGTGTTGGCGGCAGGCTTTCACGCCAGTGAAGCCCTCATAGCTGAGCTGCAAACCCACGTGCGCGGTAAGCTGGCGCCTTATGAATACCCCAAAGAAATCGAATTTATCGCTGAGTTGCCCATGACCACGACGGGTAAGGTACAGCGGCGGATTTTGCGCTTGCAAGAAGAGGAAAGAGCCGCTCTCCAAGCAAGGCATTAGACTTACCCGCTTTGAAAAACCGATTCTTGGAGTTCTAGAAATGTCTTTCCCCTTGGTCTCACTGGGCACCAGTGATTTGCGCGTCACCCCGATTTGTTTGGGAACAATGACTTTTGGCGAGCAGGTCAGCGAAGCCGATTCGCACGCGATTCTCGATCGGTCTTTGGAACGGGGCGTGAACTTCTTGGACACGTCAGAGATGTATTCGGTCCCCGCCAAGGCTGAAACTTTTGGTTCTACTGAGACGATTTTGGGAAACTGGTTTACCAAGCACCCAGGTGTTCGACAAAAACTCGTGCTTGCCACCAAAGTAGCCGGCCCATCACGCGGTATGGCATGGGTACGCGAAGGCTTAGGCATGACCGCGCAAGACATTTTGAATTCCTGCGATGCGAGTTTGAAGCGTCTTAAAACCGATGTGATCGACCTCTACCAAATCCACTGGCCCGAGCGTCATGTGCCTGCGTTTGGCATGGTTTATTTCGACCCGGCCAAAGACAATAGCGCTACGTCTATCCATGAACAGTTGGAGGCCTTGTCCAAGTTGGTGAAAGCTGGAAAAGTCCGACACATTGGCCTATCCAACGAAACCCCTTACGGCGTGCACGAATTTATCCGCTTGGCCGATCAGCATGGCTTGCCCCGTGTGCACTCCATTCAAAACCCTTATTGCTTGGTCAACCGTACTTTTGAAAATGCCTTGGACGAGACCTGCCACCGCCTGAACGTGTCCTTGTTGGCGTATTCGCCTTTGGCCTTTGGCTTGCTGACCGGTAAATACGATGCGGGCGGCGTGACGGGCCCCAATGCGCCACAAGGTAAAGATGGTGGTCGTCTGTCGATTTACGAATCGGTCCAAAAGCAACGCTGGGGCCGACCAGAGGCCTTGGTAGCAGCGCGGCGCTATAACGCGCTGGCCCGCGAAAACGGTATGACACCGACTGAAATGGCTTTAGCTTTTTGTTACACCAAGTGGCAAGTTGCCAGCACCATCATTGGTGTGACATCGGTGGCGCAACTCGATACTGATTTGGATGTGTGGGGCAAGACGTTGTCACCTGAAGTGTTGGCAGCTATAGATGCCATTCGTTGGGAAATGCGTGATCCGGCTCTGTGACGTGCGGTTTTCGCTTTGCAAAAATAAACACGCAAATCTCGATTGCTAGCCATGACTGACTCGAACTCTTTATTACTCTTGGTTTTCGGCGCCTACCTTGTGGGGTCCTTGTCTTTTGCGGTAATCGTCAGCCGAGTCATGGGCCTTGACGACCCGCGTACGTACGGCAGCCAAAACCCTGGTGCAACCAATGTGCTGCGTTCTGGCAATCGGCAAGCCGCGATTTTTACCTTGGCTTTGGATGCTCTGAAAGGGTATGTCCCCGTCTTACTAGTCAAGATTTTTGGTTCCTCTTTTGGTTGGGACGAGCGGGTGTTGGCGTTAGTGGCGATTTCAGCGTTTATCGGGCACTTATGGCCAGTATTTTTTAGTTTTAAAGGTGGCAAAGGTGTGGCGACTGCGGCAGGCGTTATCTTTGGCATTGAGCCGGTACTCGGGCTTGCCACCATGGCCACCTGGGGGATCGTGGCCTATTTTTTCCGTTATTCCTCGTTGGCTGCCATCGCTGCGTCGTTGTTTGCGCCTTTGTATTACCTGTTTGGCAACCAAGTGGCTTGGACTACTGGTGAGCCGCAACTTATGGCCTTGATTGCGATTAGTGCTTTGCTTCTCATGCGTCATCAAGACAACATCACGCGTTTGGTGTTGGGGCAGGAGAGCAAGATTGGGGAGACTAAGTCGCCTTAAGCTTAATTTGTTGCTTTCGTGGGGTGGCGTTTGTGGCTTTTGTAGCGAGGCGTCAACCCGACGGCACACGATGCTCCGCTCATGTCCTCCGGATTTGGCCAGAGGCCAAATCCTCCCCCTTTACTTCGCTACGCATCGTGCGCCGCCGGGCTGACGCCGGCGAGCCAAGTGGAGCTCAACTAATTTGCGCTCCAACAAATTTCGCGCAAATGCTGGGTGGTATGTACTGCAGAGCGAAGTAAAGGGGGAGGCTTCGGCTTAGCCGAAGCCGGAGGACATGAGCGGCGCAGTGCATGCCACCCAGCATTTGCATCGCCAACCACTATCAGAGCAGAGACTAATCGCGAAAGTTGTTGAAAGACAAAGGCAAATCGGTCATCTCTTTGCGAATTAATGCCATAGCGGCCTGCAAGTCATCACGCTTAGCACCAGTGACCCGAACCGCATCGCCTTGAATCGCAGCTTGCACTTTGATCTTGCTGTCTTTAATCAGGCGTTGGATTTTCTTAGAGACCTCAGTCTCAATCCCGTTGCGCACTTTGATGACCTGCTTGACCTTGTCGCCCCCGATTTTTTGCACGTCGCCTTTGTCCAAAAAGCGAATATCGACTTCGCGCTTGGTCAATTTGTTGCGTAAAACATCTTCCACTTGGGTGAGTTGAAAGTCCGCGTCGCCAAACAAGGTGATTTCTTTGTCCTTGAGTTCAACGCCTGCCGACGTGCCTTTGAAGTCGAAACGGGTCGCAATTTCTTTGGCGGTGTTATCTACGGCGTTTTTTACTTCGGGCAGATTAGGTTCGCAGACGGTGTCAAAAGAAGGCATGGGGTGAGTCTTTCAAAATCAGGGTGAGACAATCTCGCTATGTTAGTTGAGCGAAACGTCCCACTGCAAGCGCATAACACTTTTGGCATATCTGCCAAGGCTTTGCAATTGGTGCGTGTGCGGTCTGAGGCCGATATTGAGACTCTGTTAGCCGATCCGCAATTGCGCGACGCCCAGAAATTTGTGCTTGGCGGCGGCAGCAACATCGTGCTGACGGGCGACCTCAAAGCGCTCGTTCTCAAGGTGGAACTCAAAGGCATGCGCTTGGTGGAGGAGACCGAAAAGGCTTGGATTATCGAAGCCGCTGCTGGCGAGGATTGGCACGATTTCGTGCAATGGACCTTAAATAACCGTTGGCCGGGCTTGGAAAATATGGCGTTGATTCCCGGAAGTGTCGGCGCTTCACCTGTACAAAACATCGGCGCTTACGGCGTCGAATTACAAGACCGCTTCGACGCTCTAGATGCGATCGATCTAGCGACTGGAAATACCTTCACTCTAGATGCTGCGCAATGCGCTTTTGGTTACCGTGACTCGATTTTCAAACACGGACCAGGTCAAACAGTTGGCGCTTCGCGCAGCATGGGCTTAGCGGGCCGCGCATTGATTACCCGCGTTCGGTTTCGGTTAGTCAAATCTTGGAAGCCGGTGCTTGGCTATCTTGATCTAGAAAAAAAGATGGCAGAAACAGGTATTGATCAGCCCACTGCGCATCAAATTTTTGAGTGGGTCTGCGCCATTCGTCGAGCCAAGTTGCCCGACCCAGCGGTCATTGGAAACGCCGGCAGTTTTTTCAAAAATCCAACCGTGACCCCTGAGCAATGCGCTGACATCATTGCCAGAGACCCCAAGGTGGTGCACTACCTACTCGATGATGGGCGCATCAAACTCGCTGCTGGTTGGTTGATCGATGCTTGCGGATGGAAGGGCAAGTCTGTGGGTAATGCCGCTGTTTATGAGAAACAGGCTTTGGTGTTGGTGAACAAAGGTGGACGCGAAAACCCGTGCACTGGTGGCGAAGTGATGACGTTGGCCAAGGCGATTCAGACCAGTGTGTATGAGAGGTTTGGGATTTTGTTGGAGCCGGAGCCTGTTGTGGTTTGACTTCGGGCCATTTGCTATCGGGCATTAGGGCATTGGGTTGTTTTTACCCTTTTGCTCGTTTTATTTGGCTCGGAATTTTTGTAGCGTGGCGTCAGCCCGACGGCACACGATGCTCCGCTCATGTCCTCCGGATTTGGCCGAAGGCCAAATCCTCCCCCTTTACTTCGCTACGCATCGTGCGCCGCCGAGCTGACGCCGGCGAACGAAGTTGAGTTCAAACTAAGTGGAGTTCAAACTAATTTCGCGCAAATGCTTGGTGGTATGTGCTGCAGAGCGAAGTAAAGGGGGAGGCTTCGGCTTAGCCGAAGCCGGAGGACATGAGCGGCGCAGTGCATGCCACCAAGCATTTGCATCGCCAACCATCCCGATTAAAAGACCTAAGGCCGACGAAAAAAGCGAACCGAATTACAAGCCCCAAAGCCAAGGAGACAAAAGAAGAGCCAAACTCCAACAAACCCCAAGGCAGGAGAAAAGTTACTTGATACCGCCCTCAAGCTTAATCATCTCAGCCCCTTCACCCAAAGACAGCAATCCAGACTGCG
>JBBAOY010000016.1:0-7246 GCA_040401095.1 Limnohabitans sp.
CGCCCAAAGGCCCATACGGCTTGGGTGCCTTGTGTAGCGAAGTAAAGGAGGAGAGAGGCGCTGATCAGCGCCTCTCGGGGGACATGAGCGTAACAAGGCACCCAAGCCGTATGGGCCGTGCAACGAAAAAAAGCAGCTACCCATCCCAACCCATAAAGATGGGGACCAAACCACAGCTCAGTGGAACTGCTCTTCCTCAGTAGACCCAGACAAAGCCTTAACCGAAGACGAACCACCTTGAATCACAGTAGTCACATCGTCAAAGTACCCAGCCCCCACCTCTTGCTGGTGTGACACAAAGGTGTAGCCCTTGTCACGTGCTGCGAACTCAGGCTCTTGCACCATGTTGACGTAGTGCTTCATACCTTCGCCATTGGCGTATGCGTGGGCGAATTGGAAAGTGTTGTACCAATTGATATGAATGCCAGCCAAAGTGATGAACTGGTACTTGTAGCCCAGCGCTGACAAATCGTCTTGGAATGTCGCAATTTGCTTGTCGTTCAAGTTTTTCTTCCAGTTAAAAGAGGGCGAGCAGTTGTAGGACAGTAATTTACCTGGGCTGGACGCATGCACCGCTTGCGCAAACTCCCGGGCAAAGCCGATGTCTGGCACGCCGGTTTCGCACCAGACCAAGTCGGCATAAGGTGCGTAGGCAATGCCACGGCTGATCGCTTGCTCCAAACCGTTTTTGACACGGTAAAAGCCTTCTTGGGTGCGCTCGCCAGTGAGGAATGGTTTGTCGTTGGCGTCGTGGTCGCTGGTCACCAAGTTGGCGGCTTCGGCGTCGGTACGGGCCAATACGATGGTAGGTACCCCCATGACGTCTGCGGCGAAGCGTGCTGCGATGAGTTTTTCGCAAGCTTCGTGCGTTGGCACCAACACTTTGCCACCCATGTGGCCGCATTTCTTCACTGCAGCCAATTGGTCTTCGAAGTGCACGCCAGCCGCGCCTGAGGAGATCATGTTTTTCATCAACTCAAAGGCATTGAGCACGCCACCAAAACCTGCTTCGGCGTCTGCGACGATGGGCAAGAAGAAGTCAATAAAGTCTTTGTTGCCTGGCTCAATACCCCGGCCCCATTGGATTTCATCTGCGCGCTTGAAAGTGTTGTTGATGCGACGCACCATGGTGGGTACCGAGTCATACGCATAGAGCGATTGGTCTGGGTACATGGTCTCGGAAGTGTTGCCGTCTGCAGCGACTTGCCAGCCAGACAGATACACAGCCTCTAAACCTGCCTTGGCTTGCTGCATGGCTTGGCCAGCAGAGATAGCGCCGAAGGAATTGACATAGCCTTTTTTGGCTTCGCCGTTGATGAGGCGCCAGAGTTTTTCTGCGCCGCGCATGGCCAATGAATGTTCTATCTGAACACTGCCACGCAGACGCACCACGTCGGCAGCGCTGTAACCGCGCTTGACACCTTTCCAACGCGGGTTAGTCGCCCAGTCTTTCTCCAGAGCAGCGATTTGCTGGGTACGGCTGAGTTGTTCGTTGAGGGTTTGTGGCATTTTTCACTCCTAAAGGTTAAAAAGAAACTCATGTCAGCGCTCTTAGTAGGGAGCAGCATAGTGATCAGTTTAAGTCTTATAGAAGAGTTAAATAGCATCATATGTCTTATATAAGAATATTATTTTTCTTATATTTTTCAATGACTTATTTTGTATTTTTTGAATTATGAAGTTAATTTATCACTATATGGTAAATTTTTAAGAAGTCGATTTTCTTTAATTTCATAATTTGAAATGAATTTATTGCATTATGAAAATGTAAGTACTAGGGCTACAGCAACGCCATCAAAAGCATCAAAAATCTCCCTCGAAAAAACTTGCTCTCTCGAGTGAAAAATATGCTTTTCCCCTTGGAAACTGCAATTTTCTCCAGTAGCATCAAGCCCGCTCGGAAGATTCGTCTTGGACCGGGTTACAAAAATCACTTCTAGAAGGAAATTAAAAATGGCAACTGCAAAAAAAGCACCGGCTAAAAAAGCCGCTCCTGCTAAAAAACCTGCTGCGAAGAAAGCAGCTCCCGCTAAAAAAGTCGTAGCAAAAAAAGCCCCTGCCGCTAAAAAGGCGCCTGCCAAGAAGCGCACGCCCAACGCTGCGTTCATGAAAGCCATGACTCCTAGCGCCGAATTGGCTGCTGTCATTGGCGCCACACCTGTGCCCCGTACAGAAGTGGTCAGCAAGTTGTGGATCTACATCAAAAAGCACGGTCTGCAAGACTCTGTCAACAAGCGCAACATCAACGCTGACGACAAGCTCAAAGCCGTATTCGGCAAAAAACAAGTCACCATGTTCGAATTGGCTGGCTTGATTGGCAAGCACCTGAGCTAAGTTCTCGGTCTTCCAACGAATAAGGGCTGCCTAGGCAGCCCTTTTCTTTTGCCAAGTAAAACTTTTAGGATTTGGCCAGCCTAGCAATAGCCGCTTCACGAATCGTTGTGAGCGAAGCGCGGGTCGTGATCACGTCCTCATCGATCATCACCTCTATCAAAGTGCCCTCTTTGCGGTCCATCGCTGCCTTGAAAGCCGCTTCAAACTCATCTGTGCGGGTAATACGCACGCCCGCATAGCCATACGCCTGCGCCAACTGCGCGAAGCTCGGGTTCTTCAAATACGAGCCGCTAGAGTGGTTGGGATAGTCGCGCTCTTGGTGCATGCGAATCGTGCCGTAGACACTGTTGTTGAGCAACACAATGATGGTTTTGGCGCCGTGTTGCACAGCAGTCGCCAACTCTTGGCCGTTCATCAAAAAGTCGCCGTCGCCCGCGATGGTGAAAACAGTGCGCCCCGTCAAAATACTAGCGGCAATACCGGCGGGCACGCCGTAGCCCATCGAGCCCGACGTGGGTGCGAGTTGTACTTTGTGTCCTTGCGCCAAACCACGGTGCTTATGGAATCGATGCACCCAACTCGCAAAGTTACCGGCACCGTTGGTCAAGACGGCATCGTCAGGCAACATTTTGCTGATCACACCAACAATAGTGGGCATATCGATGTCACCAGGCAACTTTTGCGGTTGCATATTGGCTTGGTAATCGGCATTGGCCGCGGCGGTCCAATCTTGCCAAGGTACATCCTTTGGCGCGTCAAGCACTTCTAGGGAACGCGCCGCTGCATTCATGGTGGCCATCATGGCCAGATCGGCGTGGTAGACACGGTTGAGTTCTTCTGCGCTGGAATGGATATGCACCAACTTTTGTGTCGGCTTGGGTGCTTGTAGCAATGTATAGCCGCTGGTCGTCATTTCGCCCAAGCGAGTGCCAATCGCCAAAATCAAATCGCTGTCGCGCACCCTTTGCGCCAACTTGGGATTGATGCCGATGCCCACATCGCCCGCATACTGGGGATGGTGGTTGTCAAACGTGTCTTGAAAGCGAAAGGCGTTGCCCACAGGTAACTTCCAGTTTTCGGCAAAGCGCTGCAAGGCTTGGGCGGATTGCGGCGTCCAGCCGCTTCCTCCGGCAATCACAAAAGGCTTTTTAGCGGCCAACAGCATCTCGCGCAGTTGGCGCAAGCCGCCCGGATCGCACCATGCCTGCACAGCCTCGACACGTGGCACAGGACGCGCTGTGACCTCGCGCACCAACATGTCCTCAGGCAACACAAGAACCACGGGGCCAGGCCGGCCATTCATAGCGGTGGCAAAGGCTCGGGCAACATATTCGGGTACGCGCTCAGGGTCATCGATACGCTCGACCCGCTTGGCCATGCCTCGGGTGCTGGGGCCGAAGAAATTGAAATAGTCCAACTCTTGAAACGCTTCACGGTCTCGAAAGTCGCTGCCCACATCACCCACAAACAAAATCATGGGCGTGCTGTCTTGGAAGGCTGTGTGGATGCCCACAGAAGCGTTGGTGGCGCCAGGCCCGCGGGTGACAAAACAAATGCCAGGACGGCCGCTCAAACGCCCTTGCGCGTCAGCCATATAGGCAGCGCCGCCCTCTTGGCGGTTAATCACAAATTGAATTTGGTCACGGTAGGCGTGAAACCCATCCAAAACCGCCAAGTAACTCTCGCCTGGCACACCAAAGGCGTGGGTCACGCCTTGCTCGATCAAACACTCAACCAACAAATGGCCTGCAATTTGTTTTTTCATTTTTGTCTTCCTAAATTATTTAGCCAGGTTTTATCTCTTGGGAGCGCTTGCCCACCCCTAGGGCCACTAGAACGCTTGATAACAAGACGCAGGCACTCCCCACCAAAGTAAGTCCGTACCAACCGCGGTCCATGAATACGCCGAACACCAAAGGCGAAGTCGCAAAGCCCACGTCTAGGCCGGAATAGACCATGCCATAAACCCGACCGGTGGCGCCCTTTGGCGTTGCTTTTTTGATCATCATGTCGCGTGACGGGCCTCCGACACCAATGGCGAGCCCAGTGGCGGCCAAGATGACCATGGTGACCGTGCCATTGAACCAACCGCTTCCACAAAGGGCCATGAAGATGGCGGCCACAGTCATGCAAATTGCTACCACCCTATCGCTGTGCATAGGCCAGCGGGCGGCCACAAAACCGCCTAACAGCATTCCAGCTGCCGCACACAACATATAGGCAGTCAAGGTCAGGGTGGCCGCCTCAAAGCTCACGTGGTGCATGGCTTGCAGAATAGAGACCGAGAAAGTTTGCACAACGGCCAAAGTCATGGTGGAGAGAAAGAAAAAAGCAAAACACCACCACACCACAGGGATTTTTAAAAACGCCAGCGAGTGCGCCGCATGGGGATCGTTTGCTTTGCGGTCCACCACATGGGTTTGGATGGCGCCGCTCTTCCACACCAACAAAGCCAATATGCCCAAAAACACGCAAGCTGCTGCCAGATAAGCAGTGCGCCAGTCATACAAACTGCTGATGCCGACCATAAACAGAGGCGCGACAGCCCAACCCAAATTGCCCGTCAACCCATGCGCGCTGAAGGCATATCCCAACCTAGGTGCCGACACTCTTTGGTTCAGGATGGTGAAGTCCACAGGATGGAAAGAGGCGTTGCCTACGCCAAATAGCGCGGCAGCCACCATCAGTCCGCCATAGCTTTGTGCAAAAGAAGCCGTGATGCAAGCCAGCGACAGCATGCTTAAGGCGACGTACATCACCGGCCTAGCGCCCAAACGGTCTACCAAAAAACCTGCAGACGCTTGACCAACGCCCGACACCACAAAAAATACCGACATCAGCAATCCGAGTTCGGAATAACTAAAGCCAAATGTTTCAATGAATTTAGGAAACATCAGGGGCAACAGCAGATGCGAAAAGTGGGAACTGGCATGCGCCACACTCACCAGTCCAATCACAGTGGCATCGTCTTGCCAGGTCGCATCTGTCGGGGAGATCGTTGTCATGGGGCGTGATCCTACCCTTTGCGCCTTGGAAGCGCGTCAGCAAGGGGACAGGTTTAAGCCGCCGCCACCTTGGTGAACGCAAACTCCCCAGGCGCGCGCACGGTATCCACACTGACCGCAATCCCGTCTTTAGGCATAAATTTGCCCTCGAGCAGAAGCTTGGACAGCGGGTTCTCGATACGTTGCTGGATCGCACGCTTCAAAGGTCTGGCGCCATAAATCGGGTCGAACCCGACTTTTGCCAATTCCGCCAAAGCTTGTGGCGACACTTCAAGCGATAGATCCATCTTGCGCAAGCGCGCAGACAAGATAGCCAACTGGATATCAGCAATACGCGCAATGTGCTGGGCATCCAAACCATGGAACAAGACAGTCTCGTCGATACGATTTAAAAACTCAGGGCGGAAATGCGTTTTGAGTTCGTCCCACACCGCGTCTTTGATGTCTTGCGGATCTTGCCCGACCATGCTTTGGATGATGGGCGAACCAATGTTGGAAGTCATCACGATAACCGTGTTTTTAAAGTCGACCGTGCGTCCTTGGCCATCGGTCAAACGACCATCGTCCAACACCTGCAACAAAATGTTAAAGACATCAGGATGGGCTTTTTCAACCTCGTCTAGTAGCAACACGCTGTAGGGTTTACGGCGCACGGCTTCGGTTAAATAACCGCCTTCGTCATAGCCCACATATCCAGGAGGCGCGCCGACCAAACGGCTGACAGAGTGCTTCTCCATGAACTCGCTCATGTCGATGCGAATCATGTGGTCTTCGCTGTCAAACAAAAAGCCCGCCAATGCTTTGCACAACTCGGTCTTGCCGACGCCGGTAGGGCCTAGGAATAAGAAAGATCCGGTCGGACGATTCGGGTCGCCCAAGCCGGCACGTGAACGGCGGATCGCGTTGGACACTGCCGTGATCGCCTCGTCTTGACCCACCACCCGTTGGTGCAACTTGTCTTCCATTTGCAACAACTTGTCGCGCTCGCCTTGCATGAGTTTAGAGACAGGAATGCCAGTTGCGCGCGCCACCACTTCAGCGATTTCTTCAGCGCCGACTTGTGTGCGCAAAAGTCTATGCACACCGTCTTTAGCTAGCTTGTTGCTCTCTTTGGCATTGGCTTCTTTCAGGCGTTTTTCCAACTCAGGTAACTTGCCGTATTGCAACTCGGCGACTTTGTTGAAGTCGCCTTTGCGTGTCAGTTCTTCGATTTGGAAACGGATGCGGTCGATTTCTTCTTTGACTTGCGCGCCACCTTGGGCAGAGGCCTTCTCTGACTTCCAAATATCTTCCAAGTCGGAATACTCTTTGCCGACTTTGATGATTTCCTCTTCCAGCAACTCCATGCGCTTGATCGACGCTTCGTCTTTTTCTTTACGCACTGCTTCACGTTCAATTTTGAGTTGAATCAAGCGGCGGTCTAACTTGTCCATCACCTCAGGCTTGGAGTCGATTTCAATTTTGATTTTGGCGGCTGCTTCGTCGATCAAATCAATCGCCTTATCGGGCAAGAAGCGGTCCGTGATGTAGCGGTGTGACAACTCCGCAGCCGCCACGATGGCAGGGTCGGTAATTTCAACGCCATGGTGGACTTCGTATTTTTCTTGCAAACCACGCAATATCGCGATCGTGGCTTCCACGGAGGGTTCACCAACGATGATCTTTTGGAAACGACGTTCCAGAGCAGCATCTTTTTCGATGTACTTGCGGTATTCGTCCAAGGTTGTCGCGCCCACGCAATGCAACTCACCGCGCGCCAAAGCAGGCTTGAGCATATTGCCTGCATCCATCGCACCTTCGGCCTTGCCAGCGCCGACCATGGTGTGCAACTCGTCGATAAAGACAATCGTTTGGCCTTCGTCTTTGGCCAATTCACTCAGCACAGTTTTCAAACGCTCTTCAAACTC
>JBBAOY010000016.1:7346-12592 GCA_040401095.1 Limnohabitans sp.
TGCCTTGACGTGCACGCTCGGTCAAGTCCATACAGTATTTCTTCAAGGCTTCGCGCTGACCTTCTGCATCGGCACTTTGCACTTTCTCGCCGCCGCGCACAGTGGTCACTGCTACCTCTAATGCTTTGCGATTCAAGCCGTTGTCACGCGCCAACTTACCCCACTCTGCTTTGTTATCGCACAAGGCCAACAAAAACAACTCGCTAGCAATGTATTGGTCGCCGCGTTTGATCGATTCTTTTTCGGCCGCTTGAATCAGCGAAATCAAATCACGCCCCACTTGTACTTGCTCTTGGCCCTCAACTTTGGGCAAACGGTGCATGGCGGTTTCTGCTGCAGCTTGCAAACCATGCACATTGGCACCGGCACGCTCGAGCAATGACTTTGGGCCGTCATCTTGGCGCATCATGGCCACCAGCAAGTGGGATGGTTCGATATACGCGTGGTCGTTACCAATAGCCAAGGTTTGCGCCTCAGACAGGGCTTCTTGGAATTTGGTGGTCAGTTTGTCAAGACGCATGAAAGCTCCGGATCAGAAAAATGAATTACCTACTAACTGAGGCGCATTGTTTGTATTTCAAGCGGTCTTGGCGCTTTAGACCTTGACTTACATCAAGCAAGGAGCACAAGCTTCATTCTTACAAATCGCAAAAACCAATCTCAAAACAATGCCGCCATGCAACATGGCAGGCCTGTCAGACGTTCTTGATCTCGATACCCCAGCGCGCCAATGCCTTGTCATCGCTGACCCGCGCATCCACCCAACGCGCGCCATCAGGTGTGACTTCTTTTTTCCAAAAAGGCGCTTGGGTCTTGAGGTAATCCATCAAAAACTCACAGGCTTGAAAGCTCATGCCTCGGTGCGCAGAGGTCACGGCAACCAACACAATTTGGTCTTGGGGTTGCAGCAATCCAATGCGGTGAATCACCCGCGCGCCGTGAATATCAAAACGCTTGGAGGCCTCTTCCATCATCGCGGTGATGGACTTCTCTGTCATGCCTGGGTAGTGTTCTAACTCCATACTGGAGACATCACTACCTTCATTGCGCTCGCGCACAGTGCCAACAAAACTACAGACGGCACCTATCCTTGCGTCGTTGGCACGCAGTTGCGCCAATTCATAGCTCACATCGAAGTCTTCGGTTTGGATTGAAACGCTCAAGCGCATATCAGCCGCCTGTAACGGGTGGGAAAAAAGCCACTTCGCAGTTGTCTTGTAGAAGTGCTGCTCCATCGCATACCGATTGGTTCAATGCCATACGCATGGCACGCTCTGTTGACAAGGCTTCTTGGTAAACAGTTCCTCGCGCCAGCAAAACGTCACGCAATGCGGCAACCGTGGTCGCATCGGTCTCGATCACTTCACTACCGTGTCCTATAGCTTCACGAATAGAAGCAAAGTAGCGCACCGTTACCTTCATGCCATCCACTCCGCAAAAGAAATAAATTGCACGCTGTCGCCTTGTTTGATAACTTGGCCAGCGGGGTTGTCCACTACGCCATCGCCCCACACAGTAGAGGTCAACACACCTGAACTTTGGTTAGCAAACAAATCCAATCCGCCTTGCGCGTTGTGTTTGACACGCAAAAATTCACGTCGCTTGTCAGCGCGTGGCCAATCGAAATGGGCGATGCGCGTAGAGCGTTGGATGCCCGTCTGTTGTGCGCCTTGTAAGGCCAGTAAAAAAGGCCGCACCAATAACAAAAAGGTGATGAAGCTTGATACGGGGTTACCGGGCAAGCCCATGAAGTGGCACGGCCCATTTTCAGAATGGATGCTTCCATAGGCGAACGGCTTCCCAGGTTTGATCGCCAATTGCCATAAATTCAAACTACCCAAACGCTCTACCGCTGGTTTGATATGGTCTTCCTCACCTACAGAGACACCACCACTGGTCAATATCAAATCGTGTTGCTTGGCCGTGCTTTGTAACGCTGCCACCGTGGCTTCTCGTTGGTCGGGCACAACGCCTAAATCGGTTACTTCGCATCCCAAACGTTGCAACATAGCGCGCAAGAAGAATCGGTTGGAGTTGTAAATAGAACCCACGGGCATCTTGTCTGGCGCAATGTCGCCCGGCATGACCAATTCATCACCGGTAGAAAACAAAGCGACGCGTGGGGCTCGCGTCACTTGCAATTGCGCCAATCCCACGCTCGCAGCCATTCCTAGGGATGCAGGCGTGAGTCGATCGCCTTTTTGCAAAACCTTGGCGCCGCGCGTCACATCTTCACCTGAGCGACGAATCCATTGGCCCAGAGTGACGGCAGACTTCACACGCACTTGGTTGTCATCGAGGGGTTCGCAGTCTTCTTGCATCACGACCGCGTCTGCACCTTCGGGAATGGGTGCGCCCGTAAAAATTCTTGCAGCTTCACCCGTATGCAAAGTTGTTCCGTGAGAACCAGCAGGGATACGCTGCGTCACTTTTAAAACAGCATCTGCTTTTGCACTGTCGGCAAAACGCAATGCGTAACCATCCATCGAGCTATTGTCTTGGGGCGGCACTTGCAAACTGGAGATCACGTCTTGCGCAAGCACGCGGCCATCGGCATCGAAGGTGGATATTGATTGCGTGTCAGTCAGTACCTGCGCATGCGCCAGCAACTGGGGAAGCGCTTCATCCAAGGTCAAAAGTGGAGGTCTGTTCATAAACTAAATTCGGTTGTATTCAAAACGGTCTGCGTTTGCTAAGAGCCATTGGCAAATAGCATCAGGTTGATTCAAATCCATCACGGGGCGCTCGGTGGGCGTTGGCAGAAGCTCAGGTGAGTCAGTAGCAATAGCCACGACAAAATCGTCGTCTGCATAACGCGTTGGCTGTCCAGACGCATGCCGCCAGACCTCCACTTTCAGCACATCGCTTTGCTTAAAACCTTCTACCAATACCCAGTCGACACCGTCATAGACCTCTGCCAACAATTGGTGCACTGAAAGTTGTGTGGGTTGCTCAAATTGGCGTTGCAAAACCAAGCGCTGGTCTGAGGCCACGACCACTTCAAAAGCACCGGCCTCGCGATGCCGCCAACTGTCTTTGCCAGGGTGGTCGATGTCGAAATTGTGGTGCGCATGCTTGACCACCGATACGCGCACGCCTCGCATACGAAAGGCACCAATCAGTTGTTCCACCAAAGTTGTTTTACCGGATCCAGAGAATCCTGCAAACGCGACGACCTTCATGCGCTCTCGCAGTGCAAGGCGATGTAGTTTTTGATTTGCGCCACATCGGCTGGCATCACATGCACCCGCTTTGGCAAAAGCTCAATGCCCACAAACTTATCTGGGCATGTTGGCGCTTGTCCTAAGGCTTCTTGGATGGTCTCAGCAAATTTGATAGGCAATGCAGTTTCTAAAACAACCATAGGAATGCCAGGCTTCAAATGCTCACGCGCAACCTTCACGCCATCAGCAGTGTGGGTATCAATCATTTCATGGTGTTGCGCATAAACAGATTGAATCGTGTTTAAGCGATTGGCATGGGTGCTCTTGCCACTGGCAAAACCAAACTGCTTGGCAGCCAATGCAAAGCGGGGATGTTGGCTTAAGTCAAAACGACCGTTTGTAGAGAGTTGGGTGGTGAACAAATCGCGCGTCGCATCTGCATCGCGCCCCAATAAATCAAACACAAAGCGTTCGAAATTACTAGCCTTAGAAATATCCATCGACGGGCTGGATGTCTCGTGCGTGTCGGCACTGCCACGCACACGGTACACACCCGTTTTGAAAAACTCGTCTAAGACGTCGTTTTCGTTCGTGGCAACCACCAAGGTATCAATTGGCAAACCCATCATGCGCGCCACATGGCCGGCGCAAATATTGCCAAAATTTCCGCTTGGCACGGTGAAGCTGACTTTTTGCGAGTTATTGGTGGTGGCTTGTAAATAGCCAGCAAAGTAGTAAACCACCTGCGCCAACAGGCGCGCCCAATTGATGGAATTGACAGTACCAATTTTGTATTTAGCTTTGAACGCCAAATCGTTGGAGACCGCTTTCACCAAATCTTGGCAATCGTCGAATACGCCTTCAATCGCAATGTTGTGGATGTTCTCGTCCATCAAGCTAAACATCTGCGCTTGTTGGAATGGGCTCATGCGGCCTTTTGGACTGGTCATGAAAACCCGCACGCCGCGCTTGCCACGCATGGCATATTCCGCAGCGCTGCCGGTGTCGCCACTGGTCGCGCCAAAGATATTGAGCTCTTCACCACGGCGGGTTAATTCGTATTCAAACAAATTGCCGAGTAACTGCATGGCCATGTCTTTGAACGCCAAAGTAGGGCCGTTAGACAAAGCCTCTATCAACACGCCCTCACCCAAAGGGCGCAACGGCACGATTTCTTTTGTACCAAATACAGCCTCGGTGTAAGTCTTGTTGCAAAGCGCCTCCAAGTCGGCCGCAGGAATGTCATCGATATACAAAGACAAGACCTCAAAAGCCAAAGCTGCATAGCCTTGCGTTTGCAAAATCGTGCGCAGGCGTGCAAGGTGCGCATCGTCAATTTGCGGATAGTGCTCGGGCAAATACAGGCCCCCATCAGGCGCCAATCCTTCGAGCAAGATGTCACAAAACTTTTTGCGTTCAGGATGTCCGCGCGTCGACAAATACAACATCAGTTCAACTCTTCTTTGCGAATACGGGTGATGGGCGCCAGCACTGTGCTGAGTTGTTGCATCTGCGCTAAGGCTTGGTTCATCTTGGCTTCCACACAGTCGTGCGTCAAGATGATCAAGTCAGTTTGGTTCTCGCCCTCACCGGCTTCGCGTTGCAGCACTGCGTCAATGCTGATAACTGCCTGCGCAAAGATGCCGGTAATTTGCGCTAAAACACCCGCTTGGTCTGCCACACGCAAACGCAGGTAATAACTGGTGACAACTTGCTCCATCGGCAACACAGGCAATTTACTCATTGCCAGGTCAAAGGTCTCGGGTTGGAAAGCCAAATGCGGCACGCGGTTCAATGGGTCTGCAGTATGCAAACGTGTGACGTCTACCAAGTCTGCAATCACCGCGCTTGCTGTGGGCTCGCTGCCTGCACCTTTGCCGTAATACAAAGTGGTACCTACTGCATCGGCTTGCACCATCACCGCATTCATCGCGCCTTCTACGTTGGCTATCAAACGCTTAGCAGGCACCAGGCAAGGATGCACTCGCAATTCAATGCCGGTGGCGGTGCGCTTAGAAATACCTAATAGTTTGATGCGATAACCGAGTTGCTCTGCATAGCGGATATCTTGCGCTTCGAGTT
>JBBAOY010000016.1:12692-43059 GCA_040401095.1 Limnohabitans sp.
AGTTTGATGCGATAACCGAGTTGCTCTGCATAGCGGATATCTTGCGCTTCGAGTTTGGTAATGCCCTCCACATAGGCTTTGTCAAACTGCACAGGCACGCCAAAGGCAATCGCAGCCATGATGGTGGCTTTGTGCGCGGCATCCACACCTTCAATATCGAACGTCGGGTCAGCCTCGGCATAACCTAAGGCCTGCGCTTGTTTGAGCACATCGCCAAAGGCCAAGCCTTTGTCACGCATTTCAGACAAGATGAAATTGGTTGTGCCGTTGATGATGCCCGCCACCCAATGAATGCGATTGGCACTCAACCCCTCGCGCAATGCTTTGATGATCGGTATGCCGCCTGCAACGGCCGCCTCAAATGCCACCATCACACCTTTTTTGTGCGCAGCCGCAAAAATTTCTGTACCGTGCACTGCCAACAAGGCTTTGTTTGCAGTCACTACATGCTTGCCGGCAGCAATCGCTTCGAGCACCAATTGTTTGGCGATGCCATAACCACCGATGAGTTCGACCACGATGTCGATCTCTGGGTTGGCAATCACTTGGCGCGCGTCATTCACTACTTTCACAGCGTTGCCCACAATCTCTTGGGCACGAGCGGTGTCCAAGTCAGCGACCATCGTGATTTGTATAGGGCGGCCCGCGCGGCGTTGGATTTCTTCTTGATTGCGTTTGAGCACTTCAAAAGTGCCACTGCCTACGGTGCCAATGCCTAAAAGGCCAACTTGTATCGGTTTCATGCTGCTCGGTTGTTACGGTAGTTTTCTAAAAATTTGGCCATGCGTGCGATAGCTTCGCGCAACTCATCTTCGTGCGGCAAAAAGACCACACGGAAATGGTCTGGGTTAGGCCAATTGAATCCAGTGCCTTGCACCAACATCACCTTGGTCTCTTGCAGCATTTCTAAGAAAAACTGCTGATCGTCTTTGATGGGATAGACCTTGGGGTCTAAGCGGGGAAACAAATACAGGGCGGCATGCGGTTTGACGCAAGTCACCCCCGGAATAGCGGTGATGAGCTCATAGGCCAAATCACGTTGCTTGCGCAAACGGCCACCCTCACCCACTAAGTCATTGATGCTTTGGTAACCGCCTAAGGCAGTTTGAATCGCCCATTGGCCAGGCACGTTGGCGCACAAACGCATGTTCGAGAGCATGTTCAAGCCCTCGATGTAATCAGCGGCGGGCTTTTTGTCGCCAGAAACAATCAACCAACCTGCGCGATAGCCGCATGAACGGTAACTTTTAGAGAGCGAATTGAATGTCAAGGTCAGCACGTCATGGCTCAAGCTAGCGATTGGTGTGTGTTTGACGCCGTCGTACAAAACTTTGTCGTAGACCTCGTCCGCAAAGATGACCAAGCCGTGTTCACGTGCTAAGTCAATGATTTCTTGGAGCAAAGCATTGGAATACAGCACACCAGTTGGGTTGTTCGGGTTGATCACCACAATCCCTTTGGTGTGGGGTGTGATTTTTTTACGAATGTCGTCGATGTCTGGCATCCAGCCATTGGCTTCGTCGCACAAATAGTGCACAGGTGTGCCGCCAGACAGGCTCACTGCAGCCGTCCATAAGGGATAGTCAGGCGCGGGTAAAAGCAACTCGTCGCCATCGTCTAACAAACCATTGGTCGCCATCACGATCAATTCGCTGGCACCGTTGCCTAAATAAATATCTTCTAGTCCAACGCCCTTGATGCCTTGGCGCTGGGTTTCGTGCATCACCGCTTTGCGTGCCCCAAAAATGCCCTTGCTGTCTGAGTAACCCGCCGAATTGGGCAAGTTTCGGATCATGTCCTGCTGGATTTCCTCAGGCGCATCGAATCCAAATACAGCCAAGTTGCCGATATTGAGTTTGATGATTTTTTGACCGTCTTCTTCCATTTGACGCGCACGGTCCATGATGGGCCCGCGAATGTCGTAACAGACGTTGGACAGTTTGTTGGATTTTTGAATGGTTCGCAAAGTCCCTCCGAGGGCTCTTTTATAGGGTGAAAACCTATAATTTGACCACACTTCACCCTTCTTTCCCTATGAAACTCCAACCCGATCGCATCGACACACTCTCCGTGACCGGCTATGGCCCAGGCTGGATTGGCATATCAGGAGAAAAAGTTACGCGCAGCGTGGTGATCACCTCGCTGGGAGAGCAATTTGACTGGGACTGCGCTAACTTTTCCGAACTCACCTCCGCCCACTTTGCGCGTTTGGCTGATTTATCGGTAGAGCTCTTGATTTTTGGCAGTGGTGCACAACTTCGCTTTATCCAACCCGCCTGGGTCTCTCCATTGATGCAACGCGGCATTGGCATGGAAACCATGGACACTTTCGCCGCCTGCCGGACTTTTAATATCTTGGCGGGCGAAGGCCGTAAAGTGGCGGCTGCCTTGGTCGTAGAGGCTTTATAAAGCCTTTATCAGAGGGTGGGGCGACCCGCCTGTCTAGCCGGGAACATGGCGCAAAGGGCAAGATTAGATTTTCCAGTTAAAATTGTGGGTTGCCGTTTGTGGGCGCGGTCTAGACAGTCGCCCCGCTTTTTTGGCCTTCCCACTGTCACACCTGATTGAGCGCTATGGCAATTGTTGTCAATAAACCCCTCCCTGAATTTGAAGCCAACGCCACGGGTGGCATCAAGGTGTCAAATTCATCGCATAACGGCCAGATGGTGGTCTTGTACTTTTACCCCAAAGACAACACCCCCGGCTGCACTACCGAAGCCATGCAATTTCGCGACAAGTACAAAGACTTTGCCAAAGCTGGTGCCGTTGTATTTGGCGTTTCACGCGACAACATGAAGTCTCATGACGACTTCAAAACCAAACTCGAATTGCCTTTTGAATTGATTGCAGACACAGAAGAAAAAATGTGCCATATGTTTGGTGTGGTTAAAAACAAAATCATGTATGGAAAAAAAGTCAAAGGCATTGAGCGCAGCACCTTTCTGGTGGGTGCTGACGGCACACTCAAACAAGAATGGCGCGGGCTTAAAGTGCCTGGCCATGTAGACGAAGTTCTCAAAGCAGTTAAAGCACTGAAAAAAGCTGGCGGATAACTGACACGAATAAGCCAAATTCATGGGTTATAGTGTTTTCATGACACTACAAGTTGTGAATGAATCTACCAACAAAAGCCGCCTCGGCCTCCAGGCGGCTTTTTCACTTCTTGTGCGTCTGCATTTTGTTTCAACTCTCTAGCCTATTCACACATGCCCTTGCCACCAGCACCCTCCAAACGCGCCGCACTACTCAATACCGAAGCATTTGATGCACCTGCTAAAACCCGACAAGCCCGTCGCCCCAGTGAACAAGGGGAGTTGATCGAAAGACAAGCCCACAGCCCCTCCGTGGAAGGCTTTGATCGATCCGGCGGTGGCGAATTGCTGCAAGAGTTAACGGCGCCAGAAACCTATTTAGGCAAAGCGCAAACCACTGAACGAAAAGCAGCCCCCACCGCCCGTTCAGCGACCAAACCCAAAAAAGCAAAAAGCACGGGGCCCACTAAGTTATTTGTGCTCGATACCAATGTGTTGATGCACGACCCGATGTGTCTATACCGCTTTGAAGAGCATGACATTTTCTTGCCCATGATTGTGTTGGAAGAACTCGATAGCAACAAAAAAGGCATGACGGAGGTCGCACGCAATGCGCGCCAAACCAGTCGTTCATTGGATGCACTGGTTGCGCAACACCACGAGGCTGACATCACTACCGGTATCCAACTCAGCGGCACAGGCCACCGTGAAGTTGGCGGACGTTTGTTCTTCCAAACCCAGCCCCTGAACTTCACCCTGCCCCCAAGCCTGCCGCAAGGCAAGGCCGACAACCAAATTTTGGGCGTGGTCGAAGCGTTGCGCGTGCAGTATGCGCCGCGTCCTGTGGTGCTGGTGTCCAAAGACATCAATATGCGCGTCAAAGCGCGTGCCCTTGGTCTTTTGGCTGAGGACTACCAAAACGACAAAACGCTGGAAGACGGCGATTTACTGTATTCAGGCGCATTGGCGTTGCCCCACGATTTTTGGATCAAGCACGCCAAGTCGGTGGAGAGTTGGCAAAGTGGCAGCCAAACGTTTTACCGTTTGAGTGGCCCCATCGTTCCTGAATTGCATATCAACCAGTTTGTGTATTTCGAGTCTCCTGGTGAACCGAGCTTGTATGCCCGCGTGACCGAGATTCGTGGCAAAACCGTGGTGCTTAAAACGCTGAAAGATTTCAACCATCTCAAAAATGCAGTCTGGGGCGTCACCACCCGCAACCGCGAGCAAAATTTTGCAATGAACTTGCTCACCGATCCAGAGATTGACTTTGTCACGCTCACGGGCACAGCTGGTACAGGTAAAACTTTGATGGCACTTGCTGCGGGCCTGATGCAAGTTTTGGATGACCGTCGCTACACCGAAATCATCATGACGCGCGCCACCGTTAGCGTGGGCGAAGACATTGGTTTCTTGCCAGGTACCGAGGAAGAAAAAATGGGACCTTGGATGGGGGCTTTGGACGACAACTTAGAAGTGCTGGCCAAAACCGAAACCAGCGCCGGCGAATGGGGCCGAGCTGCTACCAATGAACTGATTCGTAGCCGCATCAAGATCAAGAGTTTGAACTTCATGCGCGGTCGCACCTTCCTCAACAAATATTTGATCATCGACGAGGCGCAAAACTTAACGCCCAAGCAAATGAAAACCTTGATCACCCGTGCGGGTCCTGGTACCAAAATCATTTGTATGGGTAACTTAGCGCAGATCGATACGCCTTATTTGACGGAAGGCTCATCTGGGTTGACCTTTGCAGTAGACCGCTTCAAAGGTTGGCCACATGGCGGACACATTACGCTGGCTCGTGGTGAGCGCTCTCGCTTGGCGGACTTCGCTAGCGACGTGCTTTAAATTTACCCGCCCGCGAAAATCTAATAGTCGCCGTTGCTGTAGCCGCTGGCCAAGCTCTCGAAGCGGGTGATTGGCTTTAAGAAAGCCAGTTTGACCGTTCCGGTGGGGCCGTTACGGTGTTTACCGATGATGATCTCTGCTACACCAGGTTCTTTGGAATCTTTGTTGTAGTAGTCATCACGGTAGATGAACATGATGACGTCCGCGTCTTGTTCGATCGCGCCAGATTCGCGTAAATCACTCATCATGGGGCGCTTGTCGGTACGAGTCTCTACGCTGCGGTTGAGCTGCGACAGTGCAATCACCGGACACTGCAATTCTTTCGCCAACATTTTTAATCCGCGTGAAATTTCACCAATCTCTGTCGCACGGTTGTCTCCGTTACTGCTGCTGGTGTTACCGCTCATCAATTGCAAATAGTCGACAACGATCAAGCCTAATTTGCCACAGGTACGTGCGAGTCGGCGTGCGTTGGCGCGCAGTTCCATGGGAGTAAGACTGGGCGTCTCGTCGATATGCAACGACACATTGCGCAACTTCTCCATCGCCTCGGTTAAACGCGGCCATTCTTCTTGGTTCAATTTGCCGGTGCGTAAACGTTGCTGGTCAATGCGCCCAATGGAGCCAACAATACGAATCGCCAATTGCGAAGCGCCCATTTCCATAGAGAACACTGCAACTGGAAGGCCTTCGTTCAAAGCCACGTGCTCAGCAATATTGATAGCCAGTGCCGTTTTGCCCATCGATGGACGCGCAGCAAGCACGATCAAATCGCCCGCCTGCATGCCGGAGGTCATCTTGTCAAAATCCACAAAACCTGAAGGCACGCCCGTGATGTCGTTGGGACTATCGGCCATCTGATTGACCCGGTCTAACAAAATCACGGCCAATTGGTCCATGCTTTGAAAGCCTTGCTTTAAGCGAGAACCTTCTTCACCAATTTGGAAGATTTTTTGCTCGGCTTCGTCCAAGATTTGCGGGACGGGTTTGCCTTGCGTGTTGAATGCGTTGGTTGCTATCTCATCACTGGCGGTCACAAGTTTGCGCAAAATAGCCCGCTCGCGCACTATTTCTGCATAACGACGGATATTGCTTGCGCTAGGTACATATTGCGCCAGCGAATTCAAATACCCAAGGCCACCCACTTCTTCAGCTTTGCCAATCGACTGTAAATGCTCGTAAACGGTGATGACATCCGCAGGACGCGAGGCGTTGATAAGCGCATGAATCGCCGCATACACCTGCCGATGCTCGTAGCGATAAAACACACCCTCCGACAGCAAGTCCGCCACCTGCTCCCACGACTTGTTATCTAACAATAAGCCGCCCAAGACACTCGACTCCGCCTCCATCGAATGCGGCGGTATGCGCAATTGTGCAATTTGCTGGTCGGCTGGGAAGCCTTCGTCAAAGTTGGATAAAACGGCTGACATGGTGTTTTCGTAAAACGTACATCCTAAGCCCTGATAAGCTCAAAGCCTGAGGATAAAGCTGTGGATAAGCGGTGCGTTTGCTGGGGACATTGAAAGAAAAAGCCGCTCATAAGAGCGGCTTCGTTGTTGGCTGAATTGGCTTAAGTCGTTTGAGTTAATGCATTCGCATTAATCAGCCAGAACTGCAACTTGTATTAAGCAGTTTCGCCGTAAACCGACACAGTGATGTCGACCACCACATCAGTATGTAGAGCAACGCTCACCGTGCTGTCACCTACCAATTTGATAGGGCCTGTAGGCATACGGATTTGTGACTTAGCGACTTCGTAGCCGTTTTTAGTCAACTCTTCGGCAATATCGAAGTTGGTAACTGAACCGAACAAACGGCCATCTACACCCGCTTTTTGGCTGAGCTTGATGGCGGTACCACCAAGCTTGTCGCCTTGGGCTTGTGCAGCAGCCAATTTGGCGGCAGCAGCTTTTTCTAGGTCAGCACGGCGCACTTCGAATTCTTTGATAGCCGAATCAGTGGCGCGACGGGCGCGACCTGAAGGAATCAAGAAGTTACGAGCGTAGCCGTCTTTAACTTTGACGACTTCGCCAAGGTTTCCAAGGTTAACAACCTTGTCGAGCAGAATGATTTGCATAGTCGTAACTCCTTAGATCTTGTGCTGGTCGCTGTACGGGACCAAGGCCAAGAAGCGCGCACGCTTGATGGCGGTGTTGAGTTGGCGTTGGTAAATCGCGCGGGTGCCGGTCAAACGGGCAGGAATGATCTTGCCGTTTTCAGCGATGAAGTCACGCAAGGTGTCTACATCTTTGTAGTCGATTTCTTCTACGCCAGTGACTGTGAAGCGGCAAAAACGCTTGCGCTTGAACAACAGCGATTGGGTATTGCGCTTAGGGCGCTTGTCTTTGTTGAATTTCTTAAATGTAGCCATGATCGGGCATCCTATGAAATGTGCTGAAAATCTTGAATATGAAAAACGATCTGTTTGCTGTTGCGCGGTGAGGAAATGAATCCGGTGAACCTGAAATCTTGACCCAAGGGCTGCTGAACCAATCGTTCAGCCACACTGCCTAGGGCCACTGCTTTGAGATTTGCTTTGACTTGCCTGGTTTGTCTAGCTTCTTGCACATCTGACCCGTGTTCGAGTCGCATATCAAGGGCGGGCAATCCGGCAGGGGTGTATCGCATGGCCGAAGCCTCTACGATGCAAGCACGCAAAACTAGTAGGTTCACACCTCGCAATAACTGCAGGTTTAAGCCGAGTACTCAGCCTGTTGTGATTTGCGGGCTTCCTCGCGCTCCACGGTTTTCATCATCGAAGATGGACCGGTATCTGCTTTTTTACGCAAAACAGTGAGGTGACGCAAGACAGCATCGTTGAACTTGAAAGCGTGTTCCAACTCCGTCATGACGTCTTGGTTGGCTTCAATATTCAGGCAGATGTAGTGGGCTTTGGCCAACTTGTTGATCATGTAGGACAACTGACGGCGGCCCCAATCTTCAACACGGTGAATAGCACCACCACCAGCGGTGATCATGCCTTTGTAACGCTCGAGCATGGCGGGAACCTGCTCGCTTTGATCCGGATGGATCAACAAAATGATTTCGTAATGACGCATAGACACTCCTTGTGGATGGAGCTGCTCGCGGCGTCTGTCGCAATGCAGCAAGGTGGAAAGACCACGATTGTAGTCTATTTGGCTAACATTTTCCAGGTCTCTATCACGCTGTCGGGGTTGAGCGAGATCGAATGGATACCTTCGTCGGCCAGCCAACGCGCGAAATCGGGATGGTCGCTGGGTCCTTGTCCGCAAATTCCGACGTATTTGCCTTGGGCTTTGCAGGCAGCAATCGCTTGTTTGAGCAGCACTTTGACCGCAGGGTCGCGTTCGTCAAAGTCGGCAGCCAGCAGCTCTAAGCCTGAATCACGGTCTAGACCGAGCGTGAGCTGGGTCAAGTCGTTAGATCCAATGGAAAAGCCGTCAAAGAACTGCAAGAACTCGTTGGCCAAAATCGCATTGCTGGGTACTTCACACATCATGATGATCTTGAGTTCATTCTCGCCACGTTGGAGTCCGTGCTGCGCCAACAGTTGGGTGACGCGTTCTGCCTGCTTCAAGGTGCGCACAAAAGGCACCATCACTTGCACATTGGTCAAACCCATGTCTGAGCGCACGCGACGCATCGCCTCACACTCCATCGCAAAAGCTTCTCGAAAATCTTCGCTGATATAGCGCGCAGCACCCCTGAAACCCAACATGGGGTTTTCCTCTTCTGGCTCATAGCGGCTGCCGCCAATGAGTTTGCGGTATTCGTTGGACTTGAAGTCCGATAAACGCACGATCACCGGTTTAGGCCAGAAAGCCGCAGCGATGGTCGCTACGCCTTCGGCTACTTTGTCGACGTAGAAAGCGCGTGGCGAAGCATGTCCGCGGGCCACAGATTCGACGGCCTTCTTCAAATCGGCGTCTACATTGGGGTAATCCAAAATCGCTTTGGGGTGCACGCCGATGTTGTTGTTGATGATGAATTCCAAGCGCGCCAAGCCCACGCCGTCGTTGGGCAACTGGCAGAAATCAAACGACAACTGTGGATTACCCACGTTCATCATGATCTTGGTTTTGATCTGCGGCATGGTTCCGCGCTCTACTTCTGTTACCTCAGTCTCAAGTAAACCGTCATAAATATGTCCGGTGTCACCCTCTGCACAACTCACCGTGACTAGGGTACCTTCTTTTAGATGCTCGGTGGCGTCACCACATCCCACCACTGCTGGAATACCTAATTCACGCGCAATGATGGCGGCGTGGCAAGTGCGTCCGCCCCGATTGGTCACGATGGCGCTAGCGCGTTTCATCACGGGTTCCCAATTGGGGTCGGTCATGTCAGTGACCAATACATCACCGGGTTGCACTTTATCCATTTCACTAATGCTGTGCACCAAACGCACTGGGCCGGTACCAATTTTTTGTCCGATCGCACGACCGTGTGCCAGCACCGTACCGTGCCCTTTGAGTTTGTAGCGCAGTTCCGATTGGCCCTTTTGCTGGCTTTTCACCGTCTCGGGGCGCGCCTGCAAGATGTAAAGCAAACCGTCGTTACCGTCTTTGCCCCATTCGATGTCCATGGGGCGACCGTAATGCTGCTCAATCACCAATGCGTAATGCGCGAGTTGCTCTACGTCGGTATCGGTTAATGAATAGCGGTTGCGCAACTCGGCAGGGACATCGGTGGTTTTGACAAAATGCCCGCTGGCCTTTTTTTCCTCAGCTGTTGAGAATTCCATTTGAATCAACTTGGAACCCAAATTACGACGAATCACGGCGCGCTTGCCCGCCTTGAGCATGGGCTTGTGCACATAAAACTCGTCTGGATTGACTGCGCCTTGCACCACTGTCTCGCCCAAACCGTAGCTTGATGTGATGAACACCACGTCTTCGAAACCGGATTCAGTGTCGATGGTGAACATCACACCGGCAGCGCCTAAATCAGAGCGCACCATACGTTGTACGCCAGCGGACAAGGCCACATCGGCATGGGCAAAGCCTTTGTGCACGCGATAGCTGATAGCGCGGTCGTTGTAGAGCGAGGCAAAAACCTCTTTCATTTTGTGCAGCACTTCTTCAATACCAACCACGTTTAAGAAGGTTTCTTGCTGGCCTGCAAAAGAAGCGTCGGGTAAGTCTTCTGCTGTGGCAGAGGAACGCACTGCAAAAGACGCTTGCACATTTCCAGCGCTGAGTATGGCGAATGCCTCACGAATCGCTTTTTCTACATCTGCGGGGTAAGGTTGGGCCAAGACCAAGGTGCGTATTTCAGCGCCAACTTGGGCCAAAGCACGCACATCTTCTGTGTCTAACGCATTGAGCTTGGCATTGATTTTCTCGGTCAAGCCATCATGCGCTAGAAAAGCACGGAATGCATGCGCAGTGGTGGCAAAGCCGGTCGGCACACGAACGCCGGAGGGAAGTTGGGAAATCATCTCGCCGAGGCTGGCATTTTTGCCACCTACCGACTCGACGTCGGTCATCCTCAGGTTTTCAAACGGTACGACCAAGGCGGTCGCAGAAAAAAGTGCTGACATGGGAAGGCTCCAAAAGTTAAAAGGTGCGAGGCCATGCAGCGAGCGCTACTTTGTACTTTTATGCGTGTGGGGCTTATCTGCATGGCTAAATTCGGATAATCTTCCCATTGTAGTTAGCCAACCCCGCTTTAAAAAAGAACAACTCCCCATGCCAAATCCAACCGTATTCTTTATCTCTGACGGCACGGGTATCACCGCAGAAACCTTCGGTAACGCCATCTTGGCGCAGTTTGGACTCAAGTTCAGGCATGTGCGCTTGCCATTTGTCGACTCGGTTGATAAAGCGCATCAAGCAGTGCGTCAAATCAACCACACTGCGGAGATAGAAGGACGCAAACCCATTGTCTTCACTACTTTGGTGAATGAAGAAGTGCTCAAAGTCATCATTAACGGCAGCAAAGGCATGATGCTCGACATGTTTGCGACCTTTGTGAACCCGCTAGAAGCAGAGTTGGGTATCAAATCTAACCACCGCATAGGTCGATTTTCAGATGCCAGCAAGAGTAAGGAATACCACGACCGCATCGAAGCTATCAATTTTTCTCTATCGCATGACGACGGCCAACTCAATAGTGATTTAGAACTCTCCGATGTGATTTTGGTGGGTGTTAGCCGCAGCGGCAAAACGCCGACCAGTTTGTATTTGGCGATGCAACATGGTTTGAAAGCAGCGAACTACCCGCTCATACCCGACGACTTTGAACGCAAACAGTTACCCCCTGCTTTAATTCCGTTCAAAAAGAAAATGTTCGGTCTAACGATACAACCCGATCGCTTGAGTGAAATTCGCAACGAGCGGCGACCTAACTCTAACTATGCCAACCTTGCCAATTGCCGTTACGAAGTGGCTGAAGCCGAATCCATGATGCGCCGCGCTGGCATTCGCTGGTTATCCACCACGCACAAAAGCATTGAAGAAATTGCCACAACTATTTTGCAAGAAATCAGTCCAGAGCGATTGACGTATTGAATCGTCAGAAAATATTTACAAGCCTAAAGCTGCAATACCTGCTTTTGCAATCTGTGCATCTTCGTTAGATTTCACGCCACTCACACCAACAGCACCGATACACAGCCCGTCTTTGATGATGGGCACACCCCCTTCGAGCATGCCCTGCAAGTAAGGCGCACTCAGAAACGAAAAGCGACCATTGTTGATCACGTCTTCGTAAACCTTGCTCTCGCGTCGGCCCAATGCTGCTGTTGTAGCTTTGGCAGGTCCAATATGCGCAGAAATGGTTGCAACGCCATCCATACGGTGCATTCCCAACAAATGGCCGCCATCGTCGACCACCGCGATCACCACGGCCCAGTTGTTTTTGACTGCTTCCGCTTCTGCAGCAGCAAGAATGGCTTTTGTGTCAGAGAACTCTAAAAAGGATTTGTTTTTCATATAAAGATGCAGAAACTATTGATTTGGCACAAAGCATACCCATCTATTTCTTCGTAAACCCTTTTAAAAACTAGGATTTACACCAAGCTTCCCAAAACCAATTGGACTAAAATAGGCGCATCTGCATGTGCAGGTATTTACAGGAGATCGTGACATGAACGACCACATCCAATCAGTTGAGTACTACGACGTTTTATCTAGCGAAGACCGCAACCGCGTCTTACGCAATACTTATTGGCTGCTTGCTGTCAGCATGCTGCCAACAGTTTTAGGTGCATGGGTCGGAGTGGCCTCAGGTATTAGCTACGCCTTGTCTGGTGGCCTGGGCATCATTCTGATGCTTGCTGGCGCATTTGGTTTCATTTATGCCATCGAAAAGACTAAACACTCTTCCACTGGAGTTTATGTTTTATTAGGTTTCACCTTTTTCATGGGACTCATGCTCTCGCGCATGATTGCCATGGTTTTGGGCTTTAAAAACGGCGCCGAATTAGTGATGACCGCTTTTGGCGGAACAGCTGGCGTCTTTTTCGCAATGGCAAGTCTGTCTTCTGTCATCAAACGCGACATCTCCGGCTTGGGCAAATGGCTCATGGTTGGCGTTATCGTATTGATGGTTGGTAGCATCATCAACATATTTGTCGGCTCTTCTACAGGCATGGTGGTGATTTCAATTTTGTCCATGGCCATCTTCAGCGCTTTCATGTTGTATGACCTTAAGCAAATCATGGATGGCGGCGAGACCAATTACATCAGCGCCACACTCACCCTCTACCTTGACGTTCTCAACGTCTTCCAAAGCTTATTGGCTTTGCTGGGTATCTTTGGTGGTGAACGCGAATAACTTACTTTTTGGTTATCAAACAAAAAGGGGCTTAGGCCCCTTTTTTGTTTGTCTTAGAAATTTTGACTCTGTGTCATCGTGCATGGCCCTGCGCATCCAACGCAAAGTTATGTAGGCAAATCAAATACCGCCATGCTTTCCACATGGGCGGTATGCGGGAACATATTGACTGCGCCTGCGGCACTGCAGGTATAGCCGGCAGAATTGACTATCAAACCAGCGTCACGGGCCAAAGTAGCAGGGTTGCAGCTGACATACACAATGCGCTTTGGTGGATTCCAACCTTGCCTTAACTCAGGTTGTTGATGTAGGGTTGCCAAGGCTTGCGCCAATGCAAACGCGCCCTCGCGTGGTGGATCGACTAGCCATTTATCCGCCAAACCATCAGCCACCAATAACTCAGGCGTCATATCAAACAAATTACGCGCAGCAAATTGTGTTGGGGCGAAAGTTGTCTTACGTTGTGATTGGTTCAACGCTAAGTTCTCACGTGCTCGCGCAACCAAGGCATCGCTTCCCTCAACTCCCAACACTTGACCAGCCATGGTGGAAATAGGCAAGGTGAAATTTCCTAAGCCACAGAACCAATCAATTACGCGTTCATCGGCTCTTGCGTCGAGCAAACGTAAAGCACGTGTCACCAAGACGCGGTTGATATGCGGATTCACTTGCGTGAAGTCTGTAGGTCTAAAAGGCATCGTCACGCCAAACTCTGGTAATTCGTAAGCGAGTTGCTCTTGCGATTGACCTTCTAGCAAAACAACCGTATCGGGACCTTTAGATTGAAGCCACCACTGCACATGGTGTTTCGTTGCGAAAAGCTTGAGTAAATCAACATCGCCACCAGAGAGTGGCTCTAAATGTCGCAAAACTAAAGCCGTCACATGGTCGCCACATGCCAACTCGATCTGAGGGCATGTCGCACGGGCTTCTAAGTTTTCAATCAAAGCCCTCAAAGGCATCAGCAACGCATTGATATGCGGTGGCAGCACCGGGCACGTTTGCATATCCGCCACATAGCGGCTTTTGCGCTCATGAAAACCCACCAGCACCGTGCCTTTTTTCAGCACATCGCGCACTGACAAGCGGGCCCGGTAGCGGTATCCCCACGAGGGGCCGTAAATAGGACGCAAAATATTTTCAGGCTTGACCTTGCCCAAATGCCAGAGGTTGTCTTCCATAGCGCGCTGCTTGACAGCCACTTGTGCATTGGCTTCTAGGTGCTGCATCTTGCAGCCCCCACAAGCACCCGCATGCAAACCAAAGTGCGGGCAACCAGGGCGCACACGTTGCGATGACTCATGCACCACCTCTAGCAAAGAGCCCATCTCCCAATTATTTTTTTTGCGGTGGATGTTGGCGCGTACCGCCTCAAATGGCAATGCGCCTTCTACAAAAACCACCTTGCCATCTGCTCGATGCGCAACACCTTGCGCCTCGAGGTCCATCGACTCAATCTGCAGCAGGTTGTCCGTCATCAATTGACGGGCAAATATTTGGCTGGGTCGACGGGTTTACCTTGGCGACGAATTTCAAAATGCAACTTCACCTGATCGGCATCGCTATTGCCCATCTCGGCGATTTTTTGACCGCGCTTGATTGTTTGGTCTTCTTTCACCAACAAACTTTGGTTGTGTGCGTAAGCCGTCAGATATGTGTTGTTGTGCTTGATGATGACCAAATTGCCGTAACCACGTAAACCAGAACCTGCATACACCACCTTGCCGTCTGCAGCAGCCAAAACTGGATCACCGGCTTTGCCTGCAATGTCTACGCCTTTGTTTTTGACTTCATCAAACCCAGCAAGCAGATTGCCACGTGTGGGCCATTGGAAAGAAACCGCTTCTTCTGCTGTGTCAGCGGTTGCCACATTATTTGCAGGTGTTGCATTGGTAGGTGCAGACGCTGCCGAAGCCGGCGGCTTAACAGCAGCAGCATTTACGGCGGGCGCTGGCGCACTAGCAGCAGTTGCTGGAGCTGGTGCAGGGCTTGTCACCACATTGGTCGATGTTACGGGTCGCACGACTACGCCCGTTTCTTCAGGCGGGGCTACGCGCAAGACTTGGCCAGTTTCAATGAGATTGGGGTTCTCAATATTGTTCCAACGCGCTATATCACGCCAACTTTGGCCACTGTCCATGCCAATGCGAATCAAGGTATCGCCCGACTTGACGCTGTAGTAGCCAGGTTTACCAGCGTTGTCAGCCCCAGCAATCATCTTGGCAGGGGCTTTTGCTGCATTGGGAGAGCGGTCTTCCACAGGCGCTGGACGATTTTTGTTGGCGCAACCCGCGAGTACGCACGCGCTCAGCAAAGCCAACAGCATCCAATGTCCAACACGTCTCATGCACATCTCTCCAGCATCAAGCAATCCCAGATTTTAGGGGTACGAAGAGGACAGGCTCCAGCAAGACTTGTTTCAATCCTTGCGCCGTCTTATCGATCACTACCAAAGCCTGTTGCCCTGACGCATCTTGCATAGGCGCCACAATACGCCCGCCCACAGCGAGTTGGTCCATCCAAGTTTGCGGAATGGCTTCGCCGCCTGCCGCCGCAATGATGGCGCTGTAAGGCGCCCCCTTGGCATAGCCCAACATGCCGTCGCCAAAAATCACATGTACATTGGGTAGGCGCATGGGTCTTAAGTTTTCTCTTGCCTTGTCGTGCAATCCACGCAAGCGTTCAATGCTGTAGACCTCACGCGCTACTAAAGACAATACTGCTGCTTGATAACCACAGCCCGTGCCGATCTCCAAAACACGCCCCATCATCTGCCCTTGCACGCCTGGCGCTTCTCTGAGCAAGGCAATCATGCGCGCGACCACATTGGGTTTAGAAATAGTTTGACCTAAGCCTATGGGCAAACTGGTGTCTTCATATGCTTGGTTGGCTAAGGCACTGTCTACAAAGCGATGCCGCTCAATGCGTCCCATGGCTTCCAGCACACCTGTGTCTTCAATACCTTGTTGCGCTAACTTTTGCACCATGCGCGCGCGCACGGTAGAAGAATCTAATCCAAAACCGGTAGCGGTATTGGTAGGTAGCGTTTTAGGCTTGGTGGGTTTACTACCCGTATCGAGTTTGGCAGGGAAACTCGGCCGCTCTTTCATGCCAGGCGTCCGTTCAAACGCTGCCCCCATGTTGCAAGGCTGTCGTGTTCGGTTAAATCCACTTGCAAAGGCGTGACAGAGCAGTGGCCTTCAAAAGTGGCATGGAAGTCTGTGCCATCGCTATCGTCTTTGGCGGGGCCCGCACTGCCAATCCAATACATCGTGTCACCCCGCGGACTGGTTTGGGTGATCACACGCTCTGCTGCGTGGCGCCGGCCTAATCGTGTAACTTTTAAAGCTTTTATTTGATCCAGTGGTTTGTTAGGAATATTCACATTCAACAACCAAGGGGCGCCTCCAACTAGTCCATTGGCCATCACATCTTGCACCAATGCACGGGCTTTGGCAGCAGCAGCATCGATATGTGCCCAACCTTTTTCCACTTGCGAAAACGCAATTGCTGGAATACCAAACAAATAGCCTTCCATGGCAGCACCCACCGTACCCGAATAAATTGTGTCATCGCCCATATTGGCGCCGTTGTTGATGCCAGAGACCACCAAATCAGGCTTGTATCCCAAAAGTCCAGTCAATGCGATATGCACACAGTCTGCCGGCGTGCCATTGATATAACGAAAACCATTGCTAGATTGGTGCACATACAGAGGCGAATGTAGGGTCAGCGCATTGGATTTAGCGCTGTTGTTTATCTCCGGTGCTACCACCTCCACGCGCCCTAAATCTTTCAGGGCTTCATACAGAGCAACGATGCCAGCGGCTTGGTAACCATCGTCGTTAGAAATCAGAATATTCATGCAAACTTTCAGTGATATTTGATTGTAGGGTTAGCCCGTGACACTTCTAGCACCACTTACAAATCCCCTATCATCACCGTAAATATTTAAAGGAGACTTTTGTGCACGCATGGCTTTGTGAAAACCCTATCGGTGTAGATGCCCTTAATTGGAAATCGCTTCCCACGCCTGAACCCAAAGCAGGTGAAGTGCGCATTCGCATTGAGGCCGCAAGCTTGAATTTCCCCGATCTATTGATCGTGCAAAACAAATACCAAATGAAACCGCCCCTGCCCTTTGTCCCAGGCTCTGAATATGCAGGGGTGATCGAGGCTGTGGGCGAAGGCGTCACACATCTCCAAGTTGGCCAAGCAGTTGCTTGCCTGAGTGGCACCGGTGGTTTTGGAACACACACTCTGGCGCCCGCTAAATTGTGTATGCCTTTGCCAGCAGGCTTTGGATCGGTGGATGCCGCTGCCTTCATCATGACCTATGCCACGTCGCACCACGCTTTATTGGACCGCGGTCAACTCAAAGCGGGTGAAACGGTTTTGGTTTTAGGCGCTGCTGGTGGCGTAGGAACTGCCGCCATTCAAATTGCCAAAGCATCAGGTGCGAGGGTGATTGCCGCCGCATCTACACAAGAAAAATGTGACCTTTGCATGGCACAAGGTGCAGACGCCACCATCAACTACAGCCAAGACAATTTGCGTGAACGACTTAAGGAATTGACAGAGGGCAAAGGGCCCAATGTGGTTTACGACCCTGTCGGTGGTGAATACGCAGAACCCGCATTCAGATCCATCGCATGGCGTGGACGCTATTTGGTGGTGGGATTTGCAGCTGGTCCTATTCCTGCATTGCCTTGGAATTTAGCCTTACTCAAAGGCGCGTCTATCGTGGGCGTTTTCTGGGGCGATTTCTCGCGCCGTGAAAGTGCAGCGAATGCGGCCATGATGCAAGAGCTAGCCCAGTGGTATGGGCAAGCAAAAATCAAACCTGTGATCCATAAAACCATGCCTATGGCAGAACTCAAGCAGGCTTATGCGGAGATGGGGTCGCGCGGGGTGATGGGCAAATTGGTAATGGTTAATTAGTTGATTGAACTATTTCAATCAACGGGATCAAGCAAAAGTCTCTGCATCTTTGAACAACGGGGCTTTTGCATCCTTTGCAGCCAATTTGGGTTCAAAGTTAAAAGGCCAATCAATTTTCAGTTCTGGGTCTGACCACAAGACACTTCGCTCGTGTTCTGGATGATAGTAGTCGGTAGTTTTATATAAAAATTCAGCTGACTCACTCAACACCACAAAGCCATGGGCAAAACCTTCGGGCACCCACAACTGACGTTTGTTATCCGCACTTAAATGTGTCCCTACCCACTTGCCAAATTGCTTGGACGAGCGTCGCATATCCACCGCCACGTCAAACACTTCACCCTGTGTGACACGCACCAATTTGCCTTGTGGATGTTGAATTTGATAGTGCAATCCACGCAACACACCTTGTCCAGATTTACTGTGGTTGTCCTGCAAAAACTGCACGTCTAATCCTGTAGCATGCAAAAAATCGCGGCTATTGAAGCTCTCAAAAAAGAAACCGCGTGCATCTCCAAAAACCTGAGGCTCCAGAATTAAAACGCCATCCAGCGAAGTAGGGCTAACTTGATAAGGCATCTGGTTATTTCAGTAAATTCAAAAGGTATTGGCCGTAGCCATTCTTAGCCAGCGGCGTAGCTAGCTTTTGCAATGCGGCAGCATCAATCCAGTTTTGCACGAAGGCGATTTCCTCTGGGCAAGCCACCATCAAGCCTTGGCGTTTTTGCAAAGTAGCAATAAAGCTAGCCGCTTCCATCAAACTTTCATGCGTGCCAGTGTCTAACCATGCAAAGCCCCGGCCCATGATCTCGACACTCAATTGCCCTATTTCTAAATAGTGCCTATTGACATCTGTGATCTCTAACTCGCCACGGTTTGAAGGTTTGACATTGGCCGCAATGTCGCAAACCTGTTCGTCATAAAAATACAAGCCTGTCACCGCGTAATTAGATTTTGGTTGCGCTGGCTTTTCTTCAATTGACAAGGCGCGTTGCTGCGCATCAAACGCCACCACACCATAGCGTTCTGGATCTGTCACGTGGTAGGCAAATACGCTGGCACCATGCTGTCTCGCATTCGCGCTTTGCAATTGCTTGACCAAGTCATGACCGTAAAAAATATTGTCCCCCAAGACCAAAGCGCTGGGATGGTTGTTGACAAAGTTTTTACCAATGATGAAGGCCTGGGCCAATCCATCTGGGCTAGGCTGCACCGCATATTCAATATGCATGCCCCACTGGCTTCCGTCGCCCAATAAATCTTTAAAGCGTGGGGTGTCTTGTGGGGTAGAGATCACCAAGACCTCACGGATACCACTCAACATCAAAGTAGTCAGTGGGTAATAAATCATGGGCTTGTCGTACACCGGCATGAGTTGTTTGCTCACCGCTTGTGTCACCGGATAAAGGCGAGTGCCTGAACCGCCTGCCAAGATGATGCCTTTGCGTTGCTTAGTCATGGTTTTATGCGACTTGAATGGGAATGTGATTTTGATTGGGGCTAGGGTTTAACAGCCTTGCAGTTAGACCAATTTACTTAGATCAAGGCGTCTAGTATGGCATCAACCCCCACCTGCCATGCAGGCAACTCTATGCCAAAGGTGGAACGTATTTTTACTGTATTCAAACGCGAATTGGCAGGCCGTGGTGCTGGCAATGGATAGGCGCTGGTTGGTATGGGATCGATCGACTCAGGTTTGCATGTGAGATGTACGCCGCGTTTTAAAGCACCAGCGACGACATATTGCGCATAGGCATGCCAAGAGGTTTCGCCAACTGCCGCAAGGTGATATGAACCAAATCTTGCATCATCTTTTGCTGCAGGCAACATAGTCTGCAATATGTCGACAGTTACTTTGGCTAACAAATCAGTAGGTGTAGGAACACCTATTTGATCTGCCACAACCCGCAAATTGTCTCGCTCGGCTGCCAGTCGCAACATGGTTTTTAAAAAATTATTGCCATGTGCACCCACCACCCAACTGGTTCGCAAAATCAAATGCTTGCGGCAATGTTGTCGCACTGCGCATTCTCCTAGCCATTTGCTTTGTCCGTAGGCGGAAAGTGGGTTGGGTGTATCGTCCTCTGCCCATGGCTTATCACCAGCACCGTCAAATACGTAGTCGGTTGAATAGTGCACCAAGACAGCATTCACCGACTGGGCTAGTTCAGCCAATACGCCGACGGATTGGGCATTGACTTGCAAAGCTACAGCTTGCTCAGTTTGTGCTTTATCTACTGCGGTGTAAGCAGCAGCGTTGACGATGACGTGCGGTTGGAATTTTTTAACGACGGGCAACAAGTTATCGCGTAGAGCAAAAGCGTTCGACAAATCTGCTTCGCTTCGCTTCAAAGCCCTAACCTCTCCTAGAGCTTTTAAGGCGTTTGCAAGTTCAAATCCGAGTTGGCCATTCGCCCCCAGCAATAAAACACGGTAGCTTGATTTATTGGCGAGGGGCATTACTCACCCACCATAGTGCTTATCTAGCCATTGTCTATATGCGCCACTCGTCACGCCCTCGACCCACGATTGGTTGGCGAGGTACCACTGCACCGTTTTACGAATACCCGTCTCAAACGATTCGCGAGGCTTCCATCCAAGTTCACGCTCCATCTTGCTGGCATCCATCGCATAACGCCTGTCGTGGCCTGGGCGATCTTTCACGTAGGTAATTTGTTCTGCATAGGCCTTACCATCTGCGCGAGGTTGTAACTCATCCAAGATGGAGCACAAGGTGTTCACTACATCTAGGTTGGCTTTTTCATTCCAACCGCCAATGTTGTAGCACTCACCCACTCTGCCCGCTTCCAATACACGCGCGATCGCACGACAGTGGTCTTCTACATACAGCCAGTCACGCACTTGTTGGCCATCGCCGTAAATAGGTAATGGTTTGCCTGCCAATGCATTCAAGATGACCAATGGAATCAACTTCTCTGGAAAGTGATACGGGCCGTAGTTGTTGCTGCAATTGGTGGTGAGAACGGGCAAACCATAGGTGTGGTGCCAAGCACGCACCAGATGGTCGCTCGCAGCCTTACTTGCTGAATAAGGGCTATTCGGTTCGTAAGGATTAGTCTCTGTAAAAGGCGCATCCGTGGCTGACAAAGTTCCATAAACCTCGTCTGTACTCACATGCAAAAACCTGAATGACTTTTGGTCTAACTCTGGATGGCTCTCTGGCAACTTAGCCCAATAAGCACGCACGCTTTCTAGTAAATTGAAAGTGCCCAACACATTAGTCTGGATAAATTCTCCAGGTCCATGGATAGAACGATCAACATGGCTCTCTGCCGCAAAGTTCAGTACGGCACGCGGTTGGTATTTGGTGAGCAAGTCTGCGACCAGTTCGCGGTCACCGATATCACCGTGCACAAACACTTGGCGCGTGTCGTCTTTGAGATCATCTAAATTTGACAAGTTACCGGCATAGGTCAATTTGTCTAGATTGATCACCGTCTCATTGGACGAGGACAGCCAAGTATGAACAAAGTTGCTACCAATAAAACCTGCGCATCCCGTGACCAAAATTGTCATTTAGAACCCTCGGGATTTGCGCGACCATATTTGTCTTCGAATCGCACAATATCGTCCTCACCCAAATAAGAGCCTGATTGCACCTCAATCAAATGCAAAGCAACTTTGCCTGGGTTCTCTAGTGAATGCACGATACCAACAGGTATGTAGACCGACTGGTTTTCAGTGACCATGCGCTCTTCTTCACCAATACGCACCAACGCCGTTCCAGAAACCACCACCCAATGCTCGGCACGGTGGTGGTGCATTTGCACCGACAACTTTGCCCCTGGATTGACAGTGATGCGCTTGACCTGAAAACGCTCGCCGTGGTCCACCGAGTCGTAAGAACCCCATGGGCGGAAAACCTCGCGGTGCAAATCGACTTCAGGACGTTTTTGCGCTTTGAGTTGGTCCACCACTTTTTTCACGTCTTGGGCTTTGTCTTTGTGCGCGACCAAGACTGCGTCCGATGTCTCTACCACTACCAAATCTTGCACGCCAATGAGCGAGACCAATCGTCTGTCGGCATGCACAAAACTGTTGCTTGTGTCATGCAAGATGACATCGCCTCTCACAGCATTGCCCTGCGCATCTTGCGGCAACACTTGCCAGACCGCAGACCAAGCGCCTACATCATTCCAACCTGCATCAAGAGGTACTACTACTGCTTTTTTAGTGCGCTCCATTACCGCATAGTCGACCGAATCAGACGGACACTTAGCAAAAGCTTCTGCATCCAACCGCACAAACTCAAAATCTTTTTTCGATGCACTCCATGCTGCTTGACACGCTGCATGCATCGCCGGGTTACAAGTTGCCAGTTCTTCTAAAAAAACCGACGCTTTGAACATGAACATGCCACTGTTCCATGTGTATCCACCGTTTTGGATATAGGCTTGGGCAGTTTCAAGATTGGGTTTCTCCACAAACTTTTCAACTGGCACTGCCCTTTCGGGGTTCAATGCTTTAGCGGCTTTTACATAGCCATAACCAGTTTCCGCATGGGTTGGAACAATGCCAAAGGTCACCATGCTGCCAGCTTCAGCTGCTTGCAAACCTACCACCACAGCACGGTGGAAAGCAGGCACATCGGCAAAAACATGGTCAGAAGGCAAGACTAACAAGACAGGATCTTCATCTTTAGCCGCAGTTGCCAGTGCAGCAAAAGCAGCAGCGGCAATCGCGGGTGCCGTGTTGCGCGCCACAGGCTCTAACAAAATATCTGCAGGGGCAATGCCCATCTCGCGGCATTGCTCTCCTACTAAAAATCTGTGGTCTGCGTTGGCCACAATGATGGGATGCACTGGCAATTTGCCATTAGTGCCTTCCAAGCGCTTTAAAGTGAGCTGAAAAAGACTCAGCGTATCCGTCACTCCCAAAAACTGCTTGGGTCGCATCGAGCGCGACAAAGGCCACAAACGTGAGCCACTTCCGCCCGACAGAATGACTGGGATCATGTGATTAGCGACCTATTCCGAAATAGCTAAACCCACGCTCGCGCATACGTGCTGGCTCGTACAGATTTCTTCCGTCAAATATGACCGGGGTTTTCAAAGCCTTATGAATGCCATCGAAGTCAGGCGCTTTGAATTGGCGCCACTCCGTCATGATGGACAAAGCGTCTGCACCTGAAAGCGCCGCTTCTTTGGTGCCGCACAACATCAAGTCGGCGCGCGCACCATAAATATGCTGCACCTCTTCCATCGCGGCCGGGTCATAGGCTTGCACTTTGGCACCGGCTTGCCACAAAGCTTCCATCAATATGCGGCTGGGTGCTTCGCGCATATCGTCGGTATTAGGCTTGAAAGACAAGCCCCAAAGCGCGATAGTTTTGCCTTTGAGATTGCTTTTGAAATACGTGTTGATCTTGTCAAACAAGACACGTTTTTGGTCGTGGTTACGGGCTTCTACTGCCTCAAGCAATTTAGGCTGAAATCCCAGTTGTTGCGCGGTATGCACCAAGGCACTGACGTCTTTAGGAAAGCAACTGCCACCATAACCAGCACCAGGGTAAATAAAGTGGTAACCAATGCGCGAGTCGCTGCCAATGCCTTGGCGCACGTCCTCGATATCAGCACCTAAACGCTCGGCCAAGTTTGCCATCTCGTTCATAAAACTGATTTTGGTGGCCAACATGCAATTGGCGGCGTACTTAGTCAACTCTGCACTGCGCACACCCATTACCAAGATTTTGTCGTGGTTGCGGTTGAAGGGCTCATACAACTCACGTAATATTTTTTCAGCCCGCGCACTGTCGGTGCCAATCACAATGCGGTCAGGTCGCTGGCAGTCAGCAACTGCCGCACCTTCTTTGAGAAACTCAGGGTTTGACACCACATCAAATTCAAAATCGACGCCACGTTCTTTGAGAACCTGGCTGACAGCGTCACGCACCTTGTCGGCTGTGCCAACAGGAACAGTCGATTTATCCACAATCACCGCATAACCGTGAATATGTTGTGCAATAGTTTGGGCGACTTTGAGTACATGTTTCAGATCAGCACTACCGTCTTCATTGGGCGGAGTTCCCACCGCAATGAATTGAATCTCTGATTGGGCTATCGCCTCAGCAGCATTGGAAGTGAATTGCAAACGACCTTCTGCAAAATTACTTTTGACCAAGGGCTCCAAGCCGGGCTCAAAAATGGGAATCTCGCCTTTGCGTAAACGCGCCAGCTTATCTTCGTCAATATCAACGCAAATCACTTGGTGCCCCGCGTCAGCAAGGATTGCTCCTTGCACCAATCCCACGTACCCCGTGCCAAATACAGAAATTTTCATAAGTAAAATCGATTTTTTGCGAATATGTCATTTTGACAGATTAATATTTCATGACTGTTACGTAACGCTTCCGTAACAATCTCACTACATCTCTTAACTTCCAGATATCGGCGCCAAGCTCTCTCACCACACATCCATGGATATTTCAAAATGAACGACATCAAAAAAGCCGTATTTCCTGTTGCAGGCCTTGGCACCCGCTTTTTGCCAGCCACCAAAGCAAGTCCTAAGGAAATGCTGTGCATCGTAGATAAGCCATTGATTCAATACGCGGTAGAAGAAGCCATTGAGGCCGGTATTACTGAGATGATTTTTGTCACAGGCCGCAGCAAACGCAGCATCGAGGACCACTTTGATAAATCTTTTGAACTCGAACACGAGTTAGAACAAAAAAATAAAACTGCACTTTTGGAGTTAGTGCGCAATATCAAACCCGCCAACGTGAATTGCGTCTATGTGCGTCAACCCGAGGCCTTAGGCCTTGGACATGCTGTGAACTGCGCTGCCAAATTGGTAGGCAACGATCCCTTTGCAGTGATCTTGGCAGACGACTTACTCGACCACCAACCCGGCGTATTGAAACAAATGGTGGAAATGTTCAAGCACTACCGTAGTTCTATCGTGGCAGTCGAAAAAATTCTGCCTGAGCAAAGCAAATCGTACGGCGTAGTCAAAGGTTCTTCCGCTGGCGACAGGCTTACCAAAATGTCGCAAATTGTTGAGAAACCCGAACCCAAAGACGCGCCCTCTGACCAAGGTGTGGTTGGGCGCTATATTTTTACGCCCTCTATTTTTAAACACATAGACGGTTTAAAGCCTGGAGCCGGTGGCGAATACCAACTAACAGACGCGATTCAAAGCATGCTCGCCGAAGAAGCGGTTTATGCCTACGCCTATGAAGGCGTGCGTTACGACTGCGGAAGCAAAATTGGTTTTTTAAAAGCCACCGTTGAATTTGCGCTACGACATCCTGAAACAGGTGCTGAGTTTGGTCAGTATTTGGCAGCAATGAAACGTTAGATTACCTACCGAGTCCAACTTTCATTTTGTTTTAAATGGGCTTGAACGTATTTTCTTGGTGGGCAAATTTTTAAATTTGGTTGCGTCAAAATTCATGCGTTGATTCAATAGGTAAGCCCCGTCTATCTGCTGAGCCAAGCTATCAATATCTTTGGGGGTCACGCCTGTTTGTGAGAAATGCAGCTTCCACTCGTTCACAGCGGTAATAACTTGAAGAATCTGATCTGCCGCAGCATCTGGTGACAAGCCAAACGCATCACATTGCGACATAGTATTTTCAAGCGTGGATTCTTGCCCAAGTGAACCGCAGATAAATTCTTGAAAGCCCTGGCCTGAGTTGGTTGGAAGTACATCGTAGGCAGGAGCCAACTTCAAGCGACCATGCTCAAACGGATGAACCACCAGCAATGCATGGTTTTTTTCGTGGTCGTCTGTGTTGTCAATGAGGATATTGAAAACCATGCGCCGAAATAACTCTTGCGCGTCTTGTTGGTTCACATTAGCCTGCGTAATACCAACTCTGCGAAGTAGCCTTGCAAGCTCGGGGTAGCCCATTTGCAACGAGTCTCCATTGGGCGCAGCAGCTCGAATGGCCGTTCCCGCTGAAATGCTATGAATCCTTCTTCCTGGCTCTCTGTCAAAACGACGAATAAGTAACGCATGCAAACCAGCAATGGCAATAACTTTCGTTTCAGCTACTGTGATACCCGCTCGCTTGGCTAGCGTCATCGAGGCATGTTCAACCAAGGGGGCATCCACCGGTTCATTGTTAAAGAACTTAATGACCCACTGCTGGCCATCTATGCTGATTAACGCCTTGGGCTTAGCACCACCTAGCGGGCTACCACCTCCCGCAATGATCTTGGTCTCCAACGCCGTCAAAGATTCCGAGGCTTCAATTTTGGCGACCACTTCGCTCAGTTGCTGTGCATCTTCAAGCCTAGGCAATGGACTCGAAGTTCGAGGCACATATTGAATCGGCGAAGTGGAAACACCCAGCGCTCCGAAACGGTCATCCCCAGCGTAATACAAATACTCCATTAAGGACAAACGCTGCGGCTTGTCTACAAAACGAATTACTTTCTCACCCCAACGGTCAGGCCGCGCGTCATCTACTGCGCCTACTGCTTTAGGGACATCTGTCAAAAAACGACCTAAGGGTAAAAATTCAGTGTCTACCAGCGGCAAGTCTTCACTCAAAGCGAACCCATTGACCAGCCAATCCTGGTCGTAGCGCAGAGAAACACCTTTTCCAGCGGCAACCAATTTCAACGCACCAACCAATTGCGGTACTTGGGGGTTTTCTAAATACCAAAGGTACAAATCATCTAGTCGCATATTAGGTTCAAGACAGTTTTGCATTTGTTCGGGCGTCTGCCGATACACGCGCGCGCGCGCGTCCAAGTTCAACCGCCTTGCGGATATCCATTTCAATGGCGCCCAGGTCTTGTTCTGGCGCAGCGAGTTTGCTTAATTCGCCATCGCGTTGTATCAGCCAAAGCGCTGTCGCCACAATGCCTATTCCAACGGCGGGGTCACCCGACTCCATTCGCTGCAGCGTAGGCACTGAAACGCCCATCCGATGCGCCCAAGTTCTTAGCGACTCTTTACGTCGCAAGCGCGCAACCGCCAAATCTGCCCCAAGTTTTTCAAGGGCCGCCGCCGTAGCGGGCGGTAGCTGAGAAAGAGCGCGTGTAGTTTTTGACATATACATATATTAATACAATTTAATATATTTTGTCAACTTATATATATACATTAATTGCCATCTGCGTAAATTTGCCCCAATTTCGAACTTGGCTAAGATGATTGGAATTCTCAAAAGTTAATTTATGCCAAACAACCTTCACAAAAAATCCCCCGACTCCCTACGCAGCGCCCGCTGGTTCAAACCAGACGACTTGCGCTCGTTCGGCCACCGCTCGCGCGCCATGCAATTGGGCTTAGGCCCTGAAGACTGGGTAGGCAAACCCGTCATTGCCATCATCAATACCTGGTCCGACATTAATCCCTGCCACACGCATTTCAAGCAACGTGTGGAAGATGTGAAACGCGGCATCTTGCAAGCTGGTGGTATGCCACTGGAATTGCCTGCACTCTCATTAGCGGAAGCGTTCGTGCGCCCTACTCCTATGCTTTATCGCAACTTGCTGGCGATGGAAACAGAAGAACTGATTCGTAGCCACCCCATCGATGGCGCGGTCCTCATGGGCGGTTGCGACAAAACCACTCCTGGTCTGGTGATGGGCGCTCTGTCTGCAGCCGTGCCTTTTGTTTACTTACCCGCTGGTCCCATGTTGCGCGGCAACTGGAATGGCAAGGTATTGGGCTCAGGCTCCGACGCATGGAAATACTGGGACGAGCGCCGCGCCGGAAAAATCACCGAGGTGCAATGGCTAGAAGTAGAAGCCGGCATCGCCCGTACCCACGGCACCTGCATGACCATGGGCACTGCTGCGACCATGATGGGCATTGCAGAAGCGTTGGGTCTCACATTGCCAGGCGCGTCCAGCATTCCTGCAGCAGATGCCAACCACACGCGTATGTCGGCAGCCTGTGGTCGTCGCATTGTGGAAATGGTGTGGGAAGACCTCACACCAGCGCGTGTTTTGACACGCAAGAGTTTTGAGAATGCGATTGCAGTAGCCATGGCCATGGGCTGCAGCACCAACGCCATCATCCATTTGGTAGCGATGTCTCGTCGCGCGGGGCCAGCGTGCGCTATTTCACTAGACGACTTTGATGCAGCCAGCCGCAAAGTACCGGTGATTGCCAATATCCGTCCGAGTGGCAGTACCTATTTGATGGAAGATTTTTATTACGCCGGTGGCTTGCCAGCTTTGATGCACAACATGTCCAAGCATCTGCATGTGGACCAAATGACCATCAACGGCAAAACCATTGGTGAAAACATTGCCGGCGCCAAAGTGCATAACGACGATGTGATTCGCTCTTTAGACAACCCGCTCTATGCAGAAGGTGCTCTAGCAGTATTACGTGGCAACTTAGCACCTGATGGCGCCGTGATCAAACCCAGCGCATGCGAGCCTAAATTTTTAAAACACACAGGCCGTGCCATTGTGTTTGACAGCTACCCAGAAATGAAACTCGCAGTCGATGACGAGAACTTAGACGTTACCGCTGACGACATCTTGGTCTTGCGCAATGCAGGCCCCAAGGGCGGACCAGGCATGCCGGAATGGGGCATGCTGCCCATACCCACCAAACTGGTGAAACAAGGCGTGCGTGACATGATCCGCTTGTCTGATTCGCGTATGAGCGGCACCAGCTATGGCGCTTGTATCTTGCATGCTGCGCCAGAGTCTTACATCGGCGGGCCATTGGCATTGGTTAAAACAGGCGACATGATCAGCGTGGATGTGCCCAATCGATCTCTGCATTTAGACATCAGTGACGAAGAGTTCGCCAAACGCAAAGCGGCTTGGCAACCCGCTCCGCCCCGCTATGAACGCGGCTACGGTTGGATGTTTAGCAAACATATCTTGCAAGCCAACGAAGGCTGCGACTTTGATTTCCTTGAGACCACATTTGGTGCGCCAGTAAAAGAGCCAGCGATTTACTAAATTAGACACGCATAAAAAAAGCACTGAGGGCCTAAACCACTCAGTGCTTCTTGGATAAAAAAAGGGATTACGCTGCTTTTTTAGCGTAGGCAGAGCACCAGCCTTTGGTTGCTACTTTCTTGCCTGCAAACAAGGGGCAGCCGCCAGAAGCGTCAGATGCTTTGCCCTGGAACAACGCACAGCTGCCGCAGTTTTGACCTGCTGCAAATTTAGGTTGTTTAGCTTTGTCGACCGTGGATGCATCGGCCTTGTATGCCAAAGCAGCAGCTTGCGGGTCTTTTTCATCAACCATCGCTTGAGCGCTGGCTTGTGTCGCAACTGCAACGGCGCTGAGGCCTGTTACAGATTGCAAAATGAATGTTCTGCGGTTAGGTGTGTTGTTTGTCAATGCGTTCAAGATCAGCTCCAAATGTGAATGAAAACCCCTCTATTATGGATTCTCCATACCAACAAGATGGGTTAGGGCTCCCATAATTACCCCACCTTTCTCAAAGTAATTATTTATATTTATAGATTGATTTTCCGGTTTCTTAATTTATTAATACTATTAAATTACTTTTATAGGCGTTTTTATTCAAGTTTAAGAATCTGATACCGACTTACATAGTGGACTTAGAGGAATGGAAAGACACCCATGCTGGGGAGTGAGAAAAAATATTCGCGGCAATCAATACCCGCAATTTTTGCGCATCAAGGCGCAAGGACTGCGCTCGTCTTGGCTATCTCTGCAAGTTTGTCGTTTCCAAGCTTTGCCCAGGGGCCAGTCACAGACATGGACAACTGGACCCGTTTTCCACCTCGACCGCGCACGCCTGCACCCACTGCTTCTGAAACCGCAACGGCTAGTCCGCCACCTGCTGCGACCCCAACTCCTCAACCAATTGCCAAGTCTTTAGTTGCAACCCCACCACCTAGTCCAACTCCTAGCCCTAGAGACAGTTGGGTGCAATTTCCTATTCGTTCTGCAACACCGGCAGTGATGAATGTTCCTCCGTTGCAAACGCAAGCGCCCCCAAAGGTTGCAACAGTTGAACAAGCAGCCAACGAACCCAAAATAAAAAAAATCAACTTCAAAGGCAACCAACGCATTACCGACCAGCAACTTGCTCGCGTAGTAGAGAAATATGTTGGGGTGATGATCAACACCGACGTGTTGATACAGGCCACAGAAGCGGTCAACAACTTCTACAGAAAAATGGGTTACTTGGCATTTGCAGAAATGCCCAACCAAGACCTGACAGACGGCAATGTGTTGATCCAAATCGCTGAAGCGCGTTTTTCAGGGGCCTTGGTGGAAGACCCTACTGGGCAACTCAGTAAAACCAACTTGGTGCAAAACACCATTGAGCACCAACAGCCTAAAAATTCTCTGGTCGATTTAAAAGCGATCGATAGAGCGTCTTCTGCAGTTGCAGAAATCCCAGGTGTAAAAGCCAGTGTGAGCTTACGACCAGGTGCAAACAGCGGCGAAACTGAAGCAGTGGCAACCATTGCAGAAGGAAAAAAAATAGATGGCAATATTTCTTTAGATAGCGCGGGAGCCAAATCTATCGGCGAACTTCGCGCACTTGGCAAAGTTACCTTAAACAATCCATTGGGCTTAGGCGACAGTGCAGACGCACAAGCTGTTCACAGCAAAGGTATGGACTTTCAGAGGGTGAGTTACACGCTTCCTGTTGGTTATTCAGGATGGCGAGGGGGTATCAATGCCTCTAACTCGCAATACAACCTCATCGCATCTGAATACATCTCATTGAATGCGAAAGGACCTTCCAGTTCGCAAGGGGTTGACCTCTCCATTCCCCTCCTTCGAGAAAAAGACACGCAACTATCCTTGCAATTTGCCTTTGACCAAAAACGATTCCGCAATGAAGC